>JACOSH010000416.1 GCA_016178945.1 Acidobacteriota bacterium
ATAGAGCCCCGTGGACACACTCAAGGACAAGGGAGTCCTCATCACGGGCGGGGGGCGGGGGATCGGCAAGCGCCTGGCGATGGGATTCGCCGCCGCCGGGGCCCGGATCGGCCTGCTGGCGCGCAGCAAAGCGGAGCTGGATCTCACCAAGCTGGAGATCGAACATGCCGGCGGCAATGCTATCCGGCTGCGCGCCGACGTGCGCGATTTCGAAGAAGTCTCGGCCGCCGTCGACCGGATGCGCGTGCAGTTCGGCGCCGTGCACGTGCTGATCGCGGCCGCCGCCTCGCAGGGGCCGATCGGGCCGCTGGCCCACACCAAGCCCAAGGCGTGGGCCGAGGCCGTCGACACCAACCTGACCGGCGTGATGCACGCCTGCCTGGCCGTATTGCCCGAGATGATCCACCGCCGCTCGGGAAAGATCATCGTACTGGCCGGCGGAGGCGCGGGCTTTCCGCGCCCGAATTTCACGGCCTACGCCGCGTCCAAGGCGGGCGTGGTGCGGCTGGTCGAGACCCTGGCCGAAGAGGTGCGCGACCACAATGTACAGGTCAACTGCCTGGGGCCGGGCGGCGCTTACACCCACATGACCGACGAAATCATCCGGGCGGGCAAGCAAGCCGGGCAGAAGGAGCTGGAGCAGGCCGAGCGGGTCCGGATCACCGGCGGCGTGGCTCCCGACAAGCAGGTCGAGCTGGCCAAGTTTCTGGCCTCGGCGCGCTCCAATCACATCAGCGGGAAATTCATCCATGTCGACGACGATTGGAAGAGGCTGGAGAAGGCCAACATGAATCCGGAGGCGTTCACGCTGCGCCGGGTCCTGAAGGTGTAAGCTGGCAGTATGAGGATTCCCCGAGGCCTTGCCGTTTCCGGATTGGTTCTGGCGCTTTCGGTGTGCGCGCTCGCGCAACCCAAGAAGAAGAGAGTGCTGGCCGTGGGCCGCTCCACCGGCTGGCAGCACGACGCGGTTTCGCACGGGCTGGCCACCATCTGGAAACTGGGGCAGGAAACCGGACTGTGGGATACCTACATCCGCACCGACACGCAGCTCATCACCAAGAAGAAACTGCCGGCCAACGGCAAGAACCTGGACTACTTCGACGCCATCTTCTTCTACACCACCGGCGAGCTCGACATGGACGCCGAGCAGAAGGCGTCGTTCCTGTCGTTCATCAAGGAAGAAGGCAAGGGATTCCTGGGCACGCACTGCGCCACCGACACTTTCTATCAGTGGCCGGAGTACGGCGAGCTGATCGGCGCGTACTTCGATCTGCACCCCTGGCACCAGTTGGTGCAGGTTCGCGTCGAGGACCGGGATTTTCCGGCCACGCGGCACTTCCCCGCGTCGTTTCCGATCACCGACGAGATCTACCAGTTCAAGAACTACTCGCGCGACCGCGTGCGGGTGCTGATGACGATCGATCCGGACTCGGTGGATCTCACCAAGAAGGACGTTCACCGCACCGACAAGGATTTCGCCGTCACCTGGGCGCGTCGCTACGGCAAGGGACGCGTGTTCTACTCGTCGCTCGGCCACCGCGAGGAAGTCTGGGACCGGCGCGACATCCAGAAGATGTGGATCGAGGGGATGAAGTGGGCCATGGGGATGACCGAGGGCGACGCGTCGCCTCGCCCCAAGAAGGGTGATTAACCGGGCCATCTCCCTGCTGCTGGCCGCCGGACTGTCGCCGGCGCAGGACTTCACTCAGCGCGGATTCCTGGAAACACGCGGCGCGTTTTATCCGCGCACGGTCGCCGGCGACTCCGCGCAGGCTGTCGGCGAAGCGCTGTTCCGCTACGAAGCGTCCTACAAGGCCGGCCCGTCGCTACAGTTCTATGGCGCGTTCGACGCGCGGTCCGATACGCACCAGCAAACCGAAAGGCGATGGACGGTGTCCTGGCAGGATCGCGAGCGGCAGCGTCCCGCGCTCTCCGTGCGGCGGCTGCAGGCCACCTGGCATCGCGGGCCGGTGACCGCCAACCTGGGCAAGCAGTTCATCCGCTGGGGACGGACCGACATCCTGAATCCCACCGACCGGTTCGCGCCACGCGATTATCTGGCCGTGCTGGACAACGATTTCCTGGCGGTGACCGCCGTGCGCATCACCGTGGATTCCGGGCAGGACTCCTGGGATGCGGTCTACGTGCCGCGCTTCACGCCCAGCCGGACGCCCCTGCTCGGGCAGCGCTGGGCGCCGCTGCCCGAGGACCTGCCGCGAGGCTTCGAGCTCGGCGATGGCGGAGCGCTCTACCCCGGCGGTCCGCAGTTCGGCGCGCGTTGGAGCCGGACTGGCTCACGCCTGGAAGGATCGCTTTGTTTCTATGAAGGCTTCAACCACCTGCCGCTGATCGACGGGAAGCTGGTGTCGCTCACCCGCGCCGAAGTGCGCCGATTCTATCCCAAGATGCGGATGTATGGCGGCGACCTTGCCGCGCCCCTGCCCTGGTTCACCGTCAAGGCCGAGGCCGCGTACTTCTCGGGCGACTCCCGCGCCGACGAGTACGTCCTCTATGTTGTGCAGGCGGAGCGGCTGGTGAAGGAATGGGTCTTTGTGGGCGGCTACGCGGGCGAGCGGGTGACCCGGCGCCGCTCGCCGCTCGAATTCGCGCCCGACCGCGGCCTCACCCGGGCCTTTCTGGGCCGCGCGGGCTACACCATCGACCCCAATCGCAGTGTCGCCTTCGACGCGGCGGCTCGCCAGAACGGCGAGGGCGTCTGGCTGCGTTTCGAGTACTCACAAGCCTTCGGCCAGCACGTCCGCGCCACCGTGGGATACGCCTGGATTCACGGGGCGGCCGCCGATTTTCTGGGCGGCTACTCGCGCAACTCCCACGGAACGCTGACCGTGCGTTACAGCTTCTAGGCCCCTCGCGCCAGATCCACCGCCATCTCCAGCGCCTTGACCAGGCTGACTGTCGAGGCCACGCCCTGGCCGGCGATGTCGAAAGCGGTGCCGTGGTCAACCGAGGTCCGGATGATCGGCAGGCCCAGGGCGACGTTGACGCCGCCTTCGAAGTCCAGCAGCTTGAGGGGGACGTGGCCCTGGTCGTGGTACATGCAGACGATGGCGTCGTACTTCCTCTTGCGCACCGCCAGATAGAACAGGGTGTCCGGCGGCAGCGGGCCTTCCACGGGCAAGCCTTGGGCGCGCGCCCATTCCACCGCGGGGCGGATCTCGCGGATCTCTTCGTCGCCGAACAGGCCGTTCTCGCCGGCGTGGGGATTGAGACCGGCGACGGCGACGCGCGGGTTGGGACGCAGCCGGGCGACGGCGTCGCAGGTCAGCCGGATGATGGTCTGGATGCGGTCTCGCTTGGCGCGGGCAATGGCTTCGGCCAGGGAACAGTGCGTCGAGACGTGGCTCACGATGAGCTGGTCGGAGGCCAGCAGGATGGTGACATCGCTCGCGCCGCACAAGGCGCCGATCAGCTCGGTGTGGCCCACGAAGTGCGGGTCGGTGAGCTGGGTGGCTTCTTTGTTCATCGGTAGAGTCACCATGGCCGCGATTTCGCCGGCCAGCGCGGCTCGCGTGGCCGCCACGACATACTCGCGCGCGGCGCGGCCCGACTTGGCGCTCAGGGTACCGATGGCCAGGTCCTCACGGTGTAGCAGGCCCGCGTCGATGACGTTCAGCGGGCCTTCGCGGTATTGGTCCGGCGCGGTGACTCGACGCAGCGGGACGCCGTAGCCGAGCCGGTCGTTGTAGGCGGCTAGGATCTCCAGGTCCCCGTAGACCACCACGGGATGGCGGATCTCTCCCTTCTGAAAAGCGTGCAGGAGAACTTCCGGACCGATGCCGCTGGAATCGCCTTGCGTGAGGCCAAAGATGGGGGTCATGTCAGTCGCTGTCGAATCCGCCCGACGACGTCGGGCGGGCCGAAGCCCCCGGCCTTGGTGATCAGGTACCGCCGGCGGCCGTCGTGCTCAAAGCGGGAGATCGGCACGCCCGGCAACACCTCGCCCAACGGCCACAGCGACCGGACACCCAGCCGGTCGAGGAAAGCGAAGGCGGTATCGCCGCCAAAAACGACCAAGGCCGGGAAGCCCTGCGCGTCCGGGCCGCCATCCCGGCCGAGCACCGGCCAGCCGCAGCCCTGGGCCAACCGGGCCTGCTCGATCGAAACGGGATGACGGCTGCCGTTGAGGATGGCCGCGCAGGGGACCCTCGGCAGAGGTGCGGGTGGACGGGAGAACAGGTGTTGCGCCAACCCGGAGGGTCCCGCGTTTAGGACAAACCCGCCTCGCGCGACGGCCTCCAGATCGTCTTCGGTTTCGCCATCGCACACATGGATCGAGCCGGGCGCCGCGTTCCGCAGCGCGGCGGGAGTGATCGACAGCACGGGCCGCCCACACTGCGGGGTCAGCACCCCGGGAATGAAGCTGCCCGAAACCGGATTCAAGGCATCGGCGGAGAAGCTGGTCTCGCTGACCGGGACTCCGTTCACGTACAGCACGCCGCTCCTCACCGTGCGGCCCATCACCGGATAGGCCGGGGCATAGATGAGCGGCAGTCCGGGCCAGGCCGAGAGAATAGCCTCCAGCTCCGCGCCGATGTTGCCGCGCAGCGTCGAGTCGGTTTTCTTGAAGAGCCGCGCGACGCCGGCCTGTCGGGCCTCGCGCGCCAGCTCGTTGACCCGGAGAGCGGCTTCCACCGCGGGCAGGTGGCGCGTCTCGGTGTCGATCACCAGCGCAGGAACGTCCGGATCCAGGCGAAGCTCGGTGGTGACGCGCGCGGCCCACAGCGCCCCCACTTCCAGGGCGCCGGTGAGATCGTCGGCCAGGGCCAGGAGTTCCACCAAAGAGCATGATACGCTATCGGGGTGATGAAACTTTCCGATCTCGCCATCGCCTCTCTGCTGGCCGCCGGCGCCTCCCTGGCGCAATTGCCTCCGCCCAACCACGCGGGTGTGGCGATGGGACATCTGCACTTGAACGTCAAGGACCTGGACGCACACAAGAAGTTCTGGGTGGACTGGATGGGCGCCACGCCGGTGAAGCTGGGCAACTTCGACGTGATGAAGTTCCCGGGAGTCCTGGTGATGCTGCGCAAGCAGGATCCGCCGGCGGGAACCAAGGGGTCGGTCATCAATCACCTGGGATTCAAGGTTCCTAACGTGAAAGAGTTCGTCGCCAAGCTGAAGGCGGCCGGAGCCAACATCGTCACGGCCAGCGAAGTGGCGCAAGCCAAGGGCGACTACTGGTTCAATCCCGGCGTCAAGACCAACCAGGCCTTTGTCATGGCGCCAGACCAGGTGAAGATCGAGATCAGCGAAGAGCCGGGAATGACGGTCCCCATCGCCCATCACCACATTCACTTCTATACCCCGTCGCTGGACGACACCAAGAAGTGGTACGTGGAGAAGTTCGCCGCTGCGCCCGGAAAGCGGGGGAACTTCGAAGCCGCCGATGTGCCGGGTGTCAACCTGACGTTCTCCAAGGCCGATACGCCAAACGCGGGGACCAAGGGACGGTCGCTGGACCACATCGGTTTCGAGATCAAGGACCTGGAGGCCTACTGCCAGAAGCTGGAAGGCATGGGGATCAAGTTCGATGTGCCCTACCGGAAGATCCCTTCGCTGGGGATTGCCATAGCGTTTCTGACGGACCCGTGGGGCACGTATGTGGAATTGACCGAGGGGCTGGACAAGCTGTAGGGACCTACCGCGAGACGATCACGACGAGAAGAACCAGCAGGAAGACCACGCAAGCCAAGGCGATTTGGGAACGGGTCAGGCCGG
>JACOSH010000417.1 GCA_016178945.1 Acidobacteriota bacterium
CGAGACTACCTATTAGCTATACAACAAGACGTCTCTTGGATTCAACCTGTTCGTAGCCGCCTACGCTCCGCGCTGTCCGAAAGATCTCACTGGAAAAGCCTGGAAACAATATGGTATAAGGAGCGATAACTCGGGTAGCCTGTGGTGTCCCGGCCGAGAGGAGCGTTTTCATGACCCGAATAGGTTCGCGAGGACCGATCATCCCCAGCAGCCCAGGACCCGCTCCACCCCAAGCGCATAAGGCACGAGGCAAGAGCCGAAGCCAGGGCCTCCTGCAAAAGGCCACCGCGTCCTTGGCCAAGGCCGGGCGGGCGGCGGCGACCGCGGGCAAGGCGGCCGCCAAAGAGCCGGAGAGAGCGGCTGGTCAGGCGTTTGTCGGGGCCGAGAGACTGGTTCAGCGGGCGCAACAGTATCCGGCCGGTTCAGCGCAAAGAGCGCGGCTTCTGCAATCTGCGCTGCGCCACGGCCAGGGTGCGGCGGCTCCCCTGGCCTCCCCGAACAAGACTCTGAAAAACATCGCCGATTCCATCCTGGCGACGCCGCACGATACCCCGACCTCTGCGTTTCAGGCGTTTCTGAACATGGTCGACAATGTCAGCAAGGGCAGCGTGAATGCATTGGTGCCGCGGTACGGCAACTTCGGCGGGCCGGGCTGGACCGGCGGCGCCGATACGTTTGTCAGCGGCACGCACGGAGGGGACAAGAAGCCGATCAACCGGCAGGACGAGGTGTATCAAAGGCACGACCAGGCCTATGTGCTGGCCCGCCAGAATCCGGACCCCGCGGCGAGGACCCGAATGATCGAAGCCGCGGACCGCGCGTTGATCGCCGATCTCCAGAAGATTCCGTTCGGCGCCTCCGGAACTCCGTATGGCGAGGTCTTCCGGGCGATGGCGATTCCGGTTTTTGAAGCCAAGGCAGCCTTCGAACACGTCAAGGGAGATGCCCTGGAAGTCAAGAAGTCCGTCAGCGAGTTTGCCCGCGCGTTGTCCGGCGCCGGGACCGCCGCGCAGGACGCCTGGGGCGGATTGAAATCGTTGTTTGCCACGTGAGCCCCATGCGCATCGCCGATTCCCTCGAGGCGGAACCGATCCGCCTGTCCATCGCCGCTCTGGAATGGCTGGCCGAAGGCGGCCACCTTCCCCTGACACCGGCGTCTCCCCTGGCCTTTTTGTTAGGCGCCGCACGCCAGACCGCGGCCGAAGAGCAGGCGGCAGCGGGGAGGGACTTGCATTCGCGTGGGATTCGTTTTGGCGTCACGGGACGCCCAGCCGGGCAGGACCCCAGCGGGTCGATCTTCCGCAATGCCATCGAGATTGTGGCCGCGCCGGAAGCCGTGCTGCGGATCTCGATCGCCGCGCCGCCCCAGCCGGCGGTCCTGCTGCAACTGTTCCTGGGCAAGGGCCGCGCCGCGCTGGCGTTTTCCGGCCATGACTCGCTCCACGTGGGGGCCGCCATGCCCGTGGAGTCGCTGGCCGCTGCTTTGACCAGGAAGCTCGAAGGCGCTCCTCCGTCGCCGGATCTGGAGGAAATCCGCATGTGGCCGAGCCAGGTGAAGGTGTGCTCATTGGTTTGGTCCGGCTCTCCGGACCAGAGCGCCGGCCGTCCCGTGAGCCGCACCAAAGCCGTCGCCGCACTGGAACAGGGAGGCGTGAGCGCCTCGGCGGCCGGTGAGGTCCTGTCTGGTCTTTGCGAGGCGGGGATTGTCGAGGAACGCAAGGGCCTAGTTTCCCTGCAGCACCCTTACGAGCATTGGATGCCCCTGATCTGGTCGGGCCATCTGTTCCAATTGGAACGGATCGCCTTTGGCGACAGCCCAGCCCCGGTTCCGCGCATGCTCTTCACCGGGCCTCCCGGGTCGCGCGCGCTCAGCCAGGATCTGACCGGCGACGAGCTGCGGGAAGAACTCGCCGCCGAGGGAGATCTGGTGGAATCGGCCGAGGAATCCTTGCTTGTGCTGACCCATCTGGATCGAGACATCCTCGCGGACGCCGTTCGCGGAATCCTGAACCTAACGGCCTGACCTCTCGTGCTAGGCTGATGGTTTGGCTCGCATTCCCGGTCGACACTTCGCCAAGAACCTGATCGAGCGGCGGAGCCTGCTCTTTCAACTGGTGCGCCGCGACTTCGAGCAGCGCTATGTAGGCTCGGCGGCCGGCTGGGTGTGGGGCGTGGTTCATCCCCTGGTGCTGCTGGTGAGCTGGACCTTTGTGTTTCAGATCTGCCTTCGAGTGGAACTGCCGGCCGGGGAGGCGACCTCGAACTACACGCTGTTCCTGTTCGCCGGCATGCTGCCTTGGCTGCTGTTCAGCGAAACCGTGCAGCGCTCGGCGAACTCGCTGCTGGAACACGCCAACCTGATCACCAAGACGGTGTTCCCGGCCGAGGTGGTGCCGGTGTCGATCTTCCTGTCGTCGCTGATCTCGCATGGCATGGCGCTGGCGCTGGCCGTGGCGGCGATTGCGATTTGGGAGAACCAGATCAGCCCCTTGCTGGCGCTATTGCCGGCGTACGCTCTGCTGCTGGGGCTGCTGGCGGTAGGGATCGGATGGATCACCGCCAGCCTGCAGGTGTACCTGCGCGACACCGCGCAGGTCCTGAGCGTGCTGCTCACCTTTTGGTTCTGGCTGACGCCGATTTTCATTACCGAGGACAAGATTCCGCCGTGGCTGCACTTTCTGGTGGCGGGAAATCCGCTGGCCTACGTAGTGCGCGCCTACCGGCTGATGCTCCTGGGCGGCAGCCAGGGGCCAAGCTGGGGCGATTTCTTCACGGTGGCCGCGTTCGCGGTGGCGACTTTCGTCGCGGGCGGACTGTTCTTCCGCCACATGAAGCGCGGCTTCGCCGACGTTCTGTAAACCCCGTTCGCAGCCGTTGCCCGGTATACAATATCCAGATGGCGGAAGCGCTGGCCCCGGGGCAGATGCTCTCCCATTACCGGATCGAGCGCCGTCTGGGCGCCGGCGGCATGGGTGAGGTCTACCTGGCCCATGACAACGCGTTGGAGCGAACCGTCGCGCTCAAAGTCCTGCCGGCCGAGCTGGCGCAGGACGCCGAGCGTCTCCGCCGCTTCACGCAGGAGGCCAAGGCCGCATCGGCGATCAACCACCCCAACGTCGCCACCATCTACGAGATCGGAGAGGCCGCCGGTCTGCGTTTCATCGCCATGGAGTATGTCGCGGGCCAGACGCTTGCCGCTCGCAGTTGGAACTGCGCCGAGATCATCGGCGTCGCGGTGCAAGTCGCCGACGCGCTCGACGCCGCTCACACCCAGGGCGTGGTCCATCGCGACCTCAAGCCCGCCAACATCATGCTGGCCGGCCACGACCGCGTAAAGGTGCTGGACTTCGGCCTGGCCAAGATGGTGCGCACGCCCGAAGCGGAAGGCGCCACCGAGACCAACACCCTCCCCGGCCTGCTCATGGGAACGGTCCACTATATGAGCCCAGAGCAGGCGCTGGGCCGCGACGTCGACCACCGCACGGACATCTTCTCGTTCGGCGTCGTGTTGTACGAGATGCTCACCGGCCGGCTTCCCTTCTCAGGCGGCACCGTCACCGAGACCATACACCGCATCACCACGGCCCCGCTCGAAGCCATCGGCCGCTTCAACTACGAGGCGCCGGCGGACCTCGACCGCATCGTCCGCAAATGCCTGGAGAAGGACCGGGAGCGGCGCTACCAGTCCGCCCGGGATCTACTGGTGGATCTGCGCAATCTGCAGCGCGATTCGCAGCCGGGGATCGCCCCCGCTCCCGCCCCGCGGCCCCAGAAGCGCTGGCCTTGGGCCGCCGCGGCGCTCGCCCTGGCCGCGGCCGGGGCCGCCGGGTTTTTCCTCCTTCGCGAGAAGCCCGCCGAATCCCTGGCGGTGCTTCCCTTCGCCGGCGACCCGGCGGTCGACTACTTGAACGACCGCATCACCGCCAGTCTGATCCAGAGTCTCTCCCAATTGCCGCGGCTGCGGGTGATGTCTCTCGCCGCCGTGGGCCGCTATAAGGGGAAGCCGCCCGACCCGCTGGCCGTCCGGCGGGACCTGGGCGCGGAGAAAGTCCTCACCGGCCGCCTCGCCCAGCGGGGCGACGACCTCGCCATCACCATCGAGCTGGTCGACTCGCGCGACAACAGCCACGTCTGGGGCCAGCAGTACAATCGCAAGCTGGCCGGCATTCTCACGCTCCAGGAAGAGATCTC
>JACOSH010000418.1 GCA_016178945.1 Acidobacteriota bacterium
GCCACTGCTTGCGCCATTCCCGCACCGTCGGGCCCAGGTTCCTCAGCCCTTGCAAGGAGAAGAGATCGGCGGCCAGTGGAATCACCAGGAAGTCGGCCGCCAGCAGCGCCGCGCGGTTGATGGCGCCAAGGTTCGGACCTACATCGATCAATGCAACCGTAGCGCCGGCGTTCTGTCCCGCTCGCTGAATGATGCGATGAAACGCGGACGTCGTCCGCAGCGCGGCTGGGTCGTTGCTGTAGCCCCTGGGCCAGCTATCGGAGAGTTTCTCTTCAAATCGAGACAACCCGAGGTCCCCGGCCAGCAGCCATAGGTCGTCGCCGACCGGCAGCAACTCGGGCTCCTGGATGTCGCCGAGACCCTCGAGAATTGGCTTGACGAAGGTCAGAATCGTCGTGGGGTCATCCGCCTTCAAGTCGGTGTCCCAGAGCTGCTCCAACTGCCGCTCATCCAGGAATACCGAGGTCAAGTTGGCCTGCGGATCGAGGTCGACGGCCACCGTGGGATACCCACGCCGGGACAGCATGTGCGCCACGTGGTAGACCAGCGTGGTCTTGCCGACCCCTCCCTTGTTATTGAAGAAGGCTATGGTGTTCACGGCCGCCTCCTGACAGTGGCCAGCACGTAGGCCGGTTCGAAAACGAACTCTACCGGTGGGTTTCCATTCCTCTGGAGGGCCGCCTTTGCCCGAGCAATTCCAGTCCCGAACCGGTCGACGTACCCCAGAACCTTCATGGCTTCGGCAATCACCGGGTTTCGATAATCGCAGATGCGTTCATATGTGTCCGCCGTCACTTGGCCGTATAGGCCGCCCGGATTCAGGATCTCAACCCGGTCGGTGAACCAGTTGATTCGTACCGGAGAATTGGCTCCTTCGTACGTGCGGTGCATCACGGCGTTCAGCACCAGTTCCCGCATGGCAACCAGGGGATAGTCCGGTTCTTCTTTGTGCCGAAGACCTGATGACGCAACCCGCGCGGAGTGAATCTGGAGAGGCAGCAGATCATCAAGCCGGGAGAGCTGCGTCGCCAGGTTCCCAGCTATCTCTTTCGAATCCTGCACCGGATCGGCCAGTGTGGTTCCATCGAAACGAACGAACTGGATGTAGGCGCCTGGCACGAACGGCAATGGATCTCTGCCGAACACCAGCAGTCCCGCGTGGGTGGGGCTGCCGCCACGGATGTCGTAGAAACGCAACGACGCCAGCTGCTCCTCCAGAGACCTGCGATTTTCGGCGATCACGTCCGCGGCCACGATCCTTGGCAAGTACTCGCCCCGGAAGGGTTCCGCGACCAGATCGTCGATGGTGGCGCCTGGGCACGGCCGGAAGTCAAATGTCCGGGTACCGGCGATTCGCCGCTCCGACAACCTTCGTTCCTCTTCAATGGTCGCGATGGCGCGCCTCGGACCCACTCGGATCCACACTTGGCCCTTGAAGCGAACCGGGGGCGTATCGGACGGGTGGACCTGAACGACCGCAATGTCGACGCCTTTCACCGTCGCCTTCTGCACGGTGAGGCTGGGTATCGGCAGAATGTTCCCATCCGACCGCATGTCCGCCAAGGT
Source organism: Acidobacteriota bacterium (assembly GCA_016178945.1). GTDB lineage: Bacteria > Acidobacteriota > Terriglobia > Bryobacterales > Bryobacteraceae > JACOSH01. The sequence goes on from JACOSH010000418.1 coordinate 1,567, forward strand.
GATGAGGAGCCTTTCCGTAATGGGCAGACCGGCCGGGTCCCCGCTGTCCGTCACTCCCACAAACACGAAGCCTTCCGAACCGTGTCCGGGCAAATCGTTGGCGAAGGCGCAGATGGCTTGCCGGATCTTCTCTTTATCCAGAGACTCCTTGCGCTCGACCTGGTCGGACTCCAAGTCGCTCAACAAGCGCTCAAGCTGCTCGGCGGTCGGCATTGTACTCCCACACCAGTATCCCCACCAGCCATCCGTGGAGTCAAAGGCTCAGCCGTCCGGCGGCCTTGACAATCCGCCGCCGCCGTCCGATGATGTATCCGTTGTATGTCTACCGTAGACAGTCCACTGGTCATACCCTAATCCCATGCGCGAATGGTGGAGCCGGTTCCGCGCCTCGATCACCAGCCGCCGGGAGATCGCCGACGACGACCTCGCCAAGGAAATCCAGGTCCACCTCGACATGGAGATCGACGACGGCATCGATCGCGGTATGGCTCCAAAGGAAGCGCGCCTCCGCTTCGGCAACCGCGCGCTGATCGCCGAGCACGCCCGCAACGCCAGGGGCTTTCCCGCGCTTGAGAGCCTGCTCCAGGACATCCGCTACGGTCTGCGCGCGATGCGCCGCTCGCCCGGCTTCTCGCTGGTGGTCGTCCTGACCCTGGCTCTCGGCGTCGGCGTCAACACCGCCATCTTCAGCGTAGTGCACGCGGTATTGCTGAAGCCTCTGCCGTATCCCGATTCCGAGCGCCTGGTGTGGTTCGGGGAGGCGACCGCCAACGCGCCCGGCATCAGCGTCACCTGGGTCAACTTCCAACATTGGCGCGACCGCAACCACACCTTCGAGGACATGGCCGCATTCCAGTTCGCCGGGTTCACGCTGACCGGCCGCTCCGAGCCGCTGGTGACGCGCGGTTTGACCGTCACCGCTCCCTACTTCGGGCTGCTCGGAATGCGCCCGCTGCTGGGCCGGCTCTTCGGCCCGGCGGACGACCGCCCCGGCGCCGCCCCCGCCATCGTGCTGAACCACCGCTTCTGGTCCGGCCCCCTGGGCGGCGACCCGCGCGTCGTCGGAACGGCGCTGACACTCGACGGTAAGCCCTACGAGGTGATCGGTGTCGCCGCGCCTGTCTGGGAGACCTGGCGGGTGGACTACTACCTGCCTCTCGGCCGGGCAGCCGGCCACGTGGTCGACCGCACCCGGCATGGATCGATCCGCGTCGTGGGACGGTTGAGGACCGGCGTCACCCTGGCCTCGGCGTGCGCCGATCTGGACGCAATCCTGCGCCACCTGGCTGAGGTCGATCCAGGACCGGAGAATGAGCACCGCAGCTATGGCCGCTTTCTGGGCGAGTACAACACCGGAGACGTGCGCGGGGCGCTGCTCGTCCTGATGGGCGCGGCCGCCCTGATCCTGCTGATCGCCTGCGCCAATGTCGCCAGTCTCCTGCTGGCTCGCAATACCGCGCGAGCCAGCGAGTTGGCCGTGCGCAAAGCCATCGGCGCCGGCGCCTTGCGACTGGTGCGCCAGTTGCTGACGGAAAACGTGGTCCTGGCGGCGCTTGGCGGGCTGGCCGGCCTGCTCTTTGCGCAGGGCGCCTTGCGGGCGCTGATCGCGCTGGCGCCCGGCGACATCCCGCGCCTGGCCGAAACCTCGCTCGACCTCCCGGTCCTGCTTTTCGCCGGCGCCATCACGCTCGCCTCGGGACTCATGGCCGGTCTCGCGCCGGTTGTCAGCGCCGGCAAGCTGGACCTCACCACGGCGCTCAAGAAGGGTGCGCGCACCTCGGGCGGCAGACACCGCCAATCCCTTCGCAACGTGCTGGTGGTTGCGGAAGTGGCCCTCACCTTCGTGCTGGCCTTCGGCGCCGGACTCCTGTTGCGCAGCCTGCTCGCCGCTCAAACCTCCAGCCCCGGCTTCGACTCGCAGCGCGTCCTTTCCTTCGCGCTGCAATTGCCCTCGCCGGCCTACAAGGGTCCCGAAGCCGTTGGCGACTTCTATGCCCGCCTGCTCGGGAGCCTGCGCGCGCTTCCCGGAGTCGACAGCGCCAGCGTCGTTCACTGCCCGCCCGGAGGGGGCGACTGCGGCGACTGGTTCTATTCGATCCCCGGCCATCCCCTTCCGGCGCGAAACGAGGTTCCGATCTCGCTGTTCAACCGCGCCGAGGCGGGCTATTTCCGGATGATGCGGATTCCCATCCGCCAGGGGCGCGAGTTCAACGAAACCGACCGCGCGCAGGGCCCACGAGTCGCGATCGTCAACGAGACCCTCGCGCGCGCCGGGTGGCCGAACGAATCCCCCGTCGGGCGCCAGATCAAAGTCGGCGGGCCGTACCTGGACGGGCCGTTACTGGAGGTCGTCGGCGTGGCCGGAGACGTGAAGCAATTCGGGCTCGATTCGCGGCCGATGCCGGAAATCTACCAGCCTTTCGCGCAACAGCGCGATCCCGGCATGACCCTCATGATCCGGACCTCGGGCGGAAGCGAAGCGCTGATGGCCTCGGTCCGCCGCCGCGTTTCGGAGCTGGATGGCAGCCTGCCGGTCCAGCGGCTCGCCCCGATCGAGCGGACGCTCGGCGCGGGCCTGGCGCGCCGCCGCTTCAGCACGCTGTTGCTCACGCTATTCGCCGGGCTCGCCTGTGTGCTCGCCGCCATCGGCATTTACGGCCTGCTCAGTTACTGGGTGGGTATTCGCGAATCCGAAATCGCCATCCGCCTGGCCCTCGGCGCTCCGCCCTCCAGGATCGTGCGCTGGATCGGTTTCCACGCGCTTCGCCTGGCGGTCGCCGGAATCGGGTTTGGCCTGGTGGGCGGCTGGGCGGGCGCGCGGGTCCTGGAGGATCTGGTCTTCGGCATCCCGCCGCGCAATCCCGCAGCCCTCATCGCCGCCGCGCTGGCTGTCGCGATCATCGCCGTCTTCGCCGCGGCGATCCCGGCCTGGCGCGGCGCCCGAGTCGACGCCGCCCGCCGCCTCCACGCCGCCTGAGGCTATCCCACCAGAGGCAGGAGCGACGGCAGCAGATGCCGGAAGACCTGAACGGCCAGCGCGCTGGTGAACTTGTAATCCTCCGCCTGCTGGCCCGGAACATAGGCAGTGACCGTGCCGAAGAAGCGGTCCCCGATGAAGAACACGAAGGTGGCCGTGCGGTTGATCACGCGCGATTGCACCGAGCTTTCCACGCGGTTGTCACCGGTGCCGGTCTTGCCGCCGATCGCGACCGTGCGCCCATCGCCCAGCCGGATCGTTCCGGAGGCGCGCCGCGCGGTTCCCTTGTCGACCACTCCGATCAGCTCCTGCCGCACCTTGCGGGCAATCGCCGGGTCCATCACTCGTTCGCCCGCGCCGGGCTGGCGGCTCAGGATGGTCTCGAAGGGCGTGCCTTCCGCGAAGTGAATCTGGCGAATCCGCTGGCTGGGATTCCGCACCCCGTCATTGAGGAGAATCCCCATCAGCTCCGCCAGCGCCGCCGGTTTGTCGCCGGAGCTGCCAATGGCGGTGGCGTAGGAGGGAACCAGCGACGGAAACGGAAAACCGGCTCGCTTCCACGACCGGTGAATCCGTTCAAAGGCGTCAACCTCCAGCATGGTCTGGATGCGGACGTCCTGGCCATGCTTGTTCCGGTTGCGGAAGAGCCACTGGTAGACCTCCTGCCGTTCCGCGGCGCTGGCCCTGTAGACCTCCTCCAGCGTCGCCTCCGGATGCCGGCCCAGGTACTCGACCAGCCACAGCTCCAGCGGATGGACTCGCGCCAGGTAACCGCGGTCGTTCAAGCTCCAGCGCTCCGGCTCGGAGAGGGCCGCCACGCGTCGCGGCGTCAGCTTGCGACCCGCGAGCAGCGTCTCCCGAATCTGCTCCGGAGTCTGCCCTTGGTATTTCTTGTAGAAGCCGGCCAGAAACTCGCGCCCTTCCCGATCGGCAAAGCGACTCAGATACTGCTTTCGAGCGGGATGATTCGGATCGGTCAGGATAACGGGCGTGAAGCCCGGCAATTGATGAGTGTGATACTGCGCGATGTCGCGCATCAGCCGGATGAACACCAGGTTCACGGAGCGCTGGAAGGCCTCCCGCACCGTCAGCACCGCGCCGTTATCCTTCCGGTCGAAATTCGCGAACTCGTGCAATCCCCCGCCCGTGAAAAAGAACTCGCCCGGGTCCGCCGAATAGGACCGGTTCATGGCCGCCTCCAGCATTCCGGCGAGAGCGCGGTCCGGCGCCTGGAGCAGATAGCCCAGGGCCCACGAAGTGAGCCGGTCGAGACGGCTCCCCAGCAGCGCTCGGAGCCGGTCGGGCGGCTCTTTCGAGTACCGTTGATGCAGCTCGGCCACCAACTCCAGATAGCTGATGAGGGTGCGGAGTTTGGCTGTGGAGCCGAGCTCCAGCTTGGTGCCGGCGTTGATGTTGAGCGGCTGATCGTAGGTATCGGCCTCGACGCGCAGCCAGTTGACGCCCGGGCCGCGCTCGTAGAGCGTGAAGCTGTAGATAACCGGTTGCGGGTCGCGCCCGCCCAACAAGCGGTATCCGGTGATGCCCGCCGCCTGGGAGTACTCCGGATCCGACAGATTCCGCAGGGCCTCGGTGACGCGCTTCTGGGTCTCCGCGTCCAGCGTGGTTCTGACCGTCAGATCCAGCCGGTCCAGATCGTAGGTGCTGTCGATGCCGAGCAGCGGGAGCAGCGCCGCCCGGATTGAATCGGCGCCCTTGCGCTCCGCAAAGGAAACGGTCTCGCGATCCGGAGCCCGGTCGCGCGGCTGGACACGGCTTTCGAGAACCAGGTCCCGAAACTCGGCCGTGATGATCCTGGACTCGGCCAGCAGGCGCAGGTATCCGTCGATTCGGGCGTCGAGCGCGGCCCGATCGTGGAGGAGAAAGACCGTGGGCTTCGTCAAGGCCAGCAACAGGCTCAACACCTGACGATAGGCGAGCGCCTGTTCCTGGCCCGCCTCCGGGGACCGCAGCAGATGGTTGACCCGGTCGAAGTCCGCCCCGTACCAGGCCCACAGGCCGTCGCCCAGGCCCGAGACTTCGCCGTAGCCGGGAAGCGAGGCCAGCGGCAGCGAGTTCAGATAATCGCACACGATGCGCCGCCGGGCCTCCAGGGTTCGGGGCCCGTCCTGGTAGGCGCGCAGAGAGGCGGTTGCCATTTGGCGGAACTTCTCGCCGGCAGAGGCGGTCCGCCCGCCCGGAGAGTGGCGGAGCTTCTCCAGTTGCGTCGCCAACGTGCTGCCCCCGCTGATGGGGTGGCCGCGGTAGACCTGGTGGACCGAGACGTCCAGGATCGCCTTAGCCAGCCGGTCCCATTCCACGGCGGGATTCCGGTAATCATGGCTGCTATCGAGAACTTCCCGATTCTCGATGAACAACAGGCTCGCCACCACCAACGGCGGGATCGACTGGAGGTCCGGGTAGGTCCGTCCCGGATAGCGCGCGACAAACAGGGGCTCCTCGGCGCGGTCGAGCACCGCCAGTCCGGTTTGGCTCTTTTCCCGGTAGGGAGGCGATAACCCCAGTGCGATCAACCTGGCCGCCATCTTGGAGAGGCGAGCTTGGGCCTCCGGTCGGAAGCCGGCGGCTTGCAGTCTTTCCAGAAAGCTGGACAGGTGGGCGTAGCCGAGCCGGGAGTCGTACGGGGCAGCTTTCGGGTAGCGGATGGCGGGACCGGCCCCGGGCCCCAGCATGTAAGCCGCACGCCGACTAGTGGCGGCCAGCACCCTGGACTGCACCTGAGAGGTCCGCAACTCTAGGGCTAGCAAGACAATGCCGAGGCAGCCCCCCAGCATTTTCCACGGCCAGTGTCGTTTAGACTGGTTTCGGGTTCCGGGGAACGCAAATTCCCCCCACTTGGCCACCCACACGCCAGACGGCCAATCCATCGCTCCTCCCCTATCCATTAAGACGTAGGCAGGAGCCGATTGGGTTTCCGCTCATGCCCAGAGGCCTTCCGGCATGGACCGGTATTAATATCGTCAGGGGCGGCTTCAAACGGTATACCGGCCGCTCACGCGCCGGAAAAACCCATGCAAGCGGTGCAGCCATCCGCTGCCGGTCAGGAACATGAATGGGCATTCGCCGGCCACCACCTGCATCCCGTTCGAGCGGCAGAAGTCTAAAGCCTTCTGACTCACCGATCCCTGGCCCACGCCCTGGTGCATCCAGATTCGTTTGATCCCGGCGGCGGCGCATTCCCTCACTGCCTGTTCCGTTTGGCTGGGCGGAGTCAGCAGGAGTGCGCCATCCACGGGCGGGCACACCTGGGTGATGTGGGCGAAACAGCGCACGCCATCGATCTCGGCCGCGTTCGGGTTGACGGGCGTCACATCGTAACCGCGCTTGAGCAGCTCCTGGTAAAGCGCGCGGCTGAAGTCGGCGCGCTGCCGGGAGATGCCGATCAGGGCCAGCCGTTTCTGACCAAGAAAATCCGAGATGGCGGCCATCGTCGCAGCCATGTTCAAGGTCCTCCAGGCAATCCCTATGCACGCGATCGGCCTTTTCCGAGGCTGACCGCCCAGGCGTTTACAAGCAACATCACCGCCAGTAGCATTAGCGAGCCGTGGAGAGTTTCCACAGGATCGGGCAGGCCACCCACCACGGCGCCAATAGCGAACAGCGCCACCAACCCCAGCATCGCGAAGAACAGCAGGTGGAGCACCCAAGCGACCGGACCCGGTGGGCGGTACAGCAGCAGGCAACGGCGGAAAAAGGGGATTTCCGTTTGTCTCCGCCGATACACCATCCCCTGCGCCAGCAGGCCGATCGCCACGAGCCCGAAGAAGAAGACTTCCGGCGAGTCCAGGTCGCTACCCGGAAGGCTGGATGGCTTCCAGGCCGCTGCCCGCTGCTCGGCCTTGGCGATGTTGGCGGGCGTCATGCCGCCGGCCAGAGCCTGGCGCTCCGCCGCCGCGCTCTTCTCCCCTCGCGCCATGGACAGCGTCAGCCAGGTGTACGCCTGCACGGGATCGCGGCTCACCCCTTCGCCGGCGGCGTACATCTTGCCGAGATTCCGTTGCGCGTGAGCGTAGCCCCTGCCAGCAGCCCGGCGATACCATTTGGCCGCCTCCCGGAAGTCCCGGCTGACGCCCTGGCCGTTGTAATACATGACGCCGATGTTGTTCTGGGCCCCGGAAAGTCCCTGCTTGGCCGCGATCCGGTACCATTTCATGGCCTGTGCGTAGTCTTGCGGCACTCCCTCGGCGTGTGCGTACATGACGCCCAGCTCATAGGCGGCCGGCGCGTAGCCTTGTTCGGCGCTGAGCCGGAACCACTTCAACGCTTCGGCATGATCCTGGGGCACGCCTTTGCCCAGGACATAGATGAGGCCCATCCCCCACTGCGCGCGAGGCTCGGAGGTTTCGGCCAGCGGGCGCCACTCCCGCAGGGCGGCGGCGTAGTCCCCGCGATCGTAGGCCATGCGTCCGGCATCGAAGTCGGCCGCGGCGATCGATGCCAGCAGGATCAGCAAGGTGAAGCGCGTCATTCGAGGAGATAGTGTACCGTAGCACGAAGATACCAAGTAGACCCTTTCGGTCTTCTGGATTCTTCACCAGCAACACGGGACCCTCCTTCAGCTAATCCAAAACCTCGGCGAGTGAAGCTCTTTCATCGACAAGCGGCATCAAAGGCAGTTGATTAGCGGCATCACGAGTGGCAATCCGTGCAGGCCACCCGCAGGCGACGCCGCTAGCATGCGAACGATGGGAGGCAGGCGAGTGAAGGTCGGGCGCCGCTCGCACCCGGTTCACTTTCGCTGGGCGGGTTCCTTCGCCTTCGCCGCCATCGTCAGCAACAATGCCCAGACCATCGGTCTACCGCAAGGAGGCGAGCTTCTCCCGCACGCGGGGAATGATGCTGCCATATTGGGCCGGAGCCGCCTTGGCAAGAAACGTCTCGAGGCTGGCGCGCGCACGCGCGCGGTCTCCAGCCATTTCATACAGAAGACCGAGATTCATGTGAACCTCCACCAGATCGGGATCAAGCTGGGCGGCCCGCTCGAAGGAGCCGCGGGCGGACTGGTAATCCCGCTTCTGAATCGAGACCAGCCCCATGCCGTTTTGCGCGGCCGCGTAACCGGCGTCGTTGGCGAGAATTAGTTTGAACGTGCGTTCGGCGTCGGCGAGGCGGCCTTTTTCCAGATAGGCGATGGCGAGATTGTTCTGGCTGTCCAGATCCGCCGGGTTGATCCGCGCGGCTTTCTCGTATTCGGCGATCGCCGGCTCCTTCTCGCCGCGGCGCAGCAGCAGGTCGGCCAGGCGCGAGTGAAGGCGTCCGCTCTCGATGCCTTTCGACAAGGCGGTCCGGTAGAGTTGCATTGCCTGGTCATAACGGCCGTTCTTCTCCAGACGGCCGCCGAGCTGATAGTACAGCGATGGATTCTGCGGGTCCTTGGCCAGCGCCCGCCGCAACAGCTCCATGCGCCTGGACTCGGGCAGACTGGTTCCGCCGCTCTCCGCCTCGTCGATCAGGCGCAGAATCTCCACGGCGTCTTTTGGATCCATGCCGGTACCGGTCAACTCATACGAGCGTCCGCCGGCGCTAGACACGTAGCCCAGCGATTTGAGCTGATCCATGACGCGCTCATCCACCATGGCCGTGCCGACCTTCTCGGTCCCGTTCCCGCCTGGCGAAACGATGTTCTTCAGTTGCGCCTCGAACTGGCGCGCTTCGGAGCTGTTTTGCGAGATGACGTTGTGGGTCTCGCCAGGGTCGGAGGCCAGATCGTAGAGCTCGGGGCGGGGGGCGCGGATGTACTTCCACCGGTTCGTGCGCAGGGCCCTGAGCTCGGACCAGTTCATGTTCATCTTCGGGTACAGCGTTTCGGCGTAGGAGACCTCCGGCGCGGCCGTCGCTCCGGAAAAGGACGGTACCAGGCTGATTCCTTGCACGCTGCCGGGCGCCCGCCCGCCCATCACCTCGAGCAGTGTCGGCAGGAAATCGATAGTGCGCGCCTGCTGCTTCACCCGCAGGCCCGCGGGAATCCCGGGCCCGGCGATAAGGAAGGGGATCCGCAGTGTGGAGTCATACAGGAAAACGCCGTGGGTGTGTTCACCATGCTCGCCCAGGCCTTCGCCGTGGTCGGAAAGCACGGCGGTCACGGTCTTGTCCGCCGGCGACTTTTTCTCCACCGCCTCGAACAGACGCCCGATCTGCCGATCGGCATAAGCGATTTCGCCGTCGTAGGGCCGGCCTTTGTACTTGCGCGCGAACTCGGCCGGCGGCTGATAAGGAATGTGCGGGTCATAGACGTGCACCCACAGGAAGAACGGCTTGCCGGCCGGCCTTTTCTCCAGCCAGTCGATCGCGCGGCCGACAACCGCGGAGGCCTTGCGCTCGGGGTCCTCGCGGTATTCATTCCGGTTGCCGGGCCGCGGCATCTCGTCATCGTACAGCGCAAACCCGTTGTTGAAGCCGAACAACTTCTTCATCACCGCGGAGCCGACAAACGCCGCTGTGTCCCAGCCCTGCTCCTGGAGGACGCGTGCCAGCGGGTGTGAAGAGGAGGGGAGGACAAAGCCGCCAGTGTTGCGTACGGTGTGCGTGTTCGGATTCTGGCCGGTGAAGATGCTGGCATGCGAAGGCGGAGTCAGCGGCGTCTGCGCCACGGCGTTCTCAAACAACACGCCACGCCTGGCCAGACCGTCCAGTGCGGGCGTTTCGATATCCGGGTATCCGTAGCAGCGCAGGTGGTCGGGACGAAGCGTGTCGACCGTCACGAGCACTACATTCAGCGGACGCAGGCGGGGAATCCCGGCGGAGGCGCGTTCGGCGGCCGGCTGTTTCGATTGGCAACCGGCCAGCATCGCGACGCCGATCGGGAGTAGTGGCCGGAATCGGGCACTGGCGAGACGCATCTGAGACTAAGTTTAGCTTGGAAAAGCCCCCGGAAAGAAAATCCCCGCCCACGCCTGGCCGGGACGCGGACGGGGACGGAAGCGGCGGGCGCGATTAGAACTCGATACGTACCTCGAGTTGAACGGTGCGGCCGGCGCCACGCTGCACCAATTGGCCGAACGATCCGGGATCGGCGATGTCGAGACCGAGCCAATCGCGAGACGTGCGCTTGAATGGATTGTCGGCCGTAGCGCCGATACCGAGGAACTTCTTTTCGTCAAGGTAAAATCGTTTGCTCATCCGGAACGTTTCCCTCATTTGGTGCGGTCCTCGCACCTGCGGCAGGAACCGTGGCGCCGTGCCCGGCCGCAGCGGCACTCCGTCGCCTGTTGAGGGTTGCGGGGCAAAGGCCGCCGGATTCAGGTAAGGCACTCCCTTGCTGAAATCCGTCTTCGATGGCGCCCCGCCCAGAGTCTGTTTGCCGCTCAGGACGTCCGGGCGAATGCCGGGGGCGAAGCCGACCGGGATGTTGTAGCCCGAATAGGTCACCTGGATGGGAAGCCCCGAGGTGTAACCGTGGATGCCGGCGAATTGCCACCCGCCGATAATCGCGTTGGCCCAGCCAAGATCCCAGCGCCGCCCCTTGCCGACGAGAGATTCATAGACCCAGGTCAGCTTGAACTCGTGGGGCGTGCTGAACTCGGTGATCGACCGGTCCAGTTTGCGGTTGAAATAGTCCTGCACGGAGGTGTAATACGCGCCCGGCCCGTTGGCGTCGATGTAGCCGATCGCCTTCGAGAACGTGTACGCGGCCAGGAACCCCAGATTCTTGCTCAGGTGCTTGGTCGCCGTGACCTGGAGCGAGTTGTAGGTGGAGTTCGAGTTGTACGGGAACTGCTCGTTGACCTGCCCGTACTGCGGGTAGGGACGAAGAGCCTGCGCCACCGAAAGACCGTCGTCGAACGCCGGGAACGGCGTGTACTTTGGATTGTCGGCCACCGTTTCGTTCAACACGTCGCCCATGCGCAGCAGGCTCGCTGGAAGGCCGTTATAGTCGGTGTAGCCCGAACCAGGGGTGCCGCCCCACACGCGAGTCCCCTTGTTGCCGACATAGGCCACTTCCAGCACCGTCGAGCTGGCGAGTTGATATTGAATGGTGAAATTGTAGTTCTGGGTGTAGCCGGGCCGGTTGGCGTCGCGGGCGGTGGTGGCTACGTCCTGATAGTTAGCCGAATTCGGATCCGTGTTTGGAAGCGCGCGCGCCAGGCTCGGGTACGGATTGCGCAGATAGATGCTCGGATCATCGGCGAATCCCGTCGAACTGGTGCCGGCAAACGTCGGCACGCTGGCGTTGTAGCCGTAGGTGAACCCGCCGTAGCCCCAGTTATTGGCGATGGGCGGCGTGCTGGTTATGGCGTAGCCGGCGCGGACCACCATCTTCTCGGAGGGACGCCACACCAGGCCGATCCTGGGCAGAATCTGCTTCCAGTAGGTGTCGTTAAACCGGTTCCCGAAGATCAGCGCGCCAGGCCGCTTGGCTTCCGGATTCTGCACAGCCAGGCTGACTTCGGACATGCGGCCGGTAACCTCGTAGAACGGCGGGATGACTTCCCAGCGCAACCCGGTGTTCAAGGTCAACCGGGGCGTGATCTTCCAGTCGTCCATAATGTACATGCCATGCTGCGGCTGCCGGAAGCCCTGCGAGTATCCCTGAATGCCGTGATTGGACCGGTACGCCCCGCCCAGCACGAAGCTGGCGAATGCGTGGCCGGTGCTGGTCAGTTGGCCCGGCGAATCGGTCTGCCTGGCGCTGAAGGTAAAATCGCCGGCGTCCGACAGCGAGCGGGATCCATAGAAATAGCGCTTGTACTCGTATCCGAAGCGGAAAGTATGAGCGCCGCGCAGCCAGGTGAGGTCGTCCTGATAGATCCAGCTTCCATTCGGACTGGCATCGGCGAAGCCGACGCCCATCCGGGCGATGCTGCTGCCCTGTAACTGGGATCCGGGCCCACTGAACCGGATGACCGGAAACATCGTGTCCGGCAGGTTCTTGAGACCGATCGCTGTTGCCAGGCCGGCGTTGATCGTCGACGGATAAGCGCCGTTCTTGTTCAGGAACCGGTTAAAGCCCGCGGCCACGCGATTGATGATCCCCGGCGACAGGGTCGACGTCAGCGACAGCCGCGCCAGATGGCCCGGAGTGATCTGTTGCTGCCAGGAGCTGGAAGCAGGTCCGGGGAAAGGAAGAAACCGTCCGGCGCCGTTGTTGAACCGGCTCCGGTAGCTGTGGTTGTAGTACCCGGAAAGCTGATTTTTCGAGTTGACCTGGTGGTCGGCTTTCGTGCCCCAGGATAGCAGCTCGAACACCGGCTGCCCATTGATGGTCGGAATGTTCCGCAACAGCGAAGGAAGCGTGGGATCCTGGATGCCTATCTTCTGAATGATATTCGCCGCCACCGGATCGAACCGCGACTGGGGAATGATGTTGCCCGCGAAGGCGTCGCGGACGATCCCGGCGCCGGCGCGGCGCGTGGTGGACGGATCGTAGATCTGGCCGAAGCGGATCGACCGTCCCAGCGCGTCCGTTCCCGCCTGTGTTCCGGACAGCGGATTGCCCGTGAAAGCAGGATCGAACAGCTTGGAAAAGTCCCCTTTCTTGAAGTCGAGCGTGGGCACCGTGCCGAGCCCGGTGATCCGCTGGGAGTTCAGGCTGTCCTTCTCCAGATTTGTGAAAAAAAACGTCTTGTTGCGCCCGTCGTAGAGCTTCGGGATATAGACTGGCCCGCCGGCGGAGTAGCCGTAGTTATGTTCGCGGGATTTGGCCTTCAGCCCGCCCGTTGTCGTCGTGTTCAGGTTGGCCGCGTTGAAGGCTTCATTTTTGCCGTAGTAGAACCCCGAACCGTGCAACTGGTTGGTGCCGGAGCGGATGGCGAAGTTCGCCACCGCGGTCTGGCCGCCGTTGTACTGGGCGCCGATCGCGCCGGTCTGCAGCTTGAATTCGCCAATGGCTTCGGCGGACGGACTGAATTCGTTGTTGTTTCCGCCGGACAGATCGGCACGGCCGATCGGCATGCCTTCGATCAGGATTTCATGGGAGTACTGCTGGCCGCCATTGATCGATCCCTTGAACGTATCGCCGGTGGTGCCGGGAAGGCTGTCGAAGATGAACTGCTGGATCTGGCGCTGTCCGTCGCCGACAATGACGGGCCAGGCCTTGTATTCCTGGGCGGTAATGTAGCGGCCAATCTCGGCGGAGCCGGAATCGAGCACCTCTGCCTGCCCGGTTACCGTGACCTGCTCGCTGACGGCGCCCACTTCGAGCTTAATGTCCAAGGCTTGCGTCTGGGCCACGCGAAGCAGGACGTCCGCCGCGCTCGACCGGAATCCGGCCGCCGTCACCCGCACTTGGTAGGCGCCTGCCGGCAGATAGGGCAGCGTGTACGCGCCGGCGTTGGTGGTCGTGGTGGTTGTTTCCACGCCGGTTGCGGTATTGGTGGCGACTACGGTCGCCCCAGGGACTACCGCGTTAGCTGGATCTGTTACGGTGCCCGTGATAGTACCGACCGGCCCTTGCGCGATGGCGAGTCCGGTCAAGGCGATGAACAGCAATGCGATGTGAATTACGTTGCGAAGCATTGAAGATTCGACCTCCCTGAAGTCGTTGGACCATTGTTCCGCTGAATCTTTGAGCGTGTGGCTTCTCCTATCCGTGACCACAATCCACACTCGGCGGCGCCAACCGTTGACAAGGCGCCGTTCTGATCAGTAGACTCTTTTTTTGGCTGTCTAATACAAACAGAGTACATGCCGTTGTCAAGTGGGTCAAGCGGCTCTTTCGCGTTCCGTCAGTGGCCGATTCCGGGTTGCCGCGGTTCTCATGCAGGCGGAAACTGACTCTTCTGCCGGTATAGCGATCCGGACGCGGCGAATTCGTCGAGGCGCCGGAGACCCACCGCGACTGTGGCGGCCAGGCGGCCGACAATGAGAACGGACGGAACCTCGCATGACCCGTGAAAGACCGATCGCGACCGGCATCCACGGGCCGCTCCAGTTTGCCGCGACCGCGCTCCTGCTCGCCGGCATGGCTGGCGCCTGGCTGCACTCCTCCCCCGCCGCCGTGGAAGGCACGGGCCCGATCCGTTTCCAGGATGTCGGGCAGCCGGCCGGGCTCGCGTTCACGCTGGAGAACTCGCCCACCGGTCGAAAACACCTCCCCGAAACGATGGCCGGGGGCGTGGCGGCCTTCGACTACGACGGCGACGGCCAAACCGACATCTTTCTTACCAACGGCGCGGCGATGCCGTCCCTGATCAAAGACGGAGCGCGCTACCGGAACCGGCTATTCCGCAACACGGGCGGACTGCGATTCGAGGACGTGACGGAAAAGGCCGGACTGCAAGGGGCCGGGTATTCGATGGCCGCTGCCGTCGCCGATTTCGATAACGACGGCAGCCCGGATCTTTTTGTGGCTGGCGTCCGGCGTAATATCCTCTATCGGAATCGGGGCGACGGCTCTTTTGAGGATGTCACGGCAAAGGCGGGGATAGGCAGCGCCGAATGGTCGGTCGGAGCGGCTTGGCTCGATTTCGACAACGATGGCTTGCTCGACCTGTTCGTTGTGAACTACGTCGACTGGAAGCCGGATTTCGATCACTTCTGCGGCGACCCCGGCCGCAATATTCGCGTCTACTGCCATCCGCGCCTGTTCCAGGGGTTGGCAAACCGGCTCTATCGCAATCTGGGCGAGGGGCGTTTTGCCGACGTCTCGACTCAGTCCGGCATCGCCGGACACACCGGAAAGGGTATGGCCGTCGCGGTGGCGGACTACGATGGCGACGGCTTCGCGGACCTGTTCGTCACCAACGACAAGACGCCCAACTTTCTCTTTCACAATCTCGGCAACGGCCGGTTCGAGGAAGTCGCGTTCGCGGCCGGGGCGGCTCTGGTGGATGCGGGCGCCGAGATGTCCGCCATGGGGGCGGATTTCCGCGATGCCGACAACAACGGACTTCCCGATATCGTGGTCACCGCCCTGGCCGGCGAGACGTTCCCGCTATTTCGCAACCAGGGCCGAGGATCGTTCGCCGAAGCCGGCTACGGGTCGCGGATGGGCCTGCTGAGCCGGCCTTACAGCGGCTGGGGCATCGGCCTGTTCGATTTCGATAACGACGGATGGAAGGACGTGTTTACCGCGAACTCTCATGTCAACGACCGGGTGGAAGCCTTCGAGGAAACCGCATACCGGCAGCACAACAGCGTGTTCCGGAACACGCGGGATGGCCGCTTCGAGTATGTGTCGCGGCTCGCCGGCGCCGGCTTTCTTCAAGCGGAGCGCGCGCATCGCGGGTGCGCGTTTGCCGATTTCGACCAGGACGGGCGAATCGACGTGGTCACCTCCTCGCTTGGCGATCGTCCGGAGCTGTGGCGGAATGTCAGCCCCCAGCCCAACCGTTGGCTCATCCTGAAACTGATCGGGTCGAAGAGCAACCGCGACGGCATCGGATCGGTGATCCGAATGGGCGATCAGACCAA
>JACOSH010000452.1 GCA_016178945.1 Acidobacteriota bacterium
CGCGGCGGAGGCGCTGATCAGCGCGGCGAACGCCGCCGAGGAAGGGCTCAGCTCGTACAGCATGTAGGGGAAGCGGTACATCTCCATGTACATGTCGCCGAGTCCGCGGCCCATCCAGGATCCCAGCGCCGTGCCCGCGGCCGCGCCGGCCAGCACGATCACAATCACGGCCTTCAGGTAGTGCGCGGCGATCGCTGTCGTCGAGTACCCGAAGGCCTTCAGAATGGCCAACTGCTCCCGTTGCGTGGCGATCAAGCGGCTGACCACGACGTTCAGCAGGAACGCCGCCACGCTCAGGAAGATGGCCGGAAACAGGGTGGCCATCAACTGGAGCTGCTTGAACTCCTCGGACAGATAGCGGTGCGAGAGCTGATCCATACGTCCGGAGGCGCCCGGGCCGCCGTAGTTTCGGAGCAGCGCGTCCAGACGGACGATGACGTCCTCCGGGCGCGCATCGGCCGTGAGCGTCACCGCCACGGCGTTGAACGCGCCCTTCATGTCGGCGGCGCTCTCCAGCGGCGTGCGCGCCATCCACAGGATTCCGTAACCCTTGAAGTCCGGGATCAGCGCTCCCGGCTGGGCCTGGAAGATAAACTCGGGACTCAAGGCTAGGCCCGTGACGCGCAGCCGCTTCTTCCGCCCCTTGAGCGTGGCGTCGAAGGAGTCGCCGGGCTGGAGTCCGTGGGCTTGGGCGAATGCTTCGCTGATCACCACCTCGTTGTCGCGCAGCGGATCCACCATGCGGCCCTTGCGCAGGAACAGGCCGTTCAGCACCGGCTCGCCGCGATCGGGAACCGAAACCACCAGCGCGGTTACCGGGTCGCTCCAGCCCGGGATATCGAGATTCGCCGCCGCTCGCACCCGTGTCTCGGCGAACTGCACGCCGGGTATCGCTTCGATCCGCGCCCGCAGAGTTTCCGGCGCGCGCACCAGATCGGCGAACGCGTCGGCGAATCGGTAGTCGCGATAGAAGGCCGCCTGGGTCCGTTTCAGCGAGTGGAGCGTGGATACCGACATGACATAGGTGGCCACGCCGCTGGCCACTACCAGGGAGATCGCCGCCGCCTGGCCCTTGATGTGCCAGAGATCCCGGAGCAATTTGCGATTCAGGGCTTGCATCGGTTACCAGTGCAGTTCCCGCGGGCTCTTGCGATGCGCGTTCACTTCGATCGACGCGATGTGACCATCGCTCACGTGGATCACGCGGCCGGCCATGCCGGCGATATCGGCATTATGGGTGATGACGGCGGTGGTGGCGCCCAACTCGCGGTTGACTCGCTCCAGGGCCTCCAGCACCACGACGCCGGTGGCCGAATCCAGGGCCCCGGTGGGCTCGTCGCACAGCAACACCGCCGGACGCTTGGCGATCGCCCGGGCGATCGCCACCCGCTGCTGCTCGCCTCCGGAAAGCTGGGCGGGAAAATGGTCCAGCCGGTCGCTCAGCCCCACCAGATCGAGCGCTTCCTCGGGCCTCATCGGCGATCGGGCGATCTCGGTGACCACGGCCACATTCTCTTTCGCCGTCAGGGAGGGGATCAGGTTGTAGAACTGAAACACAAATCCGACGAAGTGCCGCCGGTACGCGGTCAGCTCGCGGTCGCCGGCTTCCGCCAGGTTGCGGCCGTGATAGCGGATCTGTCCGGAGCTGGCCCGGTCCAGCCCCCCGAGTATGTTGAGCAGGGTCGACTTGCCGCTTCCCGAAGGGCCCAACAGCACTACCAGCTCCCCGTCGTACAGATCCAGGTCCACGCCGCGCAGGGCCTGGACCTGCACCTCGCCCATGTCGTAGACTTTGGTGACTCCGCGAGCCTCGAAGACGGTTTCCGGCATCAGTCTGTTCTTAGTGTAACCGCCTTCGCGCTCGCTCTACCGCGGCCGCAGCGACCAGAGATAGGCCACCAGGTGGTCCAGCTCCACCGCTGAAAGCTGCTCCCGATAGGACGGCATTCGGGAGGTCTTCTCTACTTTGTAGTCCTTCATATCGGACTTCGCGGCCGTGTGGAGCCGTTCCTGGAAGTCCATAAACTGGACGGTATAGGTGTCCTCATTCATGAGGAAGCCGGACTGTGCTTCGCCGTTCCCCGCCTGAAAGCTCACGATCCAGTAGCGCTGGCGCACATCGGCATTCGGATCGACGATCGACTGCCGCAGGTGCTCCGGAGAGCGGGCTCTGGCGGTTTCGCTCAAGTCCGGACCCTGGCGTCCGCCATCGCCGCCAGCCCGGTGACATTGCGGGCAGCCCTTGGCCCGGAACAGGGCGGCGCCCACGGCGGGATCGCCGACGTGCTTCGCGGAAGGACGATTCAACGAGCGCAGGTACGCGATCACCTGCCAGACGCGGTCAGGCGAATAGAACAGGCCGGGCATCTCGGTTCCAGGTATGCCGTCGGAAATGTTCTGGAGCAGCGCGGCGTCCGAGCCGCCATGGAAGAATGCGCCGGAGGCCAGATTCGGACCACGTCCGCCCTCGCCGTTGAGCCCGTGACACGGGGCGCAGTGCGACCGGAACGTCTTGGCGCCCGCCGACACGTCCTGAGGCGTGGCGCGTGGATTGCGCGCCTCCTCGGGTTGGGCCCACAGCGCCGTGCTCCAGAAGACGATGAGAAGTCGATTCATCCGGAAACCCAGTCGTGTGTCTAGCGCCTCGCAGTGGGGTTGTCGGTGATGTAGGCCAGCCAGCCGATGAGCATCTCGTCGGTGGTGCCTTCGCCCCAGCGGACGTCGCGCAGCGGCTTGCTCGGGTTGCTGGGGTTCTTCTCGGAGTTGTCGTAGTAGGCGGTGACGTCGATGCGCGCGCCGGCGGGCAGCAGGATCGGCTCTTTGAATACGTAGCTGGTCTGCCAGTTAAAGTCGTAGTTCTTCACCCACACCAGGTCGCGCGTGGCGCCGTCGGGGAGAGTGGCGATCATGCGCATTTCCTTGCCCAGTAGATGCATGTGCGGGGTGGCCGCATAGGCCAGAATCTCGTTCCGCAGCGTCCAGGAGGCGGTTTCCCGATGTTGCTCGGCGCCGGCCGGAATCTTGATGCCCAGGTTGGCGACCGGCTGGCTGCGCAGGAAACGCTTGGCCGGCCGCGGGTTGAAATAGAAACCCAGGCTGCTGCGGTCGGTCTCCCGGCGGCCGTTCTTGTGATAGTGCACCTGCATGATCACGTCGGCGCCTTTGGCCAGGAAGCGGCCGATGTCTTCCGGCAGCCGTCCGGGCACGGCGCCTGGCGCCCAGCCGCCCAGCCCGTTGTTGGGCAGGAAGCCCAGGCCCCCGAAGCAACTGAAGCCGGGGCGCGGATCGGCGGCGTCCAACTGGCGCGCCTTACCGCTCAGGTCGGTGTAGATCAGGACGTGGTGCACTACTTTGCGATTGCCGGGCCGCACTTCGATGGCCTGGATCGTCCGGTCCTCCGCATAGCTGGTGGGCGCCACGAAGCAACGGTATTCATCGTCCCCGGACGGCTCCACGTCGAAGGAGACATCCGGGGTGATCACCGCGTCGGGAGGCCCCAGGGCCCAGTCGTCTGAGTATTTGACGGGCGCCGGCGCCAGTTTCATGTCGCCGCGCGGCGCTCCAGCGTCGGCCCAGCGGCCGATGGCGTCGATCTCCGCGTCGCTCAGACGGCGCTCGTTCTTGAACTCGCCATAGCCGGGCACGGCGTGCCAGGGCGGCATCTTGCGGCTCTGGGTGGCCTTTTTGATTTCCGGGGCGAAGGCGGACACCTCTTCGTAATTGGTGAGGGAGAACGGACCGATCTGCCCTGGCCGGTGGCAGCCCTCGCAGCGCTTCTGCACGATGCGGGACACTTCCTTGGCATAGCTGGGTGCGCCCGCGACCGGCGCCTTCTCCGCGGCGCCGGCCGTGGCAACCAGGACAGCGCCGGCCAGCCATTGCAGTTTCATGGTTATTACTGTACACCAAATGGTCCCACAGGCGCGGGTTAGTGGTAGACTGGCGAAATGCTTCTTTCCATCGACCAGAAACGGATCAAGCCCGGCGTCGTGGTGCTGGTGCTCGCGGGTAAGATCGCGCTGGGACGCGAATGCCAGAAGATCGAACAGCAGGTCTCGGAGCTGATTCAGCACGACGAGAAGAAAATCATCCTCGACCTGGCTGGCGTCGAATACATCGACAGCACCGGTGTCGGCCTGATCGCGTTGTGTGCGGGCAGGACCCGCACGGCGGGAGGCAACCTGTTTGTCGCCGGCGCCCGGGGGATGGTGCTGAACATCCTCAACCTGACGAAGATGGATACGATCGTGGGGACCTATGCAGACTCCGTCGCGGCGGCTTCGGAGATCTAGCGGTTGCCCAGACCCACAAAGCAGACGCCCGCCAGGATCATCACCAGCCCGACCAGCTTGAAGCGGGTGAAGGGCTCGCGGAAAAACAGGCGCGACCACACCAGGGTCCACACGTAGCCCAGCGAGACCAGCGGGTACAGCACGCTCAGTTCGCCGTTGCGGATCGCCACGATGAAGAAGACCGAGGACAGCAGGTACATTCCCACTCCCATCGCCAGGCGCACATTGAGGATGTGACGCAGGCCCTTGCGCAGCTTCTCCGAGCCCGACTTGAGAAAAACGGCGCCGAAGGACCCTACAAAGGAGGCCGCCAACACCAGGGCCATCGAGGACAAGGGTGTCTGGAGGCTCAACGGGCGCCCCCCCCTCGGCCCAACACCACCACACCCATCACGATGACCGAGATCCCCACCGCTTTGAAGGGATTCATGGTCTCGTGAAACAGGGCCAGGGAAAGCAGGGTGACCCAAACGTAGTTGAGGGCGATCACCGGGTACAGGATCGACAACTCGCCGTCCCGCAGCGCCAGCACCAGCATCACGGTAAACAGGCCATAGAGCGAGATTCCCGCCATCAGGTGGTAATTGAGCAGGATCAGTTGCGGGTTGGTCATCAGGGCCCCGACGCTGACGTGAGGGAGCCGGTTGGCGCCGATCTTCATGATGATCTGGGCCGCCGCGCCGATCAGGGTGCAGCAAAAAACCAGGAGCACCGATTGGCGGTGGGTGAGGGGCTTTCGCAGGGAATCCAATAGGCTGTAAAGTGCTGAGCGCAAACGTATCTCCGACGCACCTCCCATCATACCCGATCGCTGCCGCCGAGCCTAGTACAATTCCGGCTAGTACGTATCAGTACCGCTGGACGAGCGTACCGCCTGGATGCGGGCGGCGATCCGCTCACAGGCATGAGCGTTCCAGGCCGGATCGAGGTCGGTGTGCTCGGCCAGACGCCGCAAGTCGTCGAGGCGCTGGCCGTTAGCGTCTGTTTCATGCTCCAAACGCTGGACTTCGGCGAAAAACATGGCCTCCAGCAGGTCAGCGACGGCCGCGCCGAAATCCTCCTCTTCCGCGGCGGTATCCCCGCCCCGGGCCAGACTCCGGTACTCCCGGACCAGAAGGAACCTCGAATTGCGGATCTCCTCCAGCCGCGCTTCAAAGGGCAAGACCTTCTCGGCCCAGGCCTTCATCAGTTGCAGCCCGGGTCCGAACACGGGCAGTTTTTCCACCTCCCGGTAACAACGACCGGCCCCTTGGTTGAAAGGCAAGTGGAGTGCCATCCCAGACCGCTACTCTCAGCGTAACACCCCCCTAACACCTAACACCTAACACCTGACACCTTGTACAATAGAAGACATCGTGAATTCCGAGAAGACGACCGTAGTAGAAGGGGAGCCGCCCGTGGCCGCGCCCCATAAGGGCGACCTCCCTCGTGGCGTCATCGCCGAGTGGACCGTCACCATCCTCCTGCTGCTGTTTGGCACCACGACGCTGGTTCAGGCGTTTGTGATCCCGACCGGATCGATGGAGGACACCTTACTCATCGGCGACCATCTGCTGGTGGACAAGCTGGCCTACGCGCCGCCGGGGCCGATCAGCAAGTACCTGATGCCCTATAGCGACGTCAAGCGGGGCGACATCATCGTCTTCCGCTATCCGGTGGACATCCGGCAGACCTTCGTGAAGCGCGTGGTCGGAGTTCCGGGCGACCGCATCCGGGTGGAGAACAAGAACCTGATCCTCAACGGAAAGCGTCTCGTCGAGCCTTATAAGTATCACAAGACCGAGTACATCGATTCCTACCGCGACAACTTTCCCAGCCAGCCCAACACGTTCCTCTACGAACGCGGGCAGGACATGATCGAGCATCACGTGGGCAACGGCGAAGTCGTGGTGCCGGCAGGCCACTATTTCGCCATGGGGGACAATCGCGACTCCTCGCTGGACAGCCGTTACTGGGGCTTTGTGCCGCGGGAGAATATCATCGGCAAGCCGCTGATTATCTACTGGTCTTACGACGCGCCCACCGAACGGCTGGCCAATCCCATGATCGGCCTGGACCACGTGCTCGACCTGGCGCAGAACTTCTTCATCAAGACGCGCTGGCGCCGCACCTTCCGCCTGATCCACGGTTACACCATCCAATAATCCGGCCCGATGGCGAAGGACAACTACTACGGCCTGATCCTGGCGGGCGGGCGCGGGACCCGCTTCTGGCCGCGCAGCCGGCGCCGCAAGGCCAAGCAGGTCCTGAACGTGATCGGCGACTCGACGCTGATCCAGGCGACGGCCGGCCGCCTGAGCCCGCTGATCCCGCCGGAACGGTTGTGGGTGCTCACCAACCGCCATCTGCGCGCCGAGATCGTCCGTCAACTGCCGCGCATTCCTGCCGCCCAGATCCTGGCCGAGCCGGAGCAGCGCAACACCGCGCCGGCGATCGGTCTGGCGGCGCACATTCTCCGCTCCATCGACAAGGACGCCGTGATGGGAGTGTTTCCCTCCGACCATGTGATCTCGCGGCCCGCCCGTTATCTGCGCCTGCTACGGCCGGCTTTTCGCGCGGCCGCACAGGGGCGGATCGTGGTCTTGGGGATTCAGCCGCGCTTTGCGGAGACCGGTTTCGGCTACGTTGAGTTTCCGAAAGAGGTCCAGCCGGGATCGCTCACGCCCTATCCGGTGGTGCGGTTTCGCGAGAAGCCCAGCCTGGAGACCGCCCGGCAGTACGTGGATGCCGGCAACTTCTTCTGGAACGCCGGCATGTTCTTCTGGCGCGCCGATGTGCTGCTGGACGCGCTGCGCCGGCATCTGCCGCGCACCGCCACCCTCCTGGCGTCTCTGCCCGCTTTCGGCGACAAGCGGTTTTCCTCCCGCCTGAAGCGCGTCTTCCCGCTGTGCGAGAACATCTCGGTGGACTACGCCGTGATGGAGCGAGCCGGGAACGTGGCCGGTTTGGCCTGCGATGAGATCGGCTGGAACGACGTGGGAAGCTGGGATGCCGTACGCGCCCTGCTGCCCGCCGACGCCGACGGCAACGTCACTCGCTCAGAGGCGCTGCTGGCGGCCAGTCGCGGCAACTACGTCGATGCGGGAGACAAGCTGGTGGCGCTTCTTGGCGTGGAGAATCTCATCGTGGTGGACACGCCGGACGCCCTGCTGATCGCCGACCGCGCGCGCGCCCAGGAGGTCGGCGGCCTAGTGAAGGCGCTGGAGAAGAAGCAGCGCTGGGACCTCCTGTAAGCTGGAGGAGTCTGCTGTAGTACGATAGGGAAGCCTCGATGCGCTCCCGGTGTCCTTCCACGCTTCTCCAGTTCGCTAGTTATCTGCCGCGCGCTGCCCCGTTGGAGATCCTATCTGAAGGTTTTGTCAGGAAAAATTCAGAACATCTTAAGTGGTGCATGGCCTAGGAGCCTTGTATAAGGGAGGAAAGCCCGTGCGCATATTGGTCGTAGAGGACGAAGCGAAGGTTGCCAGGGCGCTCAAGGAAGGCTTGGAAGCCGAGGACTATGACGTTGCAGTAGCCCATAGGGGCGAGGAAGGGTTCTTCCTGGCGAATACCGAAACGTTCGACCTGGTCGTTCTGGACCTGATGTTGCCTGGACGGGACGGACTGGAGGTTCTGGGAGCCCTGCGGAAGCGAGGCCTGGCGATTCCCGTGCTGATTCTCACAGCCAGAGACGCCGTGGAAGATCGCGTTCTCGGACTAGACACTGGCGCTGACGACTACCTGGTCAAGCC
>JACOSH010000120.1 GCA_016178945.1 Acidobacteriota bacterium
GCGCCGCAGCGCGATTTCCTGGTGCTCACTCCGCTGGCCGAGGACAAGGCCGATCCCGCCGGTGTGGCCAAGTTCGACGACCTGATGAACTTGAGCCGGAAGGCCTCCGGGACGCCCCATCCAGCGGTCCTCTCCATGACCCGCTCCGGGCACGACAAGTTCCCGGATGTGGTCAAGGAAGGCGAGCAGGATTGGGCGCTGCACGCCAAGGCCGGGGATTTCCCGGTGTCGCTCATTGTGGTCGGAAAGGTCGACTAGTCCGGCGCGGGCGTCACTTCGGCCGGCCGGATTCCAGTTGCCGCACCAGGCGCTTGTCGATTTCGCGCGCGATCGCGCCGACCCGGACCACCGCCCGGCCCGCATTGCGGATCAGCAGCACCAGATTTGCGCGCGCGAAGAGGACCATCGTGTCGCGCAGCCCGAAGGCCACGTCGCCGACCGCGTTCCTCTCGCCGCGGCGCTCCACGGCATCCGATTCGATGTTGCCAAGCGCTTCAATCAGTTGATCGTGGGCCGCCTTCACCGAGGCGCACTCGAACGCGTCCACCGCCAGCATCTCCTCCGCGGATTCGGCGTGGCGCCAGAGGGAACGAATCGCCGGCGGCGCCGCGCGCTCGTCCCGCTGCGCCCGCTCCAGGGTCCAGCCCACAATCTCCGAGCCGTCGAAGCCGAAGTTCTTGATCACGCGGCGGCCCCTCCCGCCGCGGCCGTACCACTTGCTCGCCCCGAAATGTTCCTCGAGAAACCGTTTTTGTCCGGCGTGCATGACCATTCCTCCTATACCACGAGCCGCCGCTGGCGCGTGCCAGGCTGCGGGTTGCAGTTGGGCCGGCCGGCGGGCGTTGCCAGCCGGTCTCGATAGACCAGGTCGCCCGGATTGCCGAAGCGCAGGTCTTGGGGGAGCAGCGCGACGCGCGGCGCCGCGGTCGGGTCGCTGTCGCCGTCCACCCGCAGACAGGCGTCGAAGACGTCGTCGTTGGCCGTGCAGGCGGCCTCCCAGGCCACCTCATGGTAGCTGAAGCCGCCCCAGCCGCAGGCCGTCTGCCAGACGTTGCTGCCGATCGCCAGCAGCTCGTTCAGGGCAAATCCCCAGCCCATTCGGGACTGCCACAGATCGCACCCCAGGGAGTTCGCGAAGGTCGAGACGATGGTCGCGCAATCGCTGCAGTTGATATACACGCCGTTGCCCACTCCGCCGTGCAGCCGGTCCAGGAAGGCCGTGCAATCGAAGTTGCCCCAACTGTAGTGGGAGCTGCCGCCGCCCGGGCAATCGTAGGTGACCACGCCCGGACCCAGCGCGTACACGCTCTGCGTCACCAGCGCCGCGGCCATCTCGGTCGAGGTCGCGCCCGCCGCCCAGCGGCAGGCATAGTCGAGCACGTCGGTCCAGGGCATCTGCGTGTTGCCCATGTTGTACGGCGCCTGCTTCCAGGGAGCGGTCGGCGTGTCCAGCACGACATAGAACCGGTGGCGCGTGGTCGAAAAGTGATGCCAGGGATGATAGGGCCCGAGCCGGTACTCCCAATGCCACTCGACGTCCCAGATGCCAACGCGGCCATGCGCGATGGGCGGATCGATCAGCTCGAAGACGACGAAGCCGCTCTGGCCGTTGGTGAAGTTCACCGGACGCGCCTTCACGTGGTGCTCGACGCGCACTTCCACGAATCCCAGGCCCGCATCATTGGCGCTCAGCGACACCTGGATGGCGATGGTTTTCCCCTGCGTCGGGGCCACCGCATAGGCGGCCCGCGAGTCCTCCGGATTGACGGACAGAAACCGCCGCCACTCGGGGACGCTGATGAACTGGGCGGCGTTCTTTCGAATGTTCAGCGCATCCTTCGCCGCGCTGTTCGAGTCATGGTTAAACTTGATCGCTTCGACTGCGACCATGGGTGTCACCTCCTGGTCTCAAAGCATATGGGCGGATACCTTATTGTGTATCGACCGCGCTTATCATTGCAAGTGGGGTGACTTATTTCGCCGGCGTGCCCTTTTTGACCAGCGTCCAGACCGTCAAGGTTCTCGCGGAGCCAGGCGCCGAGGTGAAATCTTCGGGACGTTCCTGGCCGGGAGCGGCCAAACAAAGCTGGAGTGTTTTCCCAATCAGCTCATAGATGCCGTACTGCGTTTTCCCTGCGTTGCCGCCCTGGGTGTTGTAGTAGTCGATGGCCCGCGGAGTCTTCGACCGGTCCACCGTGAACTTGGCCTTCGAGTACACCTGGGGACCGAAGAGAACGGTCAGCTCGTTTCCTTCCACTACCCGCCTTCCGGTCGCGGCGAACCTCTTGTCGAGTGGCTGGCCATCCAGCACCCCGGAAACCATGGACCATTCGCCTTCCAGTTCGGCCGCGGGCTCGAAATGCAGCTTGTCGAGGTCAAATTCGGGAGCCGCCGCGCCCGTGGCGGCGGATTGACCGGCGGCGCTCGCTCGCTTCAGCACCTCCAGCGCGTGGCCGGCGCCGGGCTCGGAGGCGAACTTCTTGGGGCGATCCGCGCCCCGCGTGGTCAGACAGATCCGCCAGGTGTCCTCCTCCAGTTGGTAGATCCCCAAGGAGGTGTTGCCTTTTTCGGGACCTTTGGTGAAATTGAGGTTGAAAGTTCGGGGATTCTTGGAGGCTTCGATCTCGATGGTTCCCTCATACTCGCCGCCCATGCCAGTGGAAGTAAAGCGCGCGCCTTGAATCTCGATTCGGGCGCCTGTCAGCATACCCGCCGCAACCGCCTGCCCTTCCATTTCCAGGGAAACGATGTTCCAGACTCCCTGAAGTCTCTCGAGATCTTCCTTCATGCGCGTGCTGCTCCTTTTTTTCGGACGCGAATCCGCCCGCCCGCCAGCGCCGCCGCCGGCCCGAGCACGATAAGGGCGATCTGATACCACAGAGGCGCCCGGTCGCCGGTAACCACCAGGGAGACCACGCCCATTACCGCCGCGATCACCGCCAGGCCGATGGCAGCCCGCTGCCGCATCCCCGCCGCGATGTAGCCTCCCAGCACCATGGCCGACAGTCCGGCCGCCAGGCTGAGGAGCGAGTAGGCGAGCTCGCCGGGCGGCAGCAGCTTCGACATCGCCACATCTCCGGCGATCACCAGCAACGCCACCAGGAGATAACCCGCCAGCGCCGCCGCCAACGTCCTCCACCAGTTGCCGCGCCGGATGTTGGACCACAACAGCGGCCCGGCGGAGTGGAGGACCTGGGCCCAATACCATCGCGAGGCTTCAATCGAACGTCCGCCGGAGGCGCGCAGTGCATACTCTTCTACCAGGTCGCCGAGGAGCATCTCTTTGTCGCGCTGCCGCAAGAAAGCGGCGAGAAGCCAGGTAGCCAGGCGCGGCGGCGCGCGATGTTTCATATCGTGCCCCAACCGGTCTTCAGTCCGGCCATCATCTTCCGGATCGCCTCCCGCGAGTCCCGCAAGGCGCGCTGTCCACCTGACTCGAGGCGGAAGAAGCGCTTGGCCCGCCCGCCGCGCTCCGCGGTCGGCTCGCCGGCGAACGAGGTCACATACCCTTTTCCCTCCAGCCGCTCCAGCGTCGCGTACACGGCCCCGATCGAGACGCGACGGCCGGTGCGCTCCTCGATCTCGCGGCGCACGGCCATGCCGTAGGCATTGGGGCCCAGCCGCAGTAGCGCCAGCAGCACGATCTGCTCGAACTCGCCCAGGTAATCGCCCTTCGCCACGGTTTCTACATAGTAGAATAAACTCCCTCGCGAGTCAAGAGGTGCAGCGGCTGTTCAGCGGCCCCTTGGCTAGAGTTGACATCAAGACATCATGAAGTTTATGATCTGATGCATGAGGACGACCTTGACTCTGGACGACGACGTCGCCGTCCTCCTGGAGCGTATCCGCGAGAAGCGCAAGGCCGCCTGGAAGGAAGTGGTGAACGACGCCCTCCGGCGTGGACTCAAAGACATGAATGCGCCTCCCAGGCGCGCCCGGAAGCCATTTCATACCAAGCCGCTTAATCTGGGCCGCTGCTACCTGGACAATCTGGACAATATCGGCGAGGTCCTGGCCTTCGCGGAAGGGGAAGATCACCGTTGATTCTTGTCGATGCCAATCTGCTGCTTTATGCCCAAGTGCCGCGGTTCCCGCAGCACAGCGCGGCACGGCTATGGCTGGACGCCCAGTTGAATGGCGCGCTACCGGTGGGCCTTCCCTGGGAGAGCCTGCTGGCCTACCTCCGCGTGGTGACGAATCCCCGAGTCTTTGAGCGTCCCCAACCGGTCGCCAGCGCGTGGCGGCAGGTCGAAGAATGGCTGGAGCGCCCTCCGGTGTGGATTCCCGAGCCCACGCCCAGACATCGAGAGATCCTGGGCAAGCTGCTCATCGGTGGAAGGGCGGGCGGAAACCTCGCATCCGATGCCCGTTTGGCCGCGCTGGCGATCGAGCACGGCCTCACGCTGTATTCCGCGGATACGGACTTTGCCCGCTTCACGGGGCTGCGCTGGGTCAATCCACTCAGAACTTCAGCCGGAGCCCGAACTGGGTCTGGCGTGGGAATTTGAGCTGTCCAGGTAGAGGTAACGGCCTGAGGAAACGAATCAGCGATCCGCAACCGGTGGCGCCGAATGTTCCCGCGAACGGCTGGAGACTTCCTCAAAGGTCCTGCGGGCTTCGGCTAGCAACTTCTCGACTTCCTGCTCCTGCGGAGCGGGGAGGTTTAGGCGATAGTATCCCTGACTGAGCGGCTCCACCGCTAGTGGCGCTGTCGTGTTCCCAGTGCAAATTCGTCCCGGCTTGATCATTTTGACTGACCCCAGTTTACGGTTTCGCCAGGCTCCGTGTCAAGTCAGAATCGCTCTTGTAAGCTGTTCAAAACACAAGATATCGATCGTGCCCCGAAGGTTACTCAGGACTTGAACATATCCTGGCAGGCTCTTAACCTCGGTCAGCGGGCACCGGGGAGAATCCGCACTGCACTCGATTACTCCGTAGACATGGGTTGGATCGGCCGGGTTTCGCAGGGGCATCGTCAGAACCACCGCCGGGTCCGGGCGGCCCGGCAGCGGCAGATAATAGTCGGGCTCGAGCAGCGGTTCGCCCTCCGCGCGCCGGATAAAGAGCCTGTGCTCGTTGGTCTTAAAAGCCTTCCCGCACAGCCCGGCGCCAAATGGGAATTCATAGCCTTCGTGAGGCCGTGAGACAAACACCCCGCTCGCTTTGGTGATCACCGAACTTACCATGACCAACTTTCGCTGGTCGAAAACGAAGAAGTTCATGTCCAGGTCACCGGCCCAATCCGGTATGAGTTTCGTTCGAAACAATCGGCCCACGGTACCCAGCAGATCGTGGAGCGTGGGCTCATACCTTCGATCACGGTATGATCGAGCCTGGCACAACTTGCCTAGTGTGTCCTGGATCTGGACCGCCTCTGGCCCCTGGGGGTTGTGCGCCGAGGGAGGGACCCGCCACTCGATAGCGTAGGAATACCCTCGTTTCGGCCGGTTCACCCGCAGGGAGGCGACATTGAGCGCTTCGATGTATCGTAGCGCTCCCGAACTCCGTAACTGCTCCTCCACGCCGGGGACACGCGCCCATTTTTCAAGGTCGCCGCTGTCAAATTTCATCACTCTGACTTCCGGCGTGCCGGGGTCAAAGCCGTCCGGGAACTGAACCACGACGGTCAGTTGTTCAATCGGGTCGTTCACGAGATAGTGCGTCCACTCCGTCATGTCTTCCAGATCGTACTTCATCCGGAATTGCCACTCGTCCATGGCAAACGCGTTGACAGCCCACCAGTGATATTCGAAGCTCGCGAATTCTCTTGGGTTGAGGCCGCGGCCATAATGGACCACTACGTCACCACTCTGAGCGCTCTGCTCTTTCGCCTCCACGTGGAAGCCGGGCAGAGTCAGCCCACGCAGCAGACTTCCGTCTACGAGGCCGAAATCAAGATAGCCGGTAGTTGTAGGCAGCTTCGCCCGGTAGGATGCCGGATATGTGGAATTCGATTCGCCGATGGTGACGCGTTCGCACTCTACAATCCGGAAGCTGTCCCCATCCCCGGTAAGCGTGGTGACGGACGCGATCTCGTGGATATGGTAGCCCGCGGAATCCTGCCAGCGGCCGAAGGCAAAACGATTCGGAATGGTGTGCACGCTCGATGGCGACTCAGCGAAGGTAAACCTGTCCTTCGACTGGTAAACTGAAAGAACGATATCACCCTCGTCGATATCACCCTCGTCTCCGATATCAATCAAATTGAACCAGTTGTTCTCGCACTTATCCTTGGTGGCGGAGCCAACGCTGACGACGTGTACGTCGCGCTCCCTGCCGCTCATGGTGCTCCGGAAGACCGATCGGGCCTGTACGTGCTCATGCCCGTGCAAAATGAGATCCACCTCGCGGCTGAGGGCGATTCCGAGGAGAGTCCCGGTGTCGGTCAACGTCAGGAACCGCTGGTGCTTGGCGTCGTAGCTGACCGGCAACGGATGATGGTGCAGCGCTAGAATCTTGACGGCCCGGCCAAACTTGCTTGCGGAGGCATCGGACAACTTCCTGTATTCCCGATAAAAGCGAGCGAACCCTGGGGCCCGCACGGCGCCATTGGCCCCAAACCAAGGACGGGAAGCTGAGTCGAAGGCGTAGAGCCAAACGTTTTCCTTTTCGTAGTACCGGCTCACTTCCATGGTTCCGAAAAAGGTCCCATATCGCCAACGCGGCCAGGGAGCCAGCCATCCGCAAATCTTCCGGTCATGATTGCCGGGTATGGTGATCAACTCGCGGGAGTCTCTGAGCGGCCCTCTTTCACCAGCTTGTCCAGAAAGTCTCTTGCCGCCGAAAAGTGACCTCTCCGGGGATTATCAGCCAGGTCGCCCGTCGCCAGGACGACGTCTGGGTTGTGTTTTCGGACCTGGGATACAAGGTCATCCGCGATTGCCGCACTATGAGCTCCAAAATGAAGGTCGGAGATGTGCAGAATCCGCATGGCGAACCTAATCGGGCGCGCTTCGCTGACAGGGAATTATACATCGAGGAAGCCCGTCCTACAGCACGCTGGGTGAACGGGTCCCCGAATGCGCCGAACCAACCGCTCAGAACTTCAGCCGGAGCCCGAGCTGGGTCTGGCGCGGGAAGTTGAGCTGCTG
Organism: Acidobacteriota bacterium; assembly: GCA_016178945.1. GTDB lineage: Bacteria > Acidobacteriota > Terriglobia > Bryobacterales > Bryobacteraceae > JACOSH01. Next base: position 7,092 of record JACOSH010000120.1, read on the forward strand.
GATGGGCAGCGTCCCGAACAGCGGGTTGGTGAAGTCGGTGTTGGGACCATCCAGAATGGGATGGTTGGCCACGTTGAACGATTCGCCCCGGAACTCCAGCTCGTAGCGCTCCCGGAAGTGGAACTTCTTGGCCAGGGCCATGTTCAACTGCGGTCCGTAGGCCGGGTTGCGGACGTTGGAGAAGCGCGCTTCCACTTCGCGGAAGGTGAACGGCGCGCGCTGGGTGTAGCAGCTCCGGGCGTTGTTGAACCAGCGGCTGGGGCTCTGCTGGGTGGCCCGATAGTCGCCGCAGGAGAACACCGCGTCCGGCTTGCCGGTCGGAATCCCCTCGTAGTAGGTGAAGATCCAGTTGTAGTTCCAGCCCCCGATCAGCGCGTTGAGCGCCCGGTTGCCGCCGTTCAGCCAGCGGCGCCCCTTGCCCAGCGGGAGGTCCCAGACGCCGCTCAACGATAACTGCTGCGGCCGGTCGATGTTGGTCATTTGCGAGATGAAGGGCTCGTTCTCGAAGTTGTTGGAGTTGCGCAGGGCGCGCTCCAATTGCTTGGCGAACGTGTAAGAGAGCACCCAGGTCAGCGCGCCCACCGTGCGGTTGGAGAAGGCGCGCTTCTCGAAGCGGATCTGGAGCGCGTTGTACCAGACCGCCGCCCACGGGTTGGTGTTGTAGCTGATGCCGTTGAACAGCGGATACCGCCGGTACAGGTTGCGCGCCACGATCGCCGGCGCGGCCCCGAAGTCGGACCGGTCCGGCAGGATGCCGAAGAAGGGATTCGGGACCGGCTGGTTGTACTTGTTCGGGTTGGCCTGCGCTTCCCGGAAGTTGGCGCCATTCATGTCCGACAGGTTGATGTTGGTGGCGATTCCGCTGGTGGCCCCGAGCACCTCGTGGACCGTGCGGCTCCCCACGTAGGAGGCCTCCAGCACGACGCCCCAGCCCAGCTCCCGCTCGATTCCGAACGAGTACTGATAGGTACGGGGGATCACCCGCTGCCGGCCATCCACGCTGACGCCTCTCCCGATATTGGTCAGCAACCCCAGCGAGGACCCGCTGGGCGCGATGATCCCGTTGGGGAAGGGGATCTCGAGCGAGTACGGCCCCAGCCCGTTGGGGGCCGCCGGGTAGCGGTCGCCGTCGATCGATCGCTGAAACGGCGTCTGCTGGTCGAAGCCGGTGGTCAGGTTGCCTTGCGTCGCGGTGCGGTGGAAAATGCCCAGGCCTCCTCGGGCCACCGTTTTCTTCAGGAACTGGTAGGCGAAGCCCACGCGCGGCTGGATGTTGGTGAAGTCGAAATCGTAAGTGCGGCGGGGTTGCCCGTTCTTCCCCGCGAACAGGAGGCCGCCTTTGAGCTCCGCGGGCGGGGCCGGATACGGGTTGCCCGGATTCGCCGCGTCCCACTCGCCCTTCAGTTGCCGCCACCTCGCCAGGATCCGGTCGCTCAACGGATTTTTGGCGCCGAAGTCGAAACCGGCGTTGACCCGGTCGTGCGTCTCGGTCAGCGGATACTGGAAGTCGTAGCGGAACCCGAGGTTGAGGGTCAGGCGGCTGCTCACCCGCCAGTCGTCCTGGATGTACCAGGCCATGTACGGCTCGCGCCGCATGTAGGTGTCGTTGAAGTCGATCAGACCGTCGGTGGGCACACCCAGCAGCAGCGTAGCGACCGGACTTCCATCCGTGCTGCCCTGGCCCCGCCCGGAGTATTGCTGCGTCCAAAAGCGGCCGAAGTCGAACTGGCCGTTCGAGCGCGCTTCGTTCTTGGTCCCGCGCGTGATCAGCGCCCACTCGTAGCCCGCCTTCAACACGTGCCGCCCGCGCGTCATGGAGATGTTGGGCGAGAAGTCGATCTGGTCCCGCGAGCTCCAGTTCAGGATGCGTCCGCCCAGGATGTCGTTGTAGTCGTTGACGCGGATGCGCGGCGCGAATCTCCCGGTCGCGTTCGGCGGCGTGGGGATGTTCCGGATGCCCAGCTTGTCCCAGGTGAAGTCCTGGTCGGAGGTCTCCGGGAAGTTCTGCCAGAATCGCGCGTGGGACAAACGGATGTCCAGCACCGTGGCCGGCGAGATCACGCGCGTCCAGTCGACCACCGTCCCGAACTGGGTGCGCACCGAGTAGATGTTTCCCGTCTGCGCCGGTGGGTTGAATCCGTTCTGGTTGCGAAACTCGCTGCCGTCCTGGAAGTAGAACATCCCGTAAAACCGGTCCTTGTCGCTGATGACCTTGTCGTAGCGGAACATGGGCTGTTCGTAGCGGTAGCGGCCCACGCTGCCGGTGGCGAAGAAGTTCTGGTTGATGGTGGCCGTGCCCACCTGGTTCGGCAGCGGAAACAGGTCCACGATTTTCTTGCCGATCGGGTTGATGCGGCTGGCCGGGATGCGGTTGCCCGGGAAGGGATCGCGGCGGTACAGGCCGCCCGCCAGGCAGTTCTCGGTGGGATCGCACAGCCGCGAGGTCAGCGGATCGTAGATCCGCTGGTTGAACTGGGTGAAGTTGTCCCCATTGCGCAGCGACGCCGGAAGGGTGCTGGACACCACCGGGAACGGCACCACTTCGCGCCAGCCTTCAAAGCTGAAGAAGAGAAAATCCTTGTCCTTGCGGATGGGCAGCCCGATCGTTCCGCCGAACTGGTGCTGGTTGCGTTTCCCCCGCGGCGCCCCCTGCCGGTTGTTCTGCGTGGCGTTGGCGTCGAAGATGGTGTTGCGCCAGAAGTCGAACAGCGAGCCGTGGATGTCGTTGGTTCCCGACTTGATGGTGGTGTTCACATGACCGCCGCCCGAGCGGCCATACGCCGCGTCGTAAGTGTTGACCATCACCTTGAATTCCTGGATCGCCTCCACGTTGGGCGCCACCTGCCAGGTGCCGTCGGTCGAGATCGGCGCTCCGTTCAGCAGGAACTGGTTGGTGCCGGTGCGCCCGCCGTTCATGGTGTAGGCGTCGTTCACGTCCCAGCCGCGCGTGCCCGAAAATCCGGACGAGCCGAACTGCTGCTGCGTGAACAGCACGCCCGGCGTCAGCATCAGCAGCATGTAGCTTTGCCGCCCGTTGAGCGGATACTCCTGCACCTTGATGGGGTCGCAGTTCAGCCCGCGCGACGCGGTGGTGGTCTCGATCAGCTCCTGCTCGCCGACCACCGTGAGCGACTCGGTCACCGCGCCAAGCTCCAGGGTGACCGGCAGATTCAGCTTGTCCGCCACCCGCAGCACGATACCAGTCCGCTTGTGAGCGCTGAACCCCTGCGCCGTGATGTCGATGTTGTAAGTACCCGGATCCAGATAGGGCAGCGTGAAGATGCCGTCGGCGTTGGTCCGGGTCTCCTTGGTATCGTTGGTGCCCTCTTTGACGGCCTTGACGGCCGCGCCCGGGATCGGCGCCC
>JACOSH010000453.1 GCA_016178945.1 Acidobacteriota bacterium
GCGGCGGTGGCAAGCAGGGTGCGACGAGTCATGGGCCTCCTTGGTCCCTCTGATTATACCCTGGCTATCATTGAGGCATGCCCTACAATCCCCAGTTTCCTCCTGAATACCCGCTCCCCGAGCCGCATCCGATGATGCCGGAGCCGTCCGGGCCCACTTCGATCCCCGTGCCGATCGTCTTTGAGCGGGGCGCCGTCGAGCGCATCCCGCTGCGGGCCTACGCGGCGATTCACCTGCGGGTGCCGGAATCCGGCATCGCCTGGCTGGACCGGATGATCCGGCGGTCGCGAGAGCTGGATCGAACCCGGAAGGGGAAATAGTGCCCTACCGTTCTTCGATGTGCCTGATGGCCTCGCTGGTGCGCGAGCGGGCCATCTCTCCGGTGGAGCTGGTGGACGCGCACCTCCGGCAGATCGAGAGGCTAAACCCCAAGATCAACGCCTTCGTGACGGTGCTGGCGGATCAAGCGCGCGCCGCGGCCCGTGCCGCGGAGGCGGACGTTCAGCGGGGAGAGCCGCTGGGCCTGCTGCATGGCGTTCCAGTGACGGTCAAGGACAGCTTCGACATGGCGGGCCTGCCCACGCTGTGCGGCAGCCGGTTCCGCTTGGGGCATCGGGCGGCCGAGGATGCGGCCTGCGTGACGCGGCTGCGCGCCGAGGGGGCCATCATCCTGGGGAAGACCAATACCCCGGAGATGCTTTTCCACTATGAAACCGACAACCACCTCACGGGCCGCACCGGCAATCCATGGGATCTGGAGCGCACCGCGGGCGGATCGAGCGGCGGGGAGTCGGCCGCGATCGCCGCGCTATGCTCGGCCGGAGGCGTGGGCAGCGACGGCGGGGGATCGATCCGCGTCCCGGCCCACTTCTGCGGGATCGCCGGGCTGAAGCCGACGCCGGGGCGCGTGTCCCAGGCCGGCCACTTCCCGGCGAATCACCATCCCGGCGGACTGCTGGGCGTATCCGGCCCGATGGCGCGGACGGCGCGGGATGTGCAACTGCTGTTTTCGGCGCTGGCCGGCTACGACAGCCAGGACCCCTTCTCCGCGCCCGTGCCCCTGCGGCCGGCGGACATTCAAGGGCTGCGCGCCGGCGTGATGGAGCAGTTTTACGAGGTCCCGGTTCATCCCGAGGTGCGGGCCGCGGTCCGCGCCGCCGCCAAGGCGCTGGAAGAGATCGGCATCCCGGCGGAACCCTTCCAGCCCACGGGACTGGAGCGCGCGCCGAACGTGTGGTGGTTCCTGTTCGGACGGGCGCCCGCCGCCTCGATTCGCCAGATGCTGGGCGATCGTGAACACGAGGCGCATTGGACGGTGACCGAATTCCTGCACGGCGCTCTGTCGGAAGCGCCCGTCACCGCCGAGGACCTGCTGGCCAACCTCGCCGCGCGCGACCGCATGCGGGCCGGCCTGCTGCGCCAGATGGAGCAGGTCCCGCTGCTAGTCGCGCCGGCCAGCGGCATTCCCGCCTTCCGGCAACGCGAGCGCAAGTGGACGGCCGGCGGCAAGAGCCTCTCGCTGTTTCAAGCGATGATGCCCGCGACGTTCGTCAATCTGCTGGGGTTGCCCGGCCTGGTGATCCCGTTCGGAATGACCGAGGAGGGGATCCCGGTGGGAGTCCAGTTGGTGGGCCGGCCCTACGAGGAGGAGCTGATCCTGGAGGTCGCGGTGCGGCTGGAGGAAGCGCGAGGGCCGTTCCCGTCGCCGCCGCTGGCCGCGGCATAAACCAGGGCGCACCACTCGTTCTCGAAGAGGGCCTCCAGGATGGCGCCGCCCTGCCCGGCGACCGCCGCGCGCACGCGCGCTTCGTCCGCCCGTTCGAAGCCGCTGGAGATGCAGAGGCCTCCTGGGCGAAGACAGCGCAGGGTATCCGCGGCCAGCGAGGCGGCGGCATCCGGGCCGATGTTGCAGAGGACGAGATCCGCCGTGCGCGCGGCGAGCGAGGCCACAGAGCCCGCCAGCAGATCCACGGCGACTCCGGCGCGTGTGAAATTGGCGGCCGCGATCGCGACCGCCTCCCAGTCGTCGTCGCAGGCGATGACACGGCCGGCCCCGAGGCGGCTGGCGGCCACCGACAGAATTCCTCCGCCCGTCCCGATGTCCAGCACCGTCATGCCCGGAAGCAGGTAACGCTCCAGCGCCACCAGGCACAGCCGCGTGGCTTCGTGTGCGCCGGTGCCACAGGCCAGGCCGGGATTGATCCCGATTCGGATGCGCCCGGCCGGGGCCGGATCGTCGCGCCACTCCGGGACCAGAAAGAGCTTCTCTCCGACTAGCCGCGGCTCCCACAAGGCGCGAGACACGGACACCCAATCGCGCTCCGCGCACACCTCCAGTCGCGGCGACAGCGCGCCGAACCGTTCCAGCAGTCCTGCGGCCGAACCGAAGAAAGCGCGAATGCGGCGGCCCCCGTCCGCCGTGTCCGACTCCACCATGCCGGTGGAGCCGTGCTCCCACAGCTCGGCGATCCAGAGATCTTTCTCGCCGGCGCCGATTTCGAATTCCAAGGAGAACATCACATCCAAACGTGCGGGCTTCTAGGCCAACGCCACCAGCCGCTCCTGAATGACGATGTCCGGTTTCTCCGGCCTGGCCGGCTCGTTCACGTCCACGAAACCCGGCAGAGCGAACGGCGCATTCTGCTTGACGACCGTCAGCTCGAAGATCGCCGAGGGCCGGAAGGCCGCGGGGCCGGGCAGGAAGGCCAGGGCCGCCTCGAGGAACAGCATGGTCCCCAAGGGTCTCAGCGAGCCGCCTCCGTAGATGCCGGTCACATTCTTGTTGAAGGCTTCGGTGACGGCCGCACCGAAGGCGGCGAGAGCCTGCACGGCGTCCTCGGGGCCGGCCTCGGCTTGCTGGCGAAACTTGGCCAGGGCGCGGCCGGCACGGTGCGCCTGGTCGATGATTTCCGCCTCGACGAACAAGAGGCTGGTGAGCTTCCTGTCGCCGTCGCCGCTGGTGGCCGTCTTACGAAAATCGTCCAACTCGCCTGATGCGAAAAAGACGGCGTCGCTCGAAAAGCCTGCATCCAGCAGAGCGTCATGCGCCCTCTGGAGCGCGCGGGACAGCGCGTCGGACGTCCGGGAGTTGAAGACCATGGCTTTCCGGACGGCGCGGTCTTCGAAGTCCCAGTAGGGACCATCGGGGTTCTCCGGATTCAGGGTCAGGGTGTCGCCCAGCAGCTTGATATCGGTCGAGGGAGGAATGGAAGAGTAGACCAGGAGCGGGGCCGCCGCGCCCAGGTCGCGATACTTGGCGGCGTCGTCGAAATAGTAGAACGGGATGAGCTGCTTCAGTTTGGCCTGGATGCGCCGCGACATGTCCATGTAGCGCGGAGACTTCTTGTCCTCCGGCGCCTGGAGCCAGCCCGCCGCCACTTCCGCGGGGAGGCTGAGCTCGAGTGACAGCAGCGTGTTGCCGAAATTCTCCGTGCCATTGAATTCGATCCGGTCGATCTGTTTGTCCAGATCCGCGATCCAGGCGCTGATCGAAGCCTGGCCCGTGAACTGTGCGCCGAAATAGGTCTCCAGGTAGGGCTTGACCTGGCTGCGCAGGTGCGAGCTCCGCATGTTGCGCACCGCCTGCCGGAACGCGTAGGAATACGAAATCGAATCGGTGGAATGCACGCGGACGCCGGTTCCTTTGCGCGCCGGAAGATGCGCCGCGACGGCCAGCCGGCTGTTCCGCCGGTTCCTCTCGCTCACCGTATCGGTCGCGGTCAGATCGTAAACCAGAAGGCGGCCGCCGTCCTCGACCGCGCTGACCTTGGCGAGCGCGTCGTTCAGATGATCGACGGCGCGAGCGAAGCGCGGCAGATGGAGCTCCACATGGCTGGTCCGCGCGATCTGGTGCGACAGCGTCGCCTGGTTCAGCCTGACGGCGGCGTTGGACTCCGTGAACACCCGGTTGAAGTCGCCGCGCAGACAGGCGGCGAGCAAGCGCCCGGCGCCGGCGGCATCGGCCGCGAAATCGAACTCGGCATCCACCAGCGCCGTGCCGGTCACGGTCTTCTGATACGTTGCGGCGAAGGCCGCCTCGTACTTCTGGGTCAGCGCCTTTCGGGCCTTCTCGTAGAACACCTGGCGCTTGCCGAGCAGGAAGTGGATGGTCTTTCTCGCTTCGTCCAATTCCGTGCCGGACTGGATGGCCTTGTCCAGGAAGTGCGACAGTTTCTTCTTCAGCCACGCATCCACCTGCGCGGCATCGGGGATTTGCTGCTGGAGCAGGATATCGAGGTTCAGCCGCTTGGCCAGCTCGGCCTGAAGCCGGCGCAGCGTGTCTTCCAGCGTGTGCGGGTCGAGGATGGCGTGAGTGACGGCCGCGAC
>JACOSH010000454.1 GCA_016178945.1 Acidobacteriota bacterium
CGCTGGAGCTGTTCGAGAAGGGAATGGCGTTGAGCGACACCTGCCGCAAGCAGCTCGAGGAAGCCGAGACCCGCGTCGAGATGCTGCTGAAGAAGAACGGCAAGATGCAGGCCGAGCCTTTCCGGCCCGAATAAGCGATGGATTTTCGCCAGTACCTCGCCGGGCAGCAGAAGCGGGTGGACGCCGAGCTCGACCGCCTGGTCCCTCCCGAGACGGCGCCGCCGGAAACGATCCACCGCGCCATGCGCTACAGCCTGTTCGCGGGCGGGAAACGCATCCGTCCGTTGCTGTGCCTGGAGGCGGCGCGGTGCGTGGCCGGCCCGGCCGAGGGAGCGGTGGCCGCGGCCTGTTCGCTGGAGCTGATCCACACCTATTCGTTGATCCACGACGACCTGCCCGCGCTGGACAACGACGACTACCGGCGCGGCAAGCTCACCTGCCACAAGATGTTCGGCGAAGCCATGGCCATTCTGGCGGGCGACGCGCTGCTCACGCTGGCTTTCCGGGTGCTCGCGACCCTGGACGGGGTGAGCGACCAGGCCCGGGTGCGGATGATCGCGGAGCTCTCCGAAGCGTCGGGCACGGCGGGCGGCATGATCGGCGGGCAGGTGGCGGACCTGGAGGGCGAAGGCCGGCCGCCCACGGCGGCGCTGCTCGAGTCCATCCACCGCGCCAAGACCGGCGCGCTGCTGCGGGCCAGCGTGCGGCTGGGCGCGATCCATGGCGGAGCGGATGCAGGCCAGTATCAGGCGCTATCCGCCTACGGGGAGCACATCGGGCTGGCCTTCCAGATCGTCGACGACGTTCTGGACGTGGAGCAGTCCTCCGAGGCGCTGGGCAAGACGGCCGGCAAGGACGCGCAGCAACGGAAGATTACGTTCCCGGCCGTGTACGGCCTTGCGGAATCCAAGCGCATGGCGCGCCAGGAGTGGGAGAAGGCGGGCCAGGCGCTGGACGGATTCGGAGAGCGCGCCCAGCGGCTGCGCGAGCTGGCCGAGCTGATCGTCAGCCGCACCGCATGAAGCAGCGTCTGGACCAGTTGCTGGTCGAGCGGGGGCTGGCCGAGTCCCGCCAGAAAGCCCAAGCCCTGATTCTGGCGGGGCAGGTCCGCGTAGACGGCGCCAAAGCGGGCAAAGCGGGACAAAGCGTGCCCAGCGAGGCGAGCCTGGAAGTCGCCAGCCCTCCCCCGCACGTCAGCCGGGGCGGGCAGAAACTGGAAGCGGCCATCCGTCATTTTCAGATTCCCGTGGAAGGCCGCGTCTGCCTGGACATCGGCGCCTCGACCGGCGGTTTCACCGACTGCCTGCTGCAGCACGGCGCCCGGAGAGTCTACGCGGTGGATGTCGGCGCGGGCCAGCTCGATTGGAAATTGCGCTCCGACCCGCGCGTGGTAGTGCGCGAAAAGCTCAACGCGCGGTATCTGCGCCTGGAGGACATCGGGGAGCGAGTCGACCTGGCGGTCTGCGATGTGAGCTTCATTTCCGTGACCCTCATCCTGCCCGCGCTGCCCCCGCTGTTGCAATCCGGCGCGGAAATGGTGATACTCGTCAAACCCCAGTTTGAAGTGGGGAAAGGGCAGGTCGGCAAGGGGGGCATCGTCCGCGACCCCGCGTTGCACGCCGAGGCCTGCTCGCGCGTCGAGGAAGCGGTCCGGGCGCTGGGCTTCCGGACAGACCGGATCGAAAGCCCCATCCTGGGCGCGGAAGGGAACAAGGAGTTCTTGTTGCACGCGTACCGATCTACTGACTTACTGACGAACTGATTTACTCTCTCATGCCCGCCATCCGCACCGTCGGGATCTTCTCCAAGCCGAATGCGCCGGCGGCCGCCGAAGTGGTGCCCCGGTTGCTGGAGTGGATCGCCGAGCAGAACCTGGAAACGCGCCTGGACGAGGAGACGGCGCGCTACGCCGGCCGGGACACGGGGCTGCCGCGTCCGGAAGTGCCGGAGGGCTGCGACCTGGTGATCGTGCTGGGAGGCGACGGCACGCTGCTGTCGGCGGCGCGCGCCATCGGGGGCCGCGAAGTGCCGCTCTTCCCGGTCAACCTGGGGGGTTTGGGGTTCCTCACGGCCATCACCCTCGATGAGCTGTTTGCCGAGCTGCGGCGCGCCTTGCGCGGCGAGCATCGCATCGGCAAGCGCAAGATGCTCAAGGTGGAGATCCAGCGCGAGGGCTTGGCCGTGGCGCGCTACGAGGCCCTGAACGACGCCGTGATCACCAAGTCGTCGCTGGCCCGCATGATCGACCTGGAGGCCCACGCCGACCAGATGTTCATCTGCGCTTACAAGGCCGATGGCCTGATCGTGGCCACCGCCACCGGCTCGACGGCCTACTCGCTGTCGGCCGGCGGTCCGATCATCTTTCCCTCGGTCGCGGCGTTCTGCCTCACGCCGATCTGCCCGCACATGCTCACCAACCGCCCGGTGATCGTACCGGAAACCATGGTGATCCGCATCGTCAACCGGGCCAGCGACGACGAAGCCTACCTGACCATCGACGGCCAGGTGGGCGAGCCGCTCCGGGCCGGCGACCAGATCGTCTGCCGCACCTCCACGTATGCGATCCATCTGGTCCGCCCGCCGCGCATGATGTTCTTCGACGTGCTGCGCGAAAAACTGAAGTGGGGAGAGCGGTGAAGCGCCCGTCGCTGACTACCTGGATTTTCTTGGGGATGGCAGCGGGCATCGCATTGGGCGTGGCGGCGCCGGAGGCGGCCAAGGAGCTGCAACCGGTGAGCGCCATTTTCCTGCGGCTCATCAAGTCGATCATCGCGCCGCTGCTGTTCGGGACACTGGTCTACGGCATCGCCGGGGCGGGCAATATCCGGCAGATGGGCCGGATCGGCGTCAAAGCGATCCTCTACTTCGAGATCGTCACCACCGTCGCGCTGTTCCTGGGGCTGGGCGCGGTGAACCTGGTGAAGCCGGGCCAGGGGATGACCCTGCGGCCGTCGGCGGCGGAGGCGGCGCTGCCCAAGGCTCAAACCTCGCTGGGCGCGGTGCTCGAGCACACCTTTCCCACCAGCGTGATCGACGCCATGGCGCGCGGCGACGTGCTTCAAATCGTGGTCTTCTCCTTCCTGTTCGGCACGGCCTGCGCGGCCATCGGGGAAAGAGCCAGGCCGGTGGTGGCCTTCTGCGAGTCCCTGGCCGAGGTGATGTTCCGCTACACCGGGTACGTCATGTACCTGGCGCCGGTGGGCGTCGGCGCGGCCATGGCGGTGACCGTGGGCAGCAAGGGGTTCAGCGTGCTGTATGGGCTGGGTAAGCTGATCGCGACCATGTACGCGGCGCAGGCGCTGTTCGTGGCCCTGGTATTCGGCTCGATTGTGATTCTGCTGGCCATCCCCTTGCGGCGCTTCTACCAAGCCGCGCGGGAGCCGTTCCTGATCGCCTTTTCGACCGCCTCCAGCGAAGCGGCGCTGCCACGGGCCCTGGAGAACATGGAACGGTTCGGCGTGCCCAAGCACATCGTGGCCTTCGTCATTCCCACCGGCTACAGTTTCAATCTGGACGGGACCACGCTCTACCTGTCGCTGGCCTCGGTCTTCGTGGCCCAAGCCGCGGGCGTGCCCCTGACCCTCAGCCAGCAGTTGCTCATGATGCTGACGCTGATGCTGACCAGCAAGGGAGTCGCCGGGGTGCCCCGCGCGGCGCTGGTGATCCTGGCCGGCACGCTGTCCAGTTTTCACCTTCCCATGGAAGGAGCGGCGGTGCTGCTGGGCATCGACGCCCTGATGGACATGGCCCGCACCTCGGTCAACGTGCTGGGCAACTGCCTGGCCACGGCGGTGATCGCCCGGTGGGAGGGCGTGGAGCTGGAAACCAGGTAGCCCCGCGCGCGGCCGGCGGGAGACTCGGTGTGGTATCATTGTGTACGCAAAACGAGGTTGGCTATGCAAGCCACGCGAGTCGGAATTCGGGAGTTTCGGGAGAACCTGGCCAGCTACCTGGAATCGCGGACGCCGGTCGCCATCACGCGGCATGGCGCCATGATCGGCATTTACGTCCCGACCCGGCGCCGGACGAGCGAAGCCGATCTGGAAGCTCTTCGCGCGGCAGGGAAGAAGATGCAGGCGCTGATTGCCGCCGCGGGCACAAGCGAGGACGAGATTGTAGGGGAATTCAAGAGAGTGCGCCGCGAGCGCCAAAAGCTAAAGCATTGACATGTTGGTGCTCGATGCGAACATTCTGATTCCCGCCGTTCTTGGGTCGCGAGTGGAAAGGCCCCGCCGCGCTCGCGGTCGGCTGGGCGCGCTCGGCTGGGCGATCTGGACGCACTAAGGTTTTTTACGTAGTACAACTCCCGGCCATAGGAGTACGTGCTAGGCATTGTATTGTTCTTCTCACCGGGCCACAATGGGGTTGATGGCAAAGGGACTTCGCAGCGGCAAGCGTTATTTAGTGGATCGGGCCTGGATCCGGGTTTCCTGGCTCAATCGGGAGGGCGCGCTGCGGGTGGCGGACGCCAAGGTGGTCGACATCTCGGAAAAGGGTATCGCCCTGGACTTTCCCGAGCCGGTATCGACCTTCTCGATCCTGAAGCTGAGATCGGCGGTTCATTCGCTGGAGGGGTCGGCGGTGGTGCGCCACTGCCGCCAGGCGGGTATCAAGTGCCGGGTGGGATTGGAGATGCAAGGGTCCCTGGGGTGGGCCCCGCCTCCCGAACCGGCCCCGGCGCGGATCACGCTCTCCGGCCAGACCGCTCACTCGTAACGCAGCACCTCGGCCGGCGCAATACGGGTGGCGTTGCGGGCCGGATAGAGAGTGGCCAGGAAACTCACGAAGACCGCCGCGACGGCCACGCCGATGCCCTCCATCAGGCGCGGCTCGAAGGGGACGAAGCTGAGGGCGTAGATCTGCTCGTCCAGGCGCACCCAGCGGTATTTGTCCGCGAAGTAGCAAACGGCGTATCCGGCGGCCAAGCCGATCGCCGTCCCCACTACGCCGATGATCAGGCCCTCGAAAAGGAAGATGTTGCGGATCTGCTCGCGGCGCGCGCCCATGGAGATCAGGACGGCGATGTCGCGGTATTTCTCCATCACCATCATCACCAGCGTAATCAGGATATTGAGCGCGGCCACCAGCTCGATCAGCCCGATCGTGATCACGGTGACTTTTTTCTCCATCGTGAGGGCGCTCAGGAGCTGCCGGTTCTGCTCCATCCAGGTGGTAGCGGCCAGTTTGGGGCCGACCAATTTCTCGGCGGCGGCGGCCACCTCGGACGCCCGGTTCAGATCGTCGATCTTGAGCTCGATGGCGTTGACCACGTCGTCGAGCGAGAGCGTCTCCTGGGCCGCCTTCATGGAAGTGTAGGCCCAGTTGGCGTCGATGTCGTAAAAGCCCGACTCAAAGATTCCCGCCACCTTGAAATTGCGGCGGCTGGGCTGGGGGCCGAAAGGGGTGAGCTCGCCTTGCGGGCTGATAATCCCGACGGTGCTGTTGAGCGTCATGCCGGTCTTCTGGGCCAGCCGCGATCCGAGGATGATGCCGGGCAGTCCGGCCGGACTCCTGAGCCGATCGAGAGAGCCCTGCTTCAACTGGCGCAGCGTATCGCTGATGCTCAGCTCGGAGGTGACGTCGATGCCCTTGAGGTTAGCCCCTTCGAACGGTCCCGCGCCGGCGATACCCACCGCGCCGAACAGCGTCGGGGCCACGCCCACCACGTGGGGCAGGGTCCGGAGCTTTTCAACCAGCTCGCGCCAATTCTGAATCCCGTAGCCGGGCTCCTTTTCCAGGATGTTGACGTGGGCCGACACGCCCAGCAGGTTCTTCTGCAGCGTGTTCCGGAAGCCGTTGTTGATGGCCAGCGCCACCACCAGCGCCATCACCCCGGCCGCGACCCCGAGCACCGAAATCACCGTGATCACCGAGATAACCACCTGCTTGCGTTTGGCCCTCAAGTAACGGCGGGCGACGAAGAACTCGAATCGGGCGGGCATGGAATCAGGTACCATAGATGATTCTAGTCCTTGAACCGCTCCATCTCCATCGTCATCCCCGCCTACAACGAAGAGCAGCGGCTACCCTCGACGCTGGAGCGCATTTGCGCCTACCTGCGCCAGCTCGAACCGGTCTTCGCCGAGATCCTGGTGGTGGATGACGGCTCGCGCGACGGCACGGCGCCGGCGGCGGAGACGTTCGGCCCGCCGGTCCGGCTGTTGCGCAATCCCGGCAACCGCGGCAAGGGGTATTCGGTTCGCCATGGAATGCTGGAGGCCAAGGCCGATTGGGTGCTGTTCACCGACGCCGATCTTTCTGCTCCGATCGAAGAGCTGCCCAAGCTGCTGGCGGCCGTCGACCAGCAGGGCGCGCAGGTGGCCATCGGATCGCGGGCGCTGGACCGGTCGCTGATCGGGGTGCACCAGTCGGTCTTCCGCGAGAATGCCGGCCGGTTCTTCAACCTGGTGATGCGGGTGGCGACCGGCTTGCCGTTCCACGACACCCAGTGCGGGTTCAAACTCTTCGAGCGCCGGGCGGCGCGCGAGATCTTCTCGCGCCAGCAACTGGAACGCTTCGGATTCGACGTCGAGGTGCTGTTCATCGCCCGGCGGCTGGGCTACAAGGCGGTGGAAGTGCCGGTGCGCTGGGACAACGTGGAAGGCTCCAAGGTGGGGATGTTCAGCGGCCTCGACGGCTTCGTCGACCTGTGGCGGGTGCGCCGCAACCAGTGGCAGGGCAAGTACCGGTAA
>JACOSH010000455.1 GCA_016178945.1 Acidobacteriota bacterium
CGTCGACCACCTTCCAGGCATTGGGCGAGATGTTGGCCGTGTGGCCCTGGCTCACCGCCCAGGCGCAGTATCCGCCGTAGCGCGGCAGGTACTTCTCCGGACTGGCCTGGAACAGGTCCCGATTCGAGGCGCTGGCGAATCGGTACCGGGCGCCGTTGTGCTGGTGCTCGAACTCCTTGAGCCCCTTCATGGGCTTCGATTCGGTGAAGTAGGCCACGGGGTCGTAGCCCTTGAGGGCCACGCCGTCGGAATCTTTGTTCACCGGATCGATGGGCGCGGCCCAGAGGAAACCCGTTAGAGCCAATACTGCCAGGTAACGCATGGTTGTTCTCCTATCCGTTAGTCGAGCCGGGCGTGCACTTTCTTTCGGCTATAATCCTGTGAGGAGCCGCGGCCGTCGTCGAACGGGCCGGGACGAGAGGGGAGTCATGCGTTGGATTGCGCTTACCGGGTTGTGTGCGCTCGCGCTATACGCGTGGGATCTGAATGACGACCTGCTGGCCGCCGCCCGCAAGGGCGATGCCGCGGCGGTCAAGGAGTTGCTGGGGAAGGGCGCGAACGTCAACGCCCGGTCGCCCTACGGCGTCACTCCCGTACACTTCGCCTCGCAGAACGGCCACCTGGAAGTGCTGCGCATCCTGCTGGAGAATGGCGCCGACCCCAACCTGCGGGACACGTTTTACAACTTCGCGCCGCTGGCACGGGCGGCGGACAAGGGCCACGTCGCCGTGGTGAAGCTGCTGCTCGACAAGGGCGCGACCGGCGTGGACGCCCTGCTGAACAGCGCGGTGGGCAGTAACAACCTGGACCTGGTGAAGGTGGCTCTCGAAAAAGGCGGCCTGAAAAAAGAGACCCTGTCGATTGCCCTGGCCAACGCCCTCCGCTCGAACCGCAAAGAGATCGCCGACGCTCTCACCAAGGCCGGTGCGGTCCCCCCGCCCAAGCCCGACTTCCAGGTGGACCCGGCCATCCTCCAGTCCTATACCGGCGTCTACAAGGCGCCCCTGGGGTTCGACATGACGATCACCTTGAAGGAGGGCAAGCTGACCGCGGCGCCTCCCGGCCAAGACCCGCTGACCTTGGGGGCGCTCGATCCGGTCACGTTTCAACCACTGAACTTTCCCGGTGTCACCCTCAAGTTCAAGGTATCCGGCGGCAAGGCCACCGGGATCAGCCTGACCACTCCCAACGGTCCAGTCGAACTGAGCAAGGCGGAGTCCAAATGAAAACGGTCGCGCTGTTCCTTTTGTTGGCCTGCACGCTGGGCGCGCAGAATTGGGGATCCTTCCGGGGTCCGCAAGCGTCAGGCGTGGCCGACGGGCAGGATCCGCCGACCAACTTCCAGGTTCTCTGGAAAACTCCCATGCCGGGACTGGCCCACGCCAGCCCGGTGGTGTGGGGCGACCGGGTCTTCATTGCGACGGCGATCAGCAGCGATCCCAAGGCCGTCTTCCGGCACGGGCTGTTCGGCGATGTCGAGCCGTCCGGAGATGTTTCCCGGCACACCTGGCGCATCTACTGCCTGGACCGCATGAGCGGCAAGATCCTGTGGGAGCAGACCGCCCATGAAGGTGTGCCCAAGGTGAAGCGCCATCCCAAGTCGAGCCAGGCCTCCTCGACGCCGGCTACCGACGGCAAGCACGTCGTGGTCTACTTCGGCTCCGAAGGCCTGTACGGCTACACGGTGGATGGCAAGCTGGTCTGGAAGCAGGATCTGGGCATCCAGGACGCCGGCTGGTTCTTCGACCCTGACTACCAATGGGGACCGGCCAGCTCGCCCATTATCCACAAGGGCCGGGTGTACGTGCAGTGCGATCGGCAGCAGGATTCCTTCGTCGCCGCCTACGACCTGGCAACGGGCAAGCCGGTCTGGACTACGCCGCGCAAGGAGATTCCCTCCTGGGGCACTCCCACCGTCTACGAGGGCAAGACCCGGGCCGAGCTGGTGACCAACGGCACGCGATCGATCCGCGGCTACGACCCGGAAACCGGCAAGGAGCTCTGGCGGCTGTCGCGCAACTCCGAGGTCACGGTAACCACCCCGATCGCGGCGCACGACTTGATCTTCGTCAGCAACGGCTATCCGCCGGTGCAGCCGGTCTATGCCATCAAGCCGGGCGCCAGCGGCGATATCACGCTCAAGGAAGGGACTTCCTCCAGCGACAGCATCGCCTGGAGCTACCTGCGCGGCGGCGTGTACATGCCGACGCCCCTGGTCTATGGCGACCTGCTGTATACGTGCTCGAACAACGGAATCCTGACCGCATACAACGCCAAGAGCGGTGAGCGCGTCTACCAGCAGCGCGTGGCGCAAGGCGGCGCCTACAGCGCCTCCCCGGTGGCCGCCGACGGCAAGCTCTACCTCACCAGCGAAGACGGCGACATCCACGTGCTCCGGGCGGGCCCCAAGTACGAGCTGCTGGCCACCAACCCGGTGGGCGAGGTCCTGATGGCGACCCCCGCGATCACCCCGGGGATGCTGATCGTGCGCGGGGAGCACCACGTGTTCGGCATCGGCGGGAAGAAGTGACTTTCGTACCCCCCATTGACAAACGCCTCCAACAGGGTTAGCCTCAACAGACATCTGGTCCCGGCAGAAGAGGCGGCCCGGTTCCCGCGGGCGGCGGCCGGAGATCTGGGTAGGGGCTCGACTCCGACGAATGAGAGGACCAAATGGCTCGACGCATCCGCCGCGCTGCGGCTTTCCTGAGTTTCTGTGTGGTGGGCGGGATTCTACTACACGCCCAGACGACGACCACCGGAATGGTCTCCGGCACCGTCAGTGATTCCAGCGGGGCGGCAATTCCCAGCGCCCTGATCGAAATGACCGCCGCGCAGACCGGCACGGTGTTGAAGCAGGTGGCCAACGCGGCCGGCCAGTACGTAGTGGCCAGCGTCCCGCCGGGCGAGTACCAACTGAAAGTGACGGCGCCGGGGTTCCGGACGTTTGTAGTCGGGGGGCTCAAGATCGAGGTGACCAAGAGCTATTTGCAGAATGCGGCCCTGGAGGTCGGCCTGGTCACCGAGTCGATCTCGGTGACCGCCGAGACCACGGCCGAATTGCAGACCGTCGACGCGACCGTGGGCAACGTCATCAACATGCGGCATCTGCCGAATCTGCCCACCTTCACGCGCCGGGTCAACGAGCTGCTGACGCTCCAGCCGGGAGCGACGCCGAACGGCGAAGTGACCGGGGCACGCGCCGACCAAAGCACCTTTTCGCTCGACGGCATTGACGTCACCAACCAAAGCGTCGGCGGGCTGGACACCTGGATGTACCTCAGCGTGGAGGGCGTGGAAGAGTTTCGTGTCGGCGTGGCCAATCCCAACGCTTCGTTCGGACGCGGCGCGGGCGGCCAGGTCGCGCTGATCAGCCGGCGCGGCGCCAATGATATTCACGGCGCGGGCTTCTGGTATCACCAGAACGACAACCTGAACGCCAACAACTGGACCAACAACCGCACCCGTGTGAAGAAGCCGGAGCTGAAGGATAACCGCTACGGATTCCAGGCCGGCGGGCCGGCCATCAAGAACAAGACCTTCTGGTTCGCCAACTATGAAGGCCGCCGCTTCCCCCGCTCGGGCACCGTCACGCGCATCGTGCCGACCGACTCCTTGCGCCGCGGCATCCTCCGGTTCAAAGACGCGGCCAATAACATCAACGAGTACCCCCTGGCCACTTCGCGGGCCTGCAACACCAGCGGCTCGGACGCCTGCGATCCCCGCGGCCTGGGCCTCAGTCCCTCCATCGCCGCGCTGTGGCAACAGATGCCCGCCGGCAACGACGCGTCCAGCGGCGACCAGCTCAACACGATTGGCTTCACGGGCACGGTTGCGTATCCTATCCGGCACGACTTCTACCAGGCTCGAATCGACCACCATATCAACGAGAAGTGGCGCATCGAGGGCTCCATCCGCTATTTCCGCCAGTTGGACAACAACAACGGCTCGCTGGATATCCGGGGCGGCAACATCGCCAGCATTCGGGCCTTTCCGACCCGGCAGAACCTGGAAACGGTGGCGGTCAGCGGGCTCATCCGTCCGAACCTGACCGGCGAGTTCCGCGTGGGGCGAGTGCGAAATCGCGCCGCCACCGACGTGCTCCGTCCGAACGCCTCGGCGGCGCTTCTGGGGATCACCGGGGCCGGCACGCCGGACGGGCCCATCGCGCTCGACATCGGCGCGAGAGGCGGGGCGCAGAGCATCCTTTCGGAGCCCTTCGACGTAGACACCCAGCTCGCCCGCAAACAGAAGAACGACAACCGCATCTACCAATTGAATGCCGACCTGAACTGGCTCAAGGGCAAGCACTCGGTGCAGTTCGGCGGTCATATGCGCTGGCTGCCGACGCTGCACCAGCGCGACGACAAAGTCTTGGGCGCGCTCGGCGCCTTGGTGGCCCAGATCGATTCCGATCTGGGCACGCTGGTGGTCCCCAGCTCCGCGGCGCCGCCGCTTTGCGGCGCGGGCCGTTCCACCGGCTGCCTCCAATCGGGCGACCTCCAACAGTGGAACCGGCTGTACGCGGGAATGACCGGCTTGATCGACAACGTCAGCGTGCTGGCGGTGCGCGACGGCTCCTTCAAGCCGCTGCCCTTCGGGGAGCTGCTCGAATCCGATACCAAGGGCATCAAGGCCCCCGAGTTCTACGTCCAGGACGTCTGGCGTCTCAAACCCTCC
>JACOSH010000456.1 GCA_016178945.1 Acidobacteriota bacterium
ATGCGGGAAATCGGCGTGGACATCTCCGGGCAGCGATCGAAGGACGTGGCCGCGTTCGCCGGGCAGTTCTTCGACTGCGTGATCACGGTCTGCGACAACGCCCGGGAGAAGTGTCCCGTGTTTCCCGCCTCCGCCGAGCGCATCCACTGGAGCTTCGACGATCCAGCGCCGGTGGAAGGGACGGAGGAAGTGCGGTTAGCCGTCTTTCGCCGTGTGCGCGACGAGATCGCGGAGAAGCTGCGCGGGTTTGTCCAAGAGAAGGCGGGCCGCCTGTAGGACCCGGCCCCGCCTCAAGGCCGCCCCTTCCCGGCGGGCGATGGCGGCGATCGGGCCGGGTTGGACGGCCAGAAACTCCGCGAATGCGCGGGCGTCGTCGAACGGGGCCAGATGTCCCCGGCGGGCGGCGTGGGCGCGAAACAGCTCGCCGAAGCGCGGTCCCAGCGAACGCGTGGATTGCGGCAGCAACCCGCGCACGGCGCTGCGGCGCTTGCGAAGCAGGGTTTCGGCGAACGCTTCCACTTGCCTGGCCGATAGCCCGGCGAGCCAAGCGGCCTCCTCGCCCGCCGCCGGCGGGCCGGCCGGGAGCCGCTCCCTGAGGCCGGCGTCGGTCGAGAGCCGGGCGAGCCAGGCTTGCTGGCGCGCTAGTTCCATAATCCGTGGCGCGCTCCGGTCCGGCGCACACGCTCCAGATCCGGCAGCAGCTCCTCGATGGGCGGGATCTTTTCGTCGCGCTCCAGCACCACGCCGCGAACCGGCGCTCGCGCCAGCACCGCGTCCATCAGATCCCAAACCGCCTCGTCGACTTTCCGCGAGTGGCTGTCGATCAGCTCGCCGTCCTTCCAATGGCCCCCTGCGAAATGGAGCTGCACCACGCGGTCCAGCGGGATGCGATCCAGCCAGGCGCGCGGATCGAACCCGTGGTTGATGGCGTTGGCGTGAAGATTGGCGACATCGAGCAGCAGGCCGCACCCGCTACGTTCCAGGATCTCGGCCAGAAATTCGGGCTCCGAGCGGCCATCCCCGGGCAAGACCACCTGGTAGGCGATGTTTTCCAGGATCAGCGGCCTCTCGATCGCTTCGCGCACCACCGCCAGGTTGCGGCAAATGGTGTCCACCGCCTCGCGAGTATAAGGCAGAGGAGCGAGATGCCCGACCCGCACGCCGCCGGCGCGCATAAAGGCGATGTGCTCGCTCCACCACGGGCAGCCCACCCGGCGGATGAGCGTGGCGAGTTTCTTAAGGTACCCGAGGTCCAGGCCGCCGGCGCTGCCCAGCGACAGGTCGAGCCCGTGAGGAATCAACGTGAAGTGTTCGGCTAGCAGGTCCAGCTCGCGCAGCTTCCGCGCGGGCGCATCCAGGTAATGATCGGCGGTAATCTCCAGGAAGCCGATCCGGTCCCGGTACAGGAAGACGCCGGCGCGCAGCGGCTCACGAAACCCCAGTCCGGCGCCCAGGACCGGGAGACTATTCACCACCCCCTCCGCAGCCTCCGCAACCACTTCCACCGCCGTCCCCGCCTCCCCCGCCATCGCCGCCCCCGCTGTCGCCGCCACCGTCGCTACCCGAACTGCAACTGGAGGCTCCGCAGCCGGAGGACGAATCCGACTGCGAACGGGCATACAGGCGCCGGAAGTCGTCATAGCCGCTGCCGGCCAGCACGCCGGCGCCGAACACCGCCACCCCCAGCAGCAGTGCCGGGTTAACGGAGCCGGTACTGGCGCCGCCGGCTCCCGCAACCTGCGGCTTGAGCCCCGAGAAGGCCTCTTCGAGGCTCCGCAGGTGCTTCCGGCCCCGCGCGCTGAGCCGGCCGCCTCCGAAGCACAGAATCAGCAGACCAACAACGCCGAACAGAGCCAGCAGCAGAAGGAACACGACATTGGACCGGCCCTTGGCCAGGGCCGCCAGAAGTTTGTATCCGCCCAACCCCAGGATCACCCCCAGGGCCGGCTTGGCCAAACGCCACGATTCGGTTTTCACATCGCCGGCGGGGACCAGGTGCTCCCGCTGGAACCACAGCTCATATCCGGCGCAGAGTTCCCGAATGGCCGCCTGAGGAACCGGATCGGTGAACAACTCCTTGCTCTCCCGCGGCGTCGCGCACCAGTCGAATACCTGCCGCTCTTCGCGTGTGAGGAGGCCCAACTCGGGATAGGAGGCATGCTGCTCGATCTGGCCGGCTTCGGAGTTGGCCACCAGGTAGCCGCGCTCCACCAGCGACAGCACGATCAGGCGGGCCACCTCGTTGGCGCCGCCGCGCAAGCAAGCGATCTGGTAGGGATCGGGGTTGAGGGGAACCTGCAAGGGCGGCAACTGGTCCGAGCGATCAACCCCGCGCCGCCTCCGGACATACCAGACCAAAGTCAGGCCGATCACGCAAACGTAGAGCGCTAGGAACCGCATCCCGCTCATGTCCGCCAGGGGGTTGTGAATCAGGAAATCCATTGGCCTACCCTAATTGTAGGGCCAGGAAAGGCGGGTAAACTCGAAGTTGGTGGGGTCGAGCCCCCGCTCGCTGAGCTGGCCGCTACACTCGGCGACCGAATCGCCAATGGCCTCAATGCGCCGCAGCGGGGTCGTCGCCGGCGAGTACAGCTCCAAGGCGATGTACTTTCCGGCCAGCGCCAGACGTTCCTCCAGGGTCAAAGCTTCGGGCGAGCGTCCGATCGCTCGTTTGGGATTCTTTGCAGCAGCGGCAGCCATCGAGGGGATTGTAACATGAACCCGGCCGCCAGGTAGAGCGCCGCGCCCGTCAGCATGGTCTGGGCCAGACCAGCGTTGAGCGCGCCCAGTATCGCCCCGGCCGAGCCCAGCACGCTCGCCGCCGCATTCAAGGACCAGGCCCAGCGAACCGCGGGCTTGTGGCGGGCTTCCAGGGTCCGCAGACCGTTGGGGAAGGGCATCCCCATCAGGAAACCCACCGGGAAGATCAACAGCACCGTCAGGGCGGCCTTCAGTCCCAGCGGCCAGCCCGCGGCGGCGCCGATCAGCGGGCCCAACGCCGGCGTCATCAGGGCCACCAGGAGGGAGGCCCCCAGCGGCGCGCGCCCGCTCCAGCGCAGGCGTCCGCTCGACGCGCTGCCGATCCCGCTCGATACCAGCAGCGAGAAGATCACCACCGTCAGGGCGTAGGTGGGGTGACCCAGGAGAAGCACGAACTTCTGGATCAGCGCCACTTCAATCATTATGTAGCCGGCGCCGATGGCCACGAAGTAGAGCAGAAATCGCCGCAGCCCCCTCACGCGCGGCAGCCGGCTGCGCAACAGGAGCGGCGGCAACGCCAGCGTGAGCAGAGTGGCCAGCAGGCTCACCCCCACCAGCCCGAACAGCAGGGGCACCGCGCGATTAATCTTGTAGTCGGCCGGATCCTGCGAGGCGAAGCGGAAAAACGTCCAGACGTCCCTCGGCTGCACGGTGTAGAAGAAAAACGGACGGTTATCGGAGACCGGGGTGATGTCGTAGCGGTAACGCCGCTCGAAGAGGCCGGGGTCGGGCGACAGGAGCAGTTCGGTAAAAGCATTCGGCAGATGGCGGTCCGGCATGTAGACGATCTCG
>JACOSH010000462.1 GCA_016178945.1 Acidobacteriota bacterium
CCCGGAGACAGGCGCACCAGGTTGTTGAAGTTCCGTCCGTTGAGCGGCAGCGCCACCACTTTGGCGTTGTCGATGGTGGTGGACATGGTGCCTTCGGTGGATTTCAACAGCTCGGCTTCGGCCTGGACGGTGACCGCCTCGGTCACCTGGCCAATCGTGAGACGGAAGCTCAGCGAGATCGCCCCCGCAACCTCCAGCCGCAGGTTCTCCTGCACCTGCTTCTGAAAGTTGGTCGCCGCAACCTCCACGCTGTAGATACCGGGGATCAGCGAGAGCGCCGAAAAGTTGCCGCTCTCATTGGTGACGGTTTCGCGAGTCACGCCTGTTTGCGTGTTCATCACCCGCACTTTTGCGCCCGGCACGGTCGCACCCGAGGAATCGAACACGGTTCCCACGATCGAACCCAGCGTGGTCGCCTGGCCGAACAGTGAGGTTGTGAGGGAAAAGGTGAGGAACACGGAAAGGAGTGTTCCGGAAATCGGACGGTTCGTCAACAACATGGTCGAAGCCTCCCTGTGGGGGCAATTATATGACAAAACCCGGCGGTTGTGAATAGGGAGTTTGGGATGCGGTACGCTTGTAGCTTGAAATGAGATTGCGGGATCTGGCTGCACAACTGGGCTGCGAGTTGGCCGGAGACGGCGAGATCGAGATCACCGGCGTGGCCGGCCTGGAGCAGGCCGGACCGGGCGAGATCACCTTCCTGGCCAACCCCAAGTATGCGCCCAAGGTGAAACACACCCGTGCCGGCGCGATCCTGACCGGCGAGCCGGTGCGCGATCCGCCCATCGCCAGCGTCCTGTCGGCGAATCCTTATCTGGACTTCGCCCGGGCTCTGGCGCTGTTTTACCAGCCGCCGCGTCCGGCCCCTGGAATCCATCCCATGGCCTGTATCGCCCCCACGGCGCGGATTGGCGAAAACGCATCGGTCGGCCCCTTCGCGGCGGTGGGCGAGGGCGTGGTGATCGGGCGCAATGCCGTGCTGCATCCCCACGTGGTGATCTATGAAGGGGCCGGGATCGGCGACGATTTTCTGGCCCACTCGCACGCCGTGGTGCGCGAGTATTGCCACATCGGCCACCGGGTGGTGCTGCAAAACGGCGTGGTGATCGGCGGCGACGGTTTCGGTTTCGCCAAACGGGCCGACGGCTCGCATTATAAGATCGTGCAGTCCGGCAAGACCGTGATCGAAGACGATGTTGAGGTCCAGTCCCTCACCTCGGTCGATCGCGCCACGGTGGGCGAAACCCGCGTCAAGCGCGGCGCTAAGATCGACAGCCTGGTTCAGGTCGGCCACGCCTGCGTGGTCGGAGAGGACAATATTATCTGCGCGCAGACCGGGCTCGCCGGGAGCTCCATTCTGGAAAAGAACGTGCTGCTGGCGGGGCAGGTGGGCATTTCCGGCCATCTGACGATCCATGACGACGTGGTCGTCTATGCGCAGAGCGGCATCGGCGGCGACATCCCGAAGGGGGCGCGCTACTCCGGGTCGCCGGCCTTTCCGGCCCACGAGTGGCTGCGCGCCATCACCGCGTTTCCCAAGCTGCCCGAGCTGCTCCAGACCGTCAGGGAGCTGAAGAAGAAAGTCGAACAACTGGAGAAAACCACCCGTGAATGAAGAGAAACCCCGACCGGTGAAACGGACCGTCGCCTACCTGAGCGAACAGTTCCTGAACAGTCCCGATGCGCGCAGTCTGCGGCTCCTGTCGGAGTACCTGCATCCCCTGTTGCATCTGCGGCGGGAGAAGATCCGCGACACCATTGTCTTTTTTGGTTCGGCGCGCATCGCCGAGAGCGGGCCGCTGGGACGCTACTACCAGGAGGCGCGCGCGCTGGCCGGCAAGCTGACCCAATGGAGCGACGGGCTGGAGAACTCCGCGCGGCGGTTCGTGGTGTGCACCGGAGGGGGACCGGGCATCATGGAGGCGGCCAACCGGGGGGCCTACGAGGCGGGCGGCAAGTCGATCGGCCTCAATATCGGGTTGCCTACCGAGCAACTGCCCAACCCCTACATCTCGCCGGAGCTGGGTTTTGAATTCCACTACTTCTTCATGCGCAAGTTCTGGTTCGCCTATCCCGGAAAGGCCTTCGTCATGTTCCCCGGAGGCTTCGGCACGCTGGACGAGCTGATGGAAATCCTCACGCTGGTCCAGACCAAGAAACTGCACAAGAAGATCATCATTGTGCTGTACGGCTCGGAGTTCTGGAAGGAGATCGTGAATTTCGACGCACTGGTCCGCTTGGGCACCATCTCGGCCGAGGATCTGAACCTGTTCCAGTTCGCCGACGATGTGGATACGGCCTTTGACCTGGTGCGCGACGGCCTGACGAAACATCACCTCCAGGAGGAAGGGGAAACGCCGGCCATGGCCAAAGCCGCCGATCCGGCCCAGCGCAAAGACCCGTTATGAGCGACCGGACCTATCGTGTGGCGGTGATCGGCCGAACCGGCAAGGGCAACTACGGCCATGGCCTGGACGTGGTCTGGAAACGCTTTCCCAACACTCCGATCGTCGCGGTGGCCGACGAAAACCCCGCGGGGCTGGCGGCCGCGGCGGCCAAGCTCGGTGTGCGCGCGACCTACGCGGATTATCGGGAGATGTTGCGCGCCGAAAAGCCGGACATCGTGGCGGTGGCGCCGCGCTGGGTGGACTGCCATCACGATATGGTCATTGCGGCGGCCGAATCGCGCGCTTCGATCTACCTGGAGAAGCCCATGGCGCGCACCCTGGCCGAGGCCGACCGCATGATCGCGGCCTGCGATCGCGCCCACGTGAAGCTGGCGGTGGCCCACCAGATGCGGATTTCGCCGATCCTGGACCTGGCCCGGCGGCGCATCGCGGAAGGCGCCATCGGCCAGATCCAGGAGCTGCGGGGGCGCGGCAAGGAGGATCGCCGCGCCGGCGGCGAGGATCTGATGGTCCTGGGCACTCACGTCATGGACCTGATGCGCCAGTTTGCGGGCGATCCGCTGTGGGCCTTCGGGCGCGTGACCGCGCGGGGGCGGGACATCACGCGGGCCGACATCGTGGACGGGCCGGAAGGTCTGGGGCCCATCGCGGGCGACGCCATCGCCGGCACGTTCGCCTTCCGCGACGGCATCACCGGATATTTCGCCAGCAAGAAGAGCGACGACTCGAGCGGCGTGCGCTTCGGGCTGGACATCTACGGCAGCCGGGGGGTGATGACCATTCGCGCAGGCATGGATCCGGATGTTCGTCTGCTCGACTCCACCCACTGGACCGGCGCCGCCTGGACACCGCTGGCGCTGCCGGGCAACCCGCCCAAACGCGACGACGGCGGCGCCAATCAGGCGCTGGCCGCCGACCTGCTTGAAGCCATCGAGCAGGACCGCCCGGCGCGGGCGGGAGGCGCGGAAGCCCGCTGGACGCTGGAGATGGTCATGGCGCTCTATGAGTCCCAGCGCGCCGGGGGCCGCGTGCGGCTGCCCCTGGAGCGGCGCGAGCATCCCCTTTCGGTTGCCCAATGAAGGCGCTCTGGAAATCTCTGGGATGGCCGGAAAGGCTGTTCGGAGCGATCCTGCTGTGTCATCTCCCGCTTCTCCTGCTGGCCCAGCCGGCCAGCGGATTGACGGGGTTTCTTCTCTTGCTCACCGGTCCGGTGGTGGCCTTCCGGCTGCTGCGCGTCCTGATCCGCAAGGCGATCTGGCGGCTGCGCTACCGGCTCATCGTCAGCTACGTGTTCATCGCCGCCGTGCCCCTGACCGCGCTGTTGACGCTGGTCGGCATGGGACTCTACGTGCTGGTCGGCCAGATGGCGATCTACGCGGTGAACGCCGAGCTGCAGCGCTATGCGGGAGCGAATGTGCCCACGCGCGAAGAGCTGGAGAGCCTGGTTCCGGGGCTGGGCGATGTCCTGCTGCTGCAGGGGCCGGGCCCCTTCATCATGGAGAGAACCGTGCAGAATTTCCGGCGCATCCACGTACCGCCGGCGGCCAATCGCTTTGACGTGGAGATCACCTGGTTCTCCGTGCTGCCGTTTCGCGGAAACAACGTGCTGCTGGTGGTGCGCTCCCGTCCCTCGGCCGTCTTCCGCGGCCTGTTCGGTCAGGGAATGGCGTGGCAGCAGACCATTTTCGTGTTTGCCGCCGGCGTGGGGATTGTCTTCCTGGTCGCGCAGTTGATCTCCATCGTGATCGGCGTCTCCATCACCCGGACCGTCACGGCGGCGGTGCACAATCTGTACGACGGAACCCAGAAAGTCATGCAGGGCGAGTTCTCGCACCGGATCGCCGTTCGGGGCAGCGACCAGCTCGCCGAGCTGAGCGTATCCTTCAACCACATGACCGGGAATCTGCAGCGTCTCATCGAGGTGGAGAAGGAAAAGGAGCGCCTGCACTCGGAGCTGGAGATCGCGCGCGAGGTGCAAGGGCGCTTGTTTCCCAGGAACGCGCCGGCCCTGCGAACGCTGGAGATCAGCGGCGTCTGTCATCCGGCGCGCATGGTTTCCGGGGATTACTACGACTTCCTAGCCGTCAACCAGTCGCGAGTGGCGCTCGCGATCGGCGACGTGGCGGGAAAAGGCATCTCCGCCGCGCTCCTGATGGCCGCCATCCAGTCGGTGATGCGCACCCAGTTGACCGAGCCGGGTCACGTCTCGCCGGCTCAAGTGGTGTCGCTGCTGAACCGGCAGCTTCACAGCAGCACCTCGCCGGAGAAGTACGCGACGTTTTACTTTGGTTTGTATGACGACGCCAGTGGAAGGCTGGTGTACACCAACGCCGGACACCTGCCGCCGATCCTGGTGCACGGCGGGTCGGCGGAAGCGCTGCAGGTGACCGGCACGGTGGTGGGGGTCTTTCCCAACTCCCGGTACGAAGAGCGCGAGGTGCTGCTCCAGGACGGCGACCTGTTGGTGGCTTACACCGACGGGATCACCGAGCCGGAGAACACCTACGGCGTCATGTTCGGCGAGGAGCGGCTGACGGAGCTGCTGGTCAAGCATCAGACTGAGAGCGCCGATGAGATCATGGCCCGCACCATGGAGGCGGTCCGGCAGTGGAGCCACTCGCTCGAGCAGGAAGACGACATGACCATGGTGGTGGCGCGGAGGCACGGATGAAAGTTCTCACCGTGGCTCGGATGCGGGAGGTCGACCGGCGTACCATCGAGCTGGGCATTCCCGGCATCGTCCTCATGGAGAACGCGGCGCACCGGGTGGTGGAATTTCTGGCGGAAGAATTCGCGCCGCTGGCGGCGCAGAGGATCGTGGTCCTGTGCGGCAAGGGCAACAACGGAGGCGATGGCCTGGCGATCGCTCGCCAGCTTCACACGCGGTTCTCGCCGAGCTCCTTGCAGGTGGTCCTGGCCGCCGAGCCGGGCTCCCTCCGCGGCGACGCCGCCGAGAACCTCAAGATGGCCAAGGCCTGCGGGCTGGCCGTTCAGGCCGAAATCACACCCGCCATGCGGACCGCCACGCTGGTCGTCGACGCGCTGCTGGGCACGGGACTGGAAGGCCCCGCCGCGGGCCGCATGCTGGAAATGATCCGCGAGATCAACTCGGGTTTCCGGCTGGCCCAAGTCGTGGCCGTGGACATTCCCTCCGGTCTGCCGGGCGATTCGGCCTTCCCGTCCGGCGAGTTCGTGCGCGCCGCCGCCACCGTGACTTTTACCTCCCCCAAACTGGCCCACGCGCTGCCGCCCAACTGCGACCACGTGGGCAAACTGCGAGTCGCGCCGATCGGCAGCCCGCCGGAGTTGATCGAATCGTGGATCGAGCTGCTGGAGCCGCGCCACTTCCGCCACCTATTGGCCCCGCGGTCACGCGGCGCGCACAAGGGCGACTTCGGTCACGTCCTCATCGCGGGCGGCGCGGCGGGCAAGACCGGCGCGGCGGCGATGGCTGGGATGGCGGCGCTTCGGGCCGGCGCCGGCCTGGTGACGGTGGCGTGCGCCGAGTCCAACTTCACGGCGCTGGCCCCGGAGCTGATGACCGAGCCCTTTCCGGGCGTTCCCCAAGGCAAAGACGCGGTGGCGATCGGTCCCGGGCTGGGAACCACGCCCGAGGCAGTGGCGCTGGTCCGCCGCGCCTTCGCCGAATGGGATCAGCCCATGGTGGTCGACGCCGACGGGCTGAATGCGCTGGCCGGCCAGGACTTTCGCGCCGGAAACGCCCTGCGGGTTCTGACGCCCCATCCGGGAGAGATGGCGCGCCTGACGGGCCGCAGCGGCGGAGACATCCTGCAAGACCGGCTGGGCGTGGCCCGCGCTTTCGCCCACGACCGAGGCGTCTGCCTGGTGCTCAAAGGACAGCGCTCACTGATCGCCTTTCCGGATGGACGTGTGTGGATAAATCCCACCGGCACGCCCGCCATGGCGACGGCCGGCAGCGGCGACATTCTCACCGGCCTCATCGCCGGCCTGCTGGCGCAATTTCCCGGAGAGCCGGATGCGGTCGTGGCCGCGGCGGTCTATCTGCACGGCCTGGCCGGCGAGATCGGCGCTCGCTCGCGCGGCGAGAAGTGTCTGGTGGCCACCGATCTGCTCGAGTTCCTGCCCGCCGCGATCCATGAGGCACTCCACTAACTCGGAAGAGGAAACCATCGCGCTGGGCGAGACCCTGGCGCGCTCGCTGCCCGCCCGGGCGGTGGTGATGCTCATTGGAAATCTGGGGACCGGCAAGACCACGCTGGCCAAGGGAATCGTGAAGGGGCTCCAGGCCGCGCAGCCGGAAGAAGTCTCCAGCCCCACCTTCACCTTAATCCACGAGTATGGAGGCGGCCCGAGAACGGTGTACCATATCGATCTGTATCGCCTGGACAATGAGCGGGAAGCCGCCACCCTGGGGCTCGAGGAGATCTTCGACCGGGAGGCGGTGACCCTGATTGAATGGGGCGAGCGATTTCCAAACCTGATGCCGCCATCGCGCGTGGAGATCCGCCTCCAGCACGCCGGCGGCGACCATCGGATCATTGAGGTGACCGGGATTGACTGACACAAAGTGGGCCCTCATCCTGGGCGCTTCCAGCGGCTTCGGCGAAGCGACCGCCCTGGAGCTGGCGCGCCACGGATTCGACATCTACGGCGTGCACCTGGACCGCCGGGAGACGCTGCCTCACGCCGAACAAGTCCAGCGGCAGATCCGCGACTCGGGCCGGCAGGCGGTTTTTTTCAACGGCAACGCCGCCGACGACGAAAAGCGGGCGGAGGTGATCGCGCGCATCGTTGAGGACCGTCACGAAGTGCGCGTGCTGCTGCACTCGCTGGCCTTTGGGGCGCTGAAGCCGCTGGCCGGGGCCGCCGATGTCGCCTCGAAGCGGCAACTGGAGATGACCGCCGACGTGATG
This sequence comes from Acidobacteriota bacterium, assembly GCA_016178945.1. Classification (GTDB taxonomy): domain Bacteria; phylum Acidobacteriota; class Terriglobia; order Bryobacterales; family Bryobacteraceae; genus JACOSH01. The sequence continues at coordinate 7,307 of JACOSH010000462.1, forward strand.
GGCCACAGCCTGGTCTATTGGGCGCGGGACCTGGTGGCGGCCGGAGCGATGCGCGCAGGCGGTCGCATCTACGCCATGACCAGCGAAGGCGGCGCGAAGGCCATCCCCGAGTACGGGCCGGTGTGCGCCGCCAAGGCCATTCTGGAGGCGCACATCCGCCAACTGGCCCTGGAGTTGGCGCCGCTGGGCATCACGGCCAACGCCATCCTGGCGGGCGTGACCGATACCCCGGCGCTGCGCAAGATCCCGGGAAACGAGAAGCTGATGGATTTCGCCCGGGCGCGCAACCCGCATCACCGGCTGACCACACCGGCCGACGTGGCCCGGTGCATCGCGGTGCTGTGCCATCCCGGCACCGCCTGGATGACGGGCAACACGCTGCGTGTCGATGGCGGCGAGGGCTCGGTCGGGTAATGCGCTACGACCCCGCGCAATTCACGCGGCAGGAGCGCGAGGCGTACAACCAGGTCGCCGAAGCGTGGGCGGCCAACGTGGCCGGGAACACGGCCCTTTACAGCCGCCGGATGCTGGAAGGGTTGGCCCCCCGCCCGGGCGAGTCGCTGCTCGACCTGGCCTGCGGCGCCGGACACCTGGCGCTCGACGGCGCGACGCGCTTTCAGTGCCGGGCGATTGGCGTCGACGTCTCGGAAGGAATGCTCCAACAGGCGCGCCGCAAAGGGGTGTCCGTTGACTTCCTGCAAGGGGACGCGGAACATCTGCCCTTCGCGGCCGAGACCTTCGATCTAGCGGCGTCCGGGCTGGGGTTGATGTATTTCCCGGACACGGCGCGAGCGTTGGCCGAGATCCGGCGCGTGCTGCGGCCCGGCGGCCGCGCCGGATTTGTGGTCTGGACCTTGCCGCCGCGCGTGCCATGCCTGACGCTGGCGATGTCGGCCATGGCCCAGATCACTGCGCCTCTAGCCGCCCGCGGGCTGCTGCGCCTGCCCGGAATCGGCGACTGGCTGCTGTTCCGCGCCGTCGAAGACACCATCCCCGGCAAAGGTCCCTCGCCCCTGCGCTTCGGGCGGCCCGGTAAGCTGGCCCGCATCCTGCATCGCGCCGGATTCCGCAAGGTCGAGGTTTTCGACGACACCGTGGTCTGGCGCTACTCCAGCTTCGACGACTTCTGGCGCAGCTTCGCCAAATCGACGCCGGCCTTGACCGTGCCACCGCGCGAGGCCGTGGGCCGCATCCGCGCCCGGCTGGAGCGCCTCACCCTCCCCTACCGCGACGCTTTCGGGGAGCTGGCTTTCCCGATGACGGCCTTGCTGGTGCGCGCCCGGCGGTAACGGGTCAGGGATGCAGCCGATTCACGGCGAACACGTACTCGGCCACGGGCACTCCGCCAATCAGGTGCTCCTGAATGATCCGTTCCAGCACCGCCGGAGTGCAGGAATGATACCAGGTCCCCTCCGGGTAAACCACCGCGATAGGACCCTGTTCGCAGATGCGCAGGCAGTTCGCCTTGCTGCGGTAAACGCAGCGGTCGCCCTGAAGCAGTCCCAGCTCAGCCAGGCGCTTCTTGAGGAAGTCCCAGGAGGCGAGGCTGTCCTCCCGCGTTGAGCACTGCGGCTTAGTCTGGTCGGCGCACAGGAAGATGTGGCGCCTGGCGTCCGCGATGTGCAGGTTGGCAGCGATCTGGACCAGCTCCATAGAAAGCTAGAATAGCAAGTGTGCATCCGCGCGACTTCGACGAGCTGGTGGAGCAATCCCTGGCCCAGATTCCGCGCCGTTTCCGCCGCCAGATGCGCAACCTGGCCGTGGTGGTGGAGCCGGAGCCGCCCAAAGGTCAAGGCACGCTGCTGGGCCTTTACGAGGGCCGTCCGCTGACCGGGCGCAGCTTCGGCGAGCCCTTCGCCATGCCCGATCGCATCACCATCTTCCAAGGACCGCACGAGCGGCTGGCGCGCGGTCCGGCGCACTTGCGGCAGCTTGTCGAGGAGACCGTGTGGCACGAAGTGGCGCACTACTTCGGCATGGATGAGCGGCGGGTGCGGGCGGCCGAGCGCCGCCGCAAGCTACACTCATAGCCATGCGATTCCTGTTGTTGCTGGCGGCGGCCGGCGCGGCCTACGGGGCCGAGCCCCTGCGCATCGGCTCGGACCTCCAGCTCTTCGTCGACGACTACCTGATCGAATCGATGCGGGGCGCGGAGTTGCGCCTGCACAGCCCGCAGCCGGCGGGGAAGGCCATCGCCTTCGACCAGCCCTGGGAGGGCAACGTCAGCGCCTATGTCACGGTGATGGCGGACGGCGGAAAAATGCGGATGTACTACCGCGGGGTCTCCGATCCCGTCTATGTGAGGCCGGGCGCGCTGAAGCCGGGCGAGACGGTGATCCCGAAGAATCGGGAGTCGTCGTGTTATGCGGAGAGCCGCGACGGCATCCACTGGACCAAGCCACCGCTGGGCTTGTATGAGTTCGCCGGATCGAAGGAGAACAACATTATCTGGCAGGGCCCCGAGGCCCACAATTTCTCCCCCTTCAAGGACGCCAATCCGGCGGCGCCCGCCGCGCAGCGCTACAAGGCGGTGGGGCGGAGGGGCAAAGGTCTGATCGCCTTCCAGTCCGCCGACGCGATCCATTGGAGTAAGATGCGAGAGGAGCCGGTGATCGCCGACGGCGCGTTCGACTCGCTCAACGTGGTGTTTTGGGACCCGCGCCGGGAGCGGTACGTGGCTCTCTACCGGGATTTCCGCCAGGGCGTGCGCACACTGAAATGCGCCACGTCCCAGGATTTCCTCCAGTGGACGCCGGGCCAGTGGGCCGACTACGGCGCAACCCCGTCCGAGCAGCTCTACACGAACGCCACCCAGCCCTACTTCCGCGCACCCCAGATGTACCTGGCGTTTCCCAAGCGCTTCGTGCCCGAGCGGCAAGTGTTCGACGACGTGCCCGAAGCGGGGGTGTCGGAGGCGGTCTTCATGTCGAGCCGCGACGGCGTGCATTGGGACCGGCGATTCCTGGAAGCTTTCATCCGTCCAGGACGCGATCGCCGCGACTGGGTCCACCGCAACCGCATGGTCGCGACCGGCATCCTGCCCACCGCGGCCGATGAGATCTCCCTGTACGTGTCGCGCCACTACAATTTCCCCAGCGCGCACCTGGAGCGGGTCGTGCTGCGGACGGATGGGTTTGTTTCGGTGCACGCCGGCTACGCGGGCGGTGAGATGACCACCAAGCCCATCGATCTGGAGGGCGCGAATCTGGCGCTCAACTTCTCGGCCTCCGCCGCGGGCGGCGTGCGCGTGGACCTTCTGGATCCGGATGGCCGCACGCTGGAGAGCCGGACGGTCTACGGCGACAAGATCGAACAGATTGTGCCCGTGAAGAGCGGAAAGCGGGCGGTGCGGCTGCGGTTTGTGCTGCGCGACGCGGACCTCTACTCGCTGCGGATCAAGGACTGAGGACTCAGCGCTGCCGCGGATAGGGCGGTCGGGGGAGGGGTCCGGGCTGCTGCGGTTGCGGGCCGAAGGCCCCTGGCGATGTGGGACCGCCCACGAACCCGGAGCCCTGGCTTTGGGGATTGCCGGGATCGCCGGGTTTGGTAGGCAAACCGGGAACTCCCTGCGTCCCGGGTCCTCCCATGGCGCTCTTATCCTTGGTCAGGTCGTAGATGAATTCCCACTCGTTGTACTTGTCGCGCTCGTTATAGACCTTGATGCCGGGGCGTTCGGCCATGCTGGCGACGCCGGCGATGCCGCCGGTGATCTGCATCCCGCCCGCCGCGCCTCCCGCTCCCGGCAGACCGCCGGGTCGCGGATTGGTGAGGCTCTGCATGATCAGGCCCAGCGCCGGATTGGGCACGCCGCCCGGACTCATGCCGGTGGCGGGGCGCATACCCGGTTGCGCGAAGGGAACCGAGGGGCCCTGCGAGCCAGGGCTCGTCGGATAAGGAGATGGAGTCGCGCCGCCGCCGATGAAACTGCCCCCGCCCACGTAGGTGCTGCCGGGCGTCAACCCGGGGGACTGTCCGCCGGGCGGCCCGAGGATACCGGTCGGCATCGCCGGATAGACCGGCGCCCCCGGCGGCGAAGGATTGCCCGCCTGGAGTTGTTGGCGCTGTTGCGGCGTCAATTGCTGAAGGTAGGCTTGATAGGCGGCTGCCGACGTGATGCCGGGCGGAAAAGTTCCCGGCGGAACGGCTGGGTACTGTCCCGGGATTTGACCGGGCACTTGGCCCGGCACCGGCAGCGCCCCGGGGTAATTCGCCGCACCAGGGTAATTGGCAGCACCGGGGTAGTTCGCAGCACCTGGATAATTCGCTCCACCCGGGTAATTCGCTGCGCCGGGGAACATGGCTGCGCCCGGGTACTGAGTGGCGCTGGGGTCCGGAGGCGCGCCGCCCGGCATGACGCCCGGAAACGGCTGCTGCGCCGCGCGCTGGTCGCTCGAGCGCACCGGAGGAAACCCCTGGGACGCGCCCTGCGCCTGGGGTGTCGCGCCCAGGGCCGGCGCTTCATAGGTGAACGTGTTGACGCTCTTCTCCTTGTCGCCGTCCTTGCCGGGCGGCTTGTGCACCAGGGAATCGAGGAACACGCCGCCGGGGCCGACGTGAATAACGCGCCACTCGCTCTTGCCGGTCATCGGGTCGACGTACTGGCGCCGCAGGAACCGGATGTTTTGGGCGTTTTCCAGTTGCTCCATGGTGGCCGGGTACTGCTTGAACTTGCGGAAGTAGAGCTGGATGGCCCGGGTGTACTGCTCGCCGCGCTCGATGAGCAATTCCTCCTTGGCGCGCTGGGCTTCGAAGGCCACCCGCGGCAGCTCCATGAAGAGCAGAAGCGCCACCGCGGCCGCCATGACAAACACCAGCAGCAAGGCGAATCCCCGCTCGCGCCTGGCTCCCTGGCCGCCGGTTTTCATCCCGCTTGCTCCTGCTGAATGATCAGCGTCTGCTGATTCTTGAACTGGGTGTCTTCCATCACCACGGAGTTGACGCCGATGCGGATCAACTTGTAGCGGCGTTTGATCAGCTCGCCCTCTTCGGCCACGAAGATGTCCTCGCCATCCAGGAAAAAGGCGCGCTTCACGCCGTCGCGCCGCGGGGTCGAATAGCCGTAGAACTTCAGGTTGATGGGCGGGGGCGGCGGTTCCGGCGCCTTCCCCGCCGCGGCCACTTTGGCCTGCTCCGCTTTGATCTGCTCCGGCGTCTTGACCGGGATCTTCCCAACCTCGACCTTCGGCGCGGGAGGCGCGGGCGGGCTGGAGAAGGCGAACACGCTCCTGGCGCCGGCGGGGGATTCCACGGCCTGGACCTTGGCCAGCAGATCGAGCCGCAAGGTCGGATCGATTCGGGTGACGTCGGGCCGCTCCTCGGGCTTGAACTTCAGCGAGGGGCGGAACTCTTCGCTGGCCTCGCGAGCGCCGCGCGCGCGCCGGACGTTGGGAGCCGTCTGCACCGGCGGCGTTGAGGACGGGGCCGGGGCGGACACCTGTTTGGGACGGGGCGTGGAGGGGGCTGGGGCGGACTCCGGCCCGGAGAGCACGTTCATATAAAAGAGCGCCCCCGCAACCGCCAACAAGACGGCGAGGATGGCGATCTTCCTGGGCTCCGCCCCGACCTTCATAACGTGGCGCCGGCCTCCTCTCGAATGAAGACGTTCAGCTTCATGGTGACGTTGACCACGTGCCCCGTAGCCTGCGGCGCCGCCTGCAGGCTCTCGATGATCAGGAAGCGATTCGAGCGATCCACCAGGTTGATGAACTTCGTCAGGTTGGAGTAGGCCCCCTCGAAGTTCGACGAGATGCTCATCACTCCCAGGGTATCACTCCCCTCGATGGGTTCCACCGCGAACTGGCTCTCTTTTTGCTTGATGCCGGCCTGGGCGGCCAGAGCGTCCAGCTCGCCGACCAGGGCCGAATAGGCGCTGCGCCTCGGGAGCACGTACTGGTCCAGGAAGCGGTCCCCCTCGCCGCGGGCCTTCTCGACCTTGCCCACCAGGAGCCGGGTGCGATTCAGTCTCTCCTTGCGTTGGGGCAACTGCCGCTCCAGATCGCCTAACTGGCGCGCCAGGTCGTCGGCCGAGCCGCCCCAGGGCCGCAGCAGCAGGAGGGCCGCGATCACGTTGAGCAACAGCAGCGTGCCCACCACCAGGCGGGCCATCACGCGGGGGTCTCGCCAGGCGACCCGGCGCCACTCAAAACTTCTGGCCATAGTGTACGTTCACCTTGTAGCGATAGAGCGGATCGTTCTGGCTGGGCGGCATGCGATTGGAGAGCTGGACCACGCCGAACAGATCGCTTTGTTCCAGCCGCAGGATCAGTTGCAGGAGCGGCTCGGTCTGCTCGGAGCCGACCAGCATCTCCAGGACCACCTGGTTGCGCGGATTGAGCCAGGGGCGAATCGAGATCACCCGCACGTTGTGCGGCAGCACCTGCTCCAGGTCGGCGAAGATCCGAGTCCAACTGATGGCCTTGCGGTAGAGCAGGCTGTTGAGAAACACGCTGCGCTCCAGCACCTGGGCGTTCTCGGGCTTGCGCTGCACGGCCTCCAGCTTGGCCTGCTCCGCGTCGAGCTTGGCGATCTCGGCGGTCAGGCGGCCGATGGCCGCCCGTGTGCCTTTGAGCTCCCGAGTCTCGTTGACCGTAAGCGAGATCTGGAGCGCCAGCAGTACGGTCAGGATCAGGCCGAAGACCACGGCGGCGGCGATCACAGGGCGGTCCCGGCGGAAAGGCCGGCTGGCCAGATTGATCTGGATTCTCACGCCGCCTCCAAGTGGGACTGCAGGTAACCCAGAAGCCCGGCGTTGCCCTCGCCCGGGGTTCCCAGCCGGGACGCGATCAGGTCCACCGGGATGTCGAGCTCGGCGTGGAATTGGCTGCGGGCCTCCTCGGCGAGCGCGCCGAATCCGCACAGCAGCAGGCGCTGAGCCTTCCTGGAGAGCTGATCCTCCGCGAAGACGAAGGTGGGGTACAGATCGGCGGCGATGTCGGCCAGCGAGGGCCGGGGCAGCTCGAGACAGCGAACCAGCTTGAGCGTCGCGCCGTCGGCGACTATCAGGGAAAGGACGCGGCCGCTGAGTTTGGCGATCACGGCCAGCTCGCGCCCGGAGTAAAGGTGCAGCATCGCCAGCGAGGAAGTGGTGACCAGGCCGGGATCGAGGCCCGCGGCGCGGAAGGGGGCTTCGTAACGGGCGATAATTTCGAGCGGGGCGACCGCCGCGACCACGTCCATCTTCTTGCCGCCGGAGGGCTGGGGCCAGTAAGAAACCGCCGCCGCCTCGACATCGAAGGGGACGCTCTTCTTGATCCGGAATTTCACCAGCGGGAGCTGCTCCTTGGGATCGGCGGGGAACCCGTCGAAGTCGAGCACCGAGACGCGCACGCAGTTGTCGGGCAGGATCAGGGCGGCGGCGCGGCGCTTGCCGTTGGGCGGCGCGGCGGCTTTGACGGCGGCGGCCAGCGAGTCCGGCATCAGGACGTTGTCGTGCAGCGGAGAAACCGAAAGGACGCCGGGAGGCAGCGGGTGGAACGCGATCTCCGGCAGCGAGGCCGTGGCCGCCGCGGCAATGCCGGCCTCCGATAGCTCGAAGACACATGCCGGCGGCGGATCCTTCAACCAACTCGACAATCTCATGCCCTAGCCTCTGGAGCCCTCATTCAATGAACGTCACCTTGTTGATCTCTTTCAACGTCGTGATGCCTTTGCGCAACTTGTCCACGGCCGATTCGCGCAGGAAAGTCATTCCCTCTTCGCGCGCCATGCGTTTGATTTCCGCCGTCGAGCGGCGGGCCAGGATCATCTCGCGGATCCGGTCGCTCAAATCCAGCAGCTCGTGGATGGCGGTGCGTCCGCGGAAACCCGTGCCGCCGCACTCGAAGCAGCCCGCGCCTTCGTACATAGTGTGCCCGCGCCACTCCGGCGGATTCAGGCCGGACTCGATCAGAAAGGACTCGGGGTATTCCACCGGCTTCTTACAGTAGTCGCAGATGATGCGCACCAGCCGCTGGGCCAGAATGCAGTTGAGCGCCGAAACGAAGTTATACGGCTCCACCCCCATGTTGAGGAACCGGCCCAGCACGTCCAGCACGTTGTTGGCGTGGACGGTGGTGAACACCAGGTGCCCGGTGAGCGCCGAGTTGATGGCGATCTGCGCGGTCTCCTGGTCGCGAATCTCGCCCACCATGATCTTGTCGGGGTCGTGGCGCAGGATGGAGCGCAGCCCGCGCGCGAAGGTCAGACCCTTCTTCTCGTTGACGGGAATCTGGGTGATGCCCTTGATCTGGTATTCGACCGGGTCCTCGATGGTGATGATCTTGTCCTCGTCGTTCTTGATCTCGCTCAGGGCGGCGTACAGGGTGGTGGTCTTGCCCGACCCGGTGGGGCCGGTGACCAGCACCATGCCGTAGGGTTCGCTGATGTAGCGGCGGAACTTGGACAGATCGTTGTCGGAGAAGCCCACCACCTCCAGGGACAGCTTGGAGAACTTCTCGCTCATCGATTCCTTGTCGAGCACGCGCAGCACGGCGTCCTCGCCATGGATGGTGGGCATGATGGAGACGCGGAAGTCGATCAGGCGGCCCTTGTAGCGGACCCGGAAGCGTCCGTCCTGGGGGACGCGGCGCTCGGCGATGTCCAGCTCGGACATCACCTTGATGCGCGAGATGATGGTGGAGTGCCAGTCCTTGGCGATGGGCGGCATGGCGTAGTGCAGCACGCCGTCGATGCGGTACTTGATGGCCACTTCCTGGTCGCGCGATTCGATGTGAATGTCGCTGGCGCGCCGTTCCAGCGCGTTGAAAATGGTGGTGTCGACCAGCTTGATGACCGGAGCGATATCGCTGTCGACGGCGGTCAGCCGGTCGATGGAGAGGGTCTCGTCCTGCTCGTCGCCTTCGCCCACCACGTCCAGGGTGAAGCCCTCGGTGACTTCTTCCAGGACCCGCTGCGACTGCTCGGTCTTCTTGAGGAGCTCGGCGATCTGGGACAGGGTGGCGACCTTGACCCTCAGCTTCTTATTGAGCAGCAGGCTCAGCTCATCGATCAGGTTCAGGTTGCGCGGATCCGCCAGGGCGATGTCCAGCGTGCCGTTCTGCGCGCGCAGCGGCACGAAGTTGTAGCGGAACATCAGGTCGACCGGGATGGAGCGGAACAGCTCGTGGTCGATGGAGGATTCGCGCAGGTCCACGTACTCGCAGCGGTAGCGCAGGGCCACGGCTTTGGCCTGGGCGGCTTCGGCGGCGGGATCGGGAGGAAGCTTTATGCGGTCGGTGGCCATGCGAGCTCTGGAAGAAAAAAGGCAAAAGGCAAAAGGCAAAAATCAAAAGGCAAAAGTGATTCGGAAGAACCCCTTTTAACTTGGGCCATGCCCATGGGGCGGGGCCGGCCGGAAGTCTCATGCAATCGGACGCTATGCGAAAAAGGCACTAGAAAAGTGTTCTTCCTGATCACTTTTGCCTTTTGCTTTTTGCCTTTTGCCTTTTGCCTTTTCACTTGTCCCTCCTACCGAATGCTGTCCGACAGGGAAAAGATCGGCAGATACAGCGACACCAGCACAAACGCCACAAACCCTCCCATAAAGATCATGATGGCCGGCTCGATCAGCGACAGGGCCGCCTGCATCTGCGTGTTGACGTCCTCGTCGTAGAACTCCGCCACGCTGGTGAGCATGGCCGGCAGCGCGCCGGTGGATTCGCCAACTTCAATCATATCGATGGCCAGCCCCGGGAACACGCCGGTGGCGCTGAGCGACGACGACAACGACTGCCCCTCGCGCACCGTTTTTCCGGCCCGCTCCAGGGCCTTGCGCAGCAAGGCGGTGCCCAGCGATTCGGCCGCCGTCTCCAGGCCCTGCACCAGCGGGATGCCGCCGGTGAGCAGCGTGCTCAGGATGCGCGCCATCTGCGCCACCTGGTACTTGATCCAGATGTTGCCCAGCACCGGCAGGCGCATCTTGACGGCGTCGATCTTCTCCCGCGCCGCATCGCCGCGCGCCCACCAGCGGAACAGCACCACCGCCCCGGCCAGTCCGGCGGCGGCGCCCAGCACATACACCTTGGCCGATTTGCCGACGGCCAGCAGGAACTGGGTCATGGTGGGAAGCTGCGCCTGCATGTTGGCGTAGAGCTCGCCAAATTGCGGCACCACGTAAGTCACCAGGAAGATCACCAGAACCAGCACCAGGCTCACCAGCACCGCCGGATACAACAGCGAAACCAACACCTTTTTCTTCACGGCCAGGGCCATCTTCTGGTAGGTGATGTAGCGGTCCAGGACCTCCACCAGGCTGCCCGCCTTTTCTCCGGCCAGCACCGAGGTGGTGAAGATCTTGGGGAAGATGCCCTGCTGGCGAAAGGCTTCCGACAACAAGACGCCGTTCTTGACTTCGTCGCGGACGGCCTTGACATACCGGCCGAGCGTGGGGTCGGTGAGGCGGTCGGCCAGCAGGTCAAGCGACTTCAGGATGGGCAGGCCGGCGCGCACCAGCGTCACGAACTGCTGGTTGAAGATCAGGAATTTCTCCAGGTTGAGCTTCCTGCGGCGGCTGAACAGGCCGGCCGAGGCCGAAAGACCGGCGGCGCCGCGCGGGCGGATCGAATAGATCAGGAAGCCCTGCTGGGTGTAGCGCTCGCGCAACTCCTGCTCGCTGGCGGCCGAGATCACCTGCTGGCGAATCTCTCCCCGCGGGTCGGCGTATTTGAGCACCCATTCGGCCATGAGCTACTCGATCGCCTCCTCGAGTTGCGCCCCGGCCGGCATCTCGAACTGGAAGATGCGGTCGTCCAGGCGCGGGTTCACGCGTTCCTGTTCAAAGGAAAAGTCCAGCACGGCCCGGTCGTACCCGGTCACCCGTACGCGGCGGATCTGATACTGGGGCGTAACGGCGAACTCCACCTGAGAGTACGGGGTGTTCTCGGACTTGGGTTCGGCAACGATCCAGGTATCGGCGCCTTCCGGCCGGTGGGTGAACTTGCGGAAGTCGCGCTGGAAATCGAGCTTGCCCAGCAGGAAGGCCAGAGGGGCGTGCATGTCGCCGCTTTCCTTGACCTTGGTCCGCTGGACCCGGTGGGTCCCCGGCGAGTAGAGGTAGACATGCTTGCCATCGACCAGGAACAGCTTGCCTGCCGGCGAGGTGTAGTCCCACCTCATGCGCCCCGGCTTGCGCAGGCTAAGGGTGCCGGACTCCACCCTGCGGCCTTTTCCTTGCCCGCTAAACTCTTCAGAAAAAGCCACTTGCAGAGTATTAGCCCGGTTGTAGCGATCCTCGACGGCCTTCAGGGTCTGGGACAGATCCAGGGCACAGGCGGGCAAAGCCAGGGAAAGCAGGAGCGCACCTTTCCTCACAATGAGATAGACGCGGGACGAGGAAGAATCGTGGAGGCAGATGTAGACCAGGTTTAAGGCGTTAGGTGCCAGGTGTTAGGTGCCGCCCCTGACACCTCACACCTAACACCTCACACCTTAGGGACTGTAAAGAAATAACTGTTCCATTATGATCGTGGCTGGATGGAGTAGTTCCAGTCGCCGTGAAAGTCGTCGGGGCGAAGATCGATACCTGCGAAGTCTGTCTTGCTCACCTTGACTCCCTTGGGGTATTTCCCGGTGTCCAGTCTACTCTTCACCTGCAGGCCGGTTTTGGTCGTGGTCGCAGCAATGAGATTGACAATCACTTCATGGCTCACCAGGGGCTTGCCGCGCCAGTTCTGTGTGATGAACGAGAACAGCCGGTGTTCGATCTTGTTCCACTTGCTGGTGCCTGGCGGGAAGTGGCAAACCGCAATCTCCAATCCGGTTTCGTCGGCAAACTTCTGCAGCTCCAGCTTCCACAGCCGCACGCGGGCTCCATTGCTCCCCCCACTGTCAGCCGTAATCAGCAACTGCCGGGCCTTCGGATAACAGGACCGGCCCATGGTGTTCCACCACTGCCGGATGCTTTCCACCGCGAAGGCCGAGGTGTCGTGGTCCGTACCCACGTTGACCCAGCCGGCATCCCGTCCCAGGTCATACACCCCATAGGGCACGTCCTTCACTTTTCCGAAATCATGCACCCGAACCGCCTCCGGTTGCCCTTTCGGCCGCCACTCCCGACCGCCATTCTTGAACTCTCCGATCAACTCCTTTTTCTTGGTGTCCACCGAGACCGCCGGCTGTCCATGCCGTAAGAACCTTTGCACCTTCTGGCTAATATACTCGAACTGCGCATTCCGGTCCGGGTGGGATGCCCCCTCCTTGGTTTTGCGGTTCGCCTGAAGACTGTACTTCTGCTCATGCAACAGTTCCGATACCAAAGTATGGCTCGCCTCATGGCCCAGTCGCTTTAGTTCGTCGGCCAGTTTGCGCACGCTCTTGCAGGTCCACCGCAGCGGCGACTCGGGATCTCCTCGTGTGACAGGCTCCACCAGTCTTTCCAAATCCTGGATCAACGACGGATCTTTGGCCAGGGTTTTTTTGCGCCCCCCGCC
>JACOSH010000463.1 GCA_016178945.1 Acidobacteriota bacterium
CGGTAACAGAGCATCTCCGGCAGCTCCCGGGCGGTCATCCAGGGAAAGGAGCTGCGCGAAGCCGTCTGGACGAAGGCGTAGCGCCGGTCCTCCGGAAGACCCTGCAACGTCAGTGTGGTAGCTGGCAAGGCCTCGCCCCTCATGGACTTCACCGCGTACCGCGCGAGCTGGCGAATTACACCCACGGTCCGCATATCAGACTTCCTGGCAGTGTAGCAGAAAGAGAAACGTTTTTCGCAACTTCACGCCAGCCCACGCGTATTAGACTCACAAGGACCCTCGAAGCTCATGGACGCGCTGATTCGCGACTTCATCTACGCCGCCCGCTCTCTGGGCCGGGACAAGGGCTTCGCGGTCACGGTGGCGCTGACACTGGCCGTGTCGATCGGGGCCAACACCGCCACCTTCGCCATCGTCCACTCGATCCTGCTGCGGCCGCTGCCGGTTCCGGAGGCTTCCGCCATCCTGCTGATGTCCAACCAGTATCCGAAGGCGGGCGTGGGCGACACCGGCTTCAGCGGCTCGGGCGACTACTACGACCGGCTGCGCGACGTCCCCGCCTTCCAGCAACAGGCCATGTTCAACTTCGCGAACCAGACGGTGGAAATCAACGGCACGCCGGAGCAGGTCACGGGCATGGCCGCCACGCCGTCCCTGTTCCGGCTTCTGCGGGTCGCGGCCGCGCACGGCAGGACCTTCACCGAGGAAGAGGGCGAGATCGGCGCCGAGCAGAAGGTCATCCTCAGCTACGGGCTGTGGCGGCAGCTCTGCGGCGGCTCTACCTCGGCCCTGGGGCGCGACCTGCGCCTGGGCGGCCGCCCCTTCACCATCGTCGGCGTGATGCCGCCCGGCTTCGTGTTTATCAACCCGGAGGTGCGGCTTTGGACGCCGCTCGCGTTTCTCCCCGCGCAGAAGTCCAGCCACCACAGCAACAATTGGTACAACATCGGACGTCTCAAGCCCGGAGCCACCCTTCAGCAGGCCCAGGCCCAGATCGACGCCTTGAACGCCGCCAATCTCGAGCGTTCCCCGCAGTGGAAAGAGATCCTGACCAACGCCGGTTTCCACACCCGTGTCGAGCCGCTCCAGGACCAACTCGTCAAAGACGTCAAAGGCGTCCTGTACTTGCTGTGGGGCGGCGCCGTGTTCGTGCTGCTGATCGGCGGGCTCAACATCGCCAACCTGGCGCTGGCCCGCCTGACCCTGCGGAGAAAGGAGCTGGCCACCCGGCTGGCGCTCGGGGCCGGGCGCGCACAGCTCACCCGCCAATTGGCCGTCGAGAACTTGCTGTTAGCGAGCGTGGGCGGCGGAGCGGGCGTTGCGCTCGGCGCGGCATTGTTGCGCGTGCTGGCGGACGGGCTCGGGCGGCTCCCCCGCGCCCACGAAGTTCGCATCGACGGCGTGGTGGCGCTGGTGGTCCTGGGGCTGGCGCTGGTGACCGGAATCCTGGCCGGACTCATTCCGCTGGCGCAAGTCTTCAAAGCCAGCCTCAGCAACGTGCTCCATGAAGATAGCCGCACGGGCACCAGCGGAAGCCGCGCGCGACGGGTTCGACAGGGTCTGGTGGTGGCCCAGTTTGCGCTTGCCTTCGTACTGCTGGCCGGCGCTGGATTGCTCCTGGCCAGCTTCCGGCAGCTCCTGCAGGTCGACCCGGGATACCGGACCGGCGGCGTCCTGACGGCGTCCATCAACGCGCCGCGCTCGAAGTATCCCGGCCCGGGCGAGCTGCGTACCCTGATGAACCGCTCGCTCGAGGCCCTTCGCCGTATCCCCGGCGCGCGCAGCGCCGGCGCCACCACCGTCATTCCCCTGGGCGGCGACCGCAGCGACAGCGTGATTCTGGCGGAGGGCTATGTCATGAGGCCGGGCGAATCGCTGATCTCTCCCCGCCAGGCGACCGTTACCCCCGGCTACTTCGAGACCTTGGGCATCGCCCTGCTGCGGGGGCGCTACTTCGACGACCGCGACCGCGAGAACGCTCCCTTCGCCGTGATTGTCGACGAGCGCCTGGCCCGCAGGTTCTGGCCCGATCGCGACCCGATCGGCCGGCGCATGTACCAGCCGCAGGACGTAAATGATCTCATGAAAATCGATGCGCGCACCCGCTGGCTGACGGTAGTGGGAGTGGTGCGCCCGGTCAGGTCGGATGATCTGGCCGGAACCGGCAGCCCGGTGGGCATGTACTATTTCCCTTTCGCCCAGTCGGTTTCCCGCGCGTTCACTTTGGCCGCCGGCAGCGGCGGGGACCTGGGCGCGCTGGCCCGCGCGGTGCGCGCCGAGATCGCCCGGATCGATCCGGAACTGGCGCTTTTTGACGTTCGCACCATGGCCGAGCGCGCCGAGCTCTCGCTCGCCTCCCGCAAGACCTCGATGATGCTGGCGCTGGGCTGCGGCGGTCTGGCGCTGTTCCTCTCCGCGGTCGGAATCTACGGCGTGCTGGCGTATGTAGTCACGCAGCGCCGCCGCGAGATTGGAATCCGGGTGGCGCTGGGCAGCACCTCGGCGGGCATCGTGAATCTGGTGCTCCGGGAGGGGCTGCTGCTGGCCGGGACCGGCCTGGTCCTGGGGATCGCCGGCGCGGCTGCGCTCCGCAAAGTGATTGAGGGCCAGATCTACGGCGTCACGCCGCTCGACCCACTGGTCATGGGCGGCGTCGCCGCACTGCTGGGCGTGATCGCGCTGGCGGCCTGCGCGCTGCCGGCCCGCCGCGCGCTGCGGGTGGACCCGGTCGTCGTACTGAACGAGCCGTAACGCGGCGGCCACATCGGCCACGTAATATGCTAGCATAATGCTTGCAAGGAGCACAATATGGCTACCGTGACCATCAGGAATCTCCGGCCACAAGTAGTGAAGTCGCTGAAAGCACTGGCGCGAAGAAGCCGGCGCTCCATGGAGCAAGAGGTTCGGGAACTCCTCGAGGACTATGTCGCTGAGCGTGGCGCGGTCCTCAAACAGATTGAGGCCGAGTGGGCCACGCAGTCCCGCCGACCGAGCGCTGAGCAGGTGGAGAACTGGATCGGAGCCGGCCGCGGGTGAGAACCGTCGTGGATACGAACGTTGTGGCGTACCTGCTGCTCGGCACAGAGCGCTTCGTCGACGAAGTGCGGCGATTTTGGGGCGTGGTGCGCGAACCGATCGCGCCGACGCATTGGGAGGCAGAGTTAGCGAACGTCGTGTGGATGGCGATTCGCAGTGGAATCGTTCCCGCCACCGCGGGACCAAGGAAGCTGGACCTTGCGGCTCGTCTCGGCGTCCACTCGGTCCCGAGCCGCAGTCTTTGGCATGGGGCCGTTTCGCGCGCCCTCGAATCGGGCGTGGCCGTCTACGACACCTTGTTCGTCGAGCTAGCCGCCCGCGAACAGCTTCCCCTGGCAACCTTCGATGCCAAAGTGCTCGTCGCGTTCCCCGAGATTGCCAAACGTCCAGGCGCCCTCGTGTCAGAATAGCGAGCGGCCCGTGCTTGCCGCACGGTTATCGGCCTTCCGTTCATTGCAAGGACGCGCCTCTTGCGGTCCCGATGTCATGGGCGGAATGCAGGATGTCCGCGCGATAGTATCTGTTTCCACACCGATCACAGACGCCCACTGCGACATCTTCCAAGATGATGATGAACCCGTCCTTGTGCTTGAACGACTCTCGCTCGACGGTCCGTGGCCGGACCGTGCCCTCGCAGTATTCACACCGGTATCCGTACATCGCTCGACTCATCCCTCTGGATCGGGGGCTACACAGCCCGCAGCCCCTGCATGTTGATCGTTTCCCTGATCCGGTCGATCCATGCCTTGCAGGGCCCGGCCACAGTCGGCTTACGGCAGTCGTGACCCCTGACTCGGGGAGGGCGAGACATTCGTCGGCTTAGGCCAAACTTGCCAGAAAATAGGGCGGCTCCTCCGCCAAGAGGTATCAGGCCCGAGGCGCTTCAAGTATACCTCCAGGCCGGCCTGGGCAGAGCTGGTCTTTGTGACGATTTGAAGTGCGTCTCCGTTGTCGACCAGAGCCCAACGCTCGGTCTTCCCCGGGGTGATGTTGCCCTTGCCAGATTCAGACCACTCGTTGAGTTCGAGAACATCGCCAACCCATTTCGCCGCAAAACGAGTTTTGCCGAATCTGGCTTCAGATCCATCGAGAAGGTGTCCGGCGTAGAACTCTTCAGCGCCGAAGTCACTGCCCTTGGAGACATATCTGAGGAGGTACTTGCCCACCTGCTCAACCTGAACAACGTACCGCGAGCGCTTGCCTTTGTTGCTCCTCGCCTTGTCCAGATCCCAGGTGCCGCTAAAGTTAGGCTTGCCAAGTTCCGGAGTTACATTCGGAGAGGGAATGTAAACATCATCGTGCATTCGCACGGTGTAGAACGTGCCGCCGAGGCGCAGCGAATCTTCAGCTCCCTTTGCAGCGAACAGCGCGATCAGCTCTGGATAGTCCTTCTTGAACGCAAAATCAAGGGAGTTCAAACCTCTGATACCCCGGTCGGCGGCTAGCCCAAACCCCACACGGTCATGGACCCGAGCGCCTCTCGCGAGCAACTCCTCGGCGACTTCTACGTGCCTCCAGATGGTTGCCAGCATCAATGGCGATAGCCCGTCCGCTGTTCGCGCATTGATGTCGGCGCGAAGCGCAAGAGCCGCGCGAACCTTTAGGATGTCCCCTGCTTGCACCGCGTCGAGGAGCTGTTGGTTCATCGCGTCGTCGGCCCCCCACGTCGCGGACGGCATAACGATGAATAAAACCGTGCTGAGCATGAATACAACGCGCTTCAAAGCCGCGCGTCCACGGCTGACTCCGGCGGTGTTCATTGTGACCTAGCGATTCGTACGAAATGTTAGCACGTACGGACTGATCGCTGCCAGGCCTCTTTGCGCCTTGAGGTGGCAGAGGTGATCAAGATCGGCTGGCATCATCGAAACCGTAGCACAGCGAAGGAACTCCGTGCTTTGCCACGAAATCCATAAACGAGGCCAAAGGTGTGTGGCAGAGACTCAGCCGCGCGGCCAAGGGAAACTTTATCTTCCCGGAAAAGTTCGAGCGCGAGCAGCCGCGACGCCTCCTCGGATATGTTGGCCGCGTCGAGATCGGCGGCCTTGAGGAGCGCCGCCGGCAACTCGACATGCACCGTTTCCATATCTCCTACCCTATTTCGAGATCCCGCGTATGATGAAGGTATGAGAGTCGCGCGCGAAGTGAGCGAATGGGCCGTCAACATCCTGATCCTGCTGTTTGCCACCACCACCATCGCCCAGCCGTTCGTGGTTCCGACCGGTTCCATGGAGAACACCGTACTGATCGGCGACCACCTGATCGTGGACAAGCTGGCCTACTCGCCGCCGGGGGCGATCAGCCGGTACATCCTGCCGTATACGCCGGTGAAGCGCGGGGACATCATCGTCTTCCGGTACCCGCTCAACTTGAAAGAGAATTACGTCAAGCGGGTGATCGGCATGCCGGGCGACCGCCTGAAGATCCGCGACCGGCAGGTCTATCTCAACGGCGCGAAGATCGACGAGCCCTACAAGCGCCATATTCGCGAGTGGACGGACCTGTATCGCGACAACTTCCCCACCGATCCGCCGCCGCATCTGCCCGAGCGCGCGCGGGCGATGCTGCGCGACCACGTGGCGGGCGGGGAACTGGTGGTGCCGCCGGATCACTATTTCGCCATGGGCGACAATCGCGACAACTCCGCCGACAGCCGCTACTGGGGCCTGGTGCCGCGCGAGAACATCGTCGGCAAGCCGCTGCTCATCTTCTGGTCGTACGACGCGCCCACCGGCGAGCTGGTGGACGTCATCAATTTCGACCACCTCAAGGATCTGGCGCTGAACTTTTTCGTCAAGACGCGCTGGGAGCGGACTTTCCGGCTGGTAAGATAGCTAGAGAATGATCGAACAGCTTCGCCCGGGCGCTTCCGCCGCCAACGCCCGGGTGGCTCTTTTTGACTTCGACGGCACCATTTCCCTCATTCGATCCGGCTGGATGGACGTGATGGTCCCCATGATGGTGGAGATCCTCGCGGACCTGAAGACCGGAGAGCGCGAGGAGGACCTGCGCGCCCTGGTCGAGGATTTCGTGGGCCGGCTGACGGGCAAGCAGACCATGTACCAGATGATCGAGCTGGCCGAGCAGGTCCGGGCGCGGGGGGGCACGCCGCGCGAGCCGCTGGAGTACAAGCGCCAGTATCTGGACCTGCTCAACGACAAGATCCGCGACCGCCTGGAGGAATTGCGGGCGGGGCGCGTTTCGCCCGACAAGTACTTGGTACCCGGCGCGCGGCGCCTGCTGGAATCGCTTCAGGCGCGGGGCCTGAAGATGTACCTGGCCAGCGGAACCGACGAGGTCTACATGCAGGAGGAAGCGCGGCTGCTGCAGGTGACCCGCTACTTCGACGGCGGCGTTTTCGGGGCCCTGGACGACTACCAGAGCTTCTCCAAGAAGATCCTCATCCAGCGGCTGATCGCCGGGGCGGAGTGTGCGGGAGCGGAATTCCTGGGCTTCGGCGACGGCTATGTCGAGATCGAAAACATCAAGGAGGTCGGCGGCACGGCGGTCGGGGTGGCCACGGCGGAGCCGGAATGCCTGGCGGTCGACGACTGGAAGCGGAAACGGCTGGCCGGGGTCGGCGCCGACTTCATCATTCCCAACTTCCTCTGTCACGACGAGCTGATGCACACCCTGTTCCCGCAATGAGCAAGTACCCGCTTTTCGACCGTGGCCGGCTGCGGGTGAAGCCGCTCGGCGAGCGCGTCCACGACTTGCGGCTGGAGCGCTGGCTGGCGCTGGACGATCCCACGCCCGCCTTCGAACACCCGCGGCTGGGCGAAGTGGCGCGGCGGCTGGAAGCGGCGCGCCGGTCGGGCGCCGCGCGCATCCTGATGATGGGAGCGCACCTGCTGCGCGCCGGGGTCAACCGCCACCTCATCGATCTGATGGAGCGCGGCTGGATCAGCCACATTGCCATGAATGGGGCCGGAGCGATCCACGATTACGAGCTGGCGCGGATCGGCGCCACCACCGAAAGCGTCGCTCGCTACATCCGGACGGGTGAGTTCGGCCTGTGGCGGGAGACCGGCGAGCTAAACGACTGGATCGCGGAAGCCGCGCGCCTGGATCTGGGTCTGGGCGAAAACATCGGCCGGCGCATTGCCGCCAGCGACTACCCGCACAAGGACCTGAGCGTGTATGCCGCCGCGTACCGGCTCTCGGCTCCCGTCACCGTGCACGCCGGGATCGGCTACGACATCCTGCACCAGCATCCCAACTGCGACGGCGCGGCGGTGGGCGCGGCCAGCTATCGCGATTTCCTCATCTTCGCCCGCGCCGTGGAGAGCCTGGAGGGCGGCGTGATGCTGAGTTTCGGCTCGGCCATCATGGCGCCGGAAGTGTACTTGAAAGCCCTGGCCATGGCGCGCAACGTGGCCACGCAGGAGGGCCGCGAGATCCGCCGCTTCGCCACGGCGGTCTTTGACCTGGTGCCGATTCAGGGCGACATCCATCGGGAGCTGCCCAAATCCGATCCGGGCTATTATTTCCGGCCGCACAAG
>JACOSH010000464.1 GCA_016178945.1 Acidobacteriota bacterium
ACCGTCCGATTTCCGGAACACTCCTTTCCGTGTTCCTCACCTTTTCCCTCACAACCTCACTGTTCGGCCAGGCGACCACGCTGGGTTCGATCGTGGGAACCGTGTTCGATTCCTCGGGTGCGACCGTGCCGGGCGCTAAGGTACGGGTGATGAACACGCAAACAGGCGTGACGCGAGAGACCGTCACCAATGAGAGCGGCAACTTTTCAGCGCTTTCGCTGATCCCCGGTATCTACAGCGTGGAGGTTGCGGCGACCAACTTTCAGAAACAGGTCCAGGAGAACCTGCGCTTGGAAGTGGCGGGCGCGATCTCGCTGAGCTTCCGTCTCACGATTGGCCAGGTGACCGAGGCGGTCACCGTTCAGGCCGAAGCCGAGTTGTTGAAATCCACCGAGGGCACCATGTCCACCACCATCGACAACGCCAAGGTGGTGGCGCTGCCGCTCAACGGACGGAACTTCAACAACCTGGTGCGCCTGTCTCCGGGCGTGACGCGGGGCACCAACGGCGGCGGGGAAACCCTGAACGCGCAAACCTGGGCCGTGACCGGGAGCCGGAGCGACAACGCCAACTACACCTTGGACGGCACGTACAACAACGGCGCCTTTTTCAAGACCGCGGCCATCGCGCCATCGATTGACGCCATCTCCGAGTTCAAGATTCAGACCAACATGTCGGCGAAATACGGCGCGGCGGCCGGCGCCAACATCAACGTGTCCATCAAGTCCGGCGCCAACGAATACCATGGCAGCGCGTACGAATTCCTCCGCAACGCCAAGCTGGACTCGCGGAGCTATTTCGCCGCCGCCCGGCCCGACTTCAAGTTCAACCAGTTTGGCTTCACTCTGGGCGGGCCGCTGCAGATTCCGAAGGTGTACGACGGCAAGAACCGGACCTTCTTCTTCTTCAACTACGAGGGCTTCCAGCAGCGGCGCGCCGCGACGCAGGTGGTCACGATTCCGAACGCCGCCTGGAGAGCCGGCGACCTCTCGCGGAACCTGAACGGCGCCGACCGGTTGCCCCAGGCGTTCGATCCTTACACCGAGCAGCGGACCGGAACCGACGCGCAGGGAAGGGCGATCTACACGCGGACGCCCTTCGCCAACAACCAGATCCCGCTATCCCGCGTGCCGGCCTACGCCAAGGCCTATCTGGACCTGTGGTTCCCCAGCTCTCTCACGCTGAGGCCGCTGAACACCGGCAACTTCATCAATACCACCGGCAGCCGGCGCGAAGACAACCAGACGCACGCGCGGATCGACCAGAAGTTTTCCGACCAGAACAATTTCTTCGCCCGCGTCTCCTGGTCCGATATCTTCCAGCGCGATCCGCAAAACCTGCCCAACGCCAACCAGCTCACCTACAACAAGTACCTGGGAGTGACCCTCAGCGATACTCACGTCTTCGATCCCCGGACCATCCTCGACATCCGGCTCGGATACCTGCGGGCGAACCTGGGTCAAGGCCCCGTTCACAAGTTCATCGAGACCTACCGCTCGGCCGGCCTCCAGAACGTGCCGACCAAGTTCCGGGATTTCGATTTCCCCGTGAACTTCAACATCAGCGGCGTGAACGGCCCTGGAAACGGGAACCTGATCAACGGGCCCGACTTCACCTACCAGGGTTCGTTCTCCATGACCAAGATCGCCGGCAACCACACCGTGGGCTTCGGATACGACTACACCCGTCTGCGCACCATCCACGACTCCGTGTTCCTGAACCTCGGTTTTGACAACATCGCCACGGGAGATCCTCAGAACCTGTCGGCCACGGGCTATCCTTTCGCCAGCTTCCTGCTCGGGCTGGTGAGCAGCGGCGGCACCGGCCGCATCGCCGGCGAGGCCGATCTGGACATCGGGCAACAGCTCCACCACCTGTGGGTCCAGGACGATATCAAGGTCTCGAGCAAGCTCACTGTCAATCTCGGACTGCGCTACGAGTACAACGAGTGGCCGCACCATCGCCGCGGCCGCATGGGCGGATTCGACATGATCCTGGGCCGGTTCTACTGGACCAGCCGCAATCCGTACACTGGCGAGCCGGCCACCGTTCCCGAAACCATCGCCGAGCCGGAGCACAAGAACTTCGCGCCGCGGATCGGCCTGGCCTATCGTCTTTTCCCCCGCACGGTCATCCGCAGCGCGTACGGGATCTTCTACAACTCCAACCTGGGCTGGGAATGGTCGACGGGACGAGGCAACTGGCCGTACTCGATCTCGGACAACCTGACCGGCATCAACATTCCCGGCGTGGCGCCCACGCGCGCGGACCAGCAATTCGGCACCTTCGATCCCTCCAAGGTCAGGCCAACCGCGCAGCACACCATCTCCCGCGACTTGGCCACGCCCTACATGCAGAACTGGAATCTCGGCATTGAACACCAGCTCACCCAGAGCCTCCTGCTGGAAATCAACTATCAGGGCGCCAAGGGCACGCACCTGTCGAGCTTCCTCAGCACCAACGACCCGGCGCCCGGGCCGGGCGACCCCAATCCGCGCCGCCCGTTCCCGATCGCCGGAGCGTTGAGCGAGCTCAAGATGATCGCGACCTCCCGGTACAACGGGCTCACCGCGAAGGCCGAGCAGCGCTTCTGGAAGGGGCTCATGTACGTCGCCTCCTACGCCTACCAGAAGAGCATCGATCTGAATTCGGAGTTCGGCGGGACCTCTCCTCAGGACAACAGCAACATCCGTGCTTCGCTGGCCCCCTCGGGCTTCGATCAGACCCATGTGTTCAACACCGGCTATAGCTACGTGATTCCCACCGGCGGCATTAAAGGCCCCCTCAAGTTTTTGGCCGGCGGCTGGCAGACCACCGGTATCTGGACGTTCGAGACCGGCCGCCCCTTCAACATCACGGTGCCGTTCGACAACGCCAACGTGGGCGCTCGCGGCAATTTCCAGCGTCCCAACGTGGTCGGCAACGCTTTTCCGTCGGGTTGGGTCAAGACCTACGGACCCGGCGGGCTGTACTTTGATCCACGCGCCTTCGCGGTGGCGCCTCAATACACCTTCGGCAATCTGGGGCGAAACGCTTTGCGCGGGCCGGGCTTCAAGAACTTCGACCTGGGCGCCTTTAAGAACTTCGACTTCAGCGAGCGCTGGCATCTCCAGTACCGCGCCGAGTTCTTTAACGCGTTCAACACCGTCAACTTCGGCAATCCGGGCTCGTCGTTTGGCACGTCCAGCTTCGGCCGCATCACGGGCACCCAGAACGCGCAGCGCTCCATCCAGATGGCGCTGAAGCTGTTTTTCTGATTTGCGGGCGGCCCTCTGGTTGGTCATCGGCGCGATGCTGGCGCGCGGCGATCCGCAGTTGCCGGGCGCGCGCCAAGCCGAAGTCGTGGGCGATCTTCCTGCCGCCGAAAGAGCCTACGAAGCGGAATTGAAGGCTCGCCCGTCCGCCGCAGCCTGGCAGCGGCTGGGCTTGGTCCGTCATCTCCAGAACAAGTTCGACGCCGCCATCCCGGCGCTGCGCGAAGCGGTGCGCCTCGATCCTTCGCTTTGGACTTCGCACCTGTTCCTGGGCATCTGCCTCTATCGCACCAACCAATTCGCCGCGGCTCTGTCCTCGCTCGAACAAGCGGACCGGCTCGCCAAGGGGAGTCCGCCGGGACGTGAGGAAGTCGATTACTGGCTGGGCGCCACGCGGATCGCGCTCAAGCAGCCGCTCGCCGGGCTGCAATCGCTCGAGCGCCTGCTGGCGCGCAACCCGAAGCATGTCGCGGCGCTGGAGCTGGCGGTCCGGACCTATAGCGGCCTGGGGAGCGCGCTGTGGAACGAAGTTGCCGAACGTCAGTTCGAGAGTGCGCCCGGTTACGAAGTGCACGGCCAGGCCCTGGAGAGCGAGGGCAATCTGGAGGGAGCGTTGGAGGCGTACCGTCAGTCGAAGACGCTGAATCCGCGGCGGGCCGGTCCCGGGATGTCGATCGGACGGCTGCTGCTGCGCCAGGGGAAGGCGCTGGAGTCGTTGGCGGCCTTGAGGGAGGAGCTGAGCCTGGCGCCGGCCGATCCTGAGACCTCCTACTACGCGGGCCTGGCGGCGATTCAAATGGGCCGCTATGCGGAGGCGGCTCCGCTGATCGAGACTGCGGCGCGCTGGGCGCGGCGATATCCCGAGGCGCCCTTGGCGCTGGCCCAGGTCTACCTGGCCTTGCGCGATCCTGCCAAGGCGATCGGGGCTGCGCGCCGGGCCGTGGACGCCGCTCCCCGCTCACCCGCGGCCCATGAGCTGCTCGTCGCCGCCCTGGAGCAGGCCGGGCAGAAGGAAGACTTGGCGCAGGAGCAGCGGCGCTGGCAGGAACAGGCCCGGAAATAGTCAGCGTCTTTCCGCTCGCGCGCGCCGCCGCTCCAGAATGCCGCGATGTCTTTCGAGTTCCCGCTGGGCAAGGACTGCCTCGCCCAACTCCCGGTACAGATTGCCAAGCAGGTAGTGCACTTGGTCGTCTTCGGGCCTCGCCCTGGCCACAGCCTCCCATTCGCGCCGGGCTTCCGCCAAACGGCCAGCCTTCCGGTAAGCCTTGCCCAGCTCACGCCGGGCTTCCAGCGATTCGGGCGCGGCCTCCACTGCCCGCTCCATGTACGGCAGGGCCTGAGCTTCCTGGTTGCGAGCCACCAGCGCCTGTCCCAGCCTGAGGTTGGCCATGGCGTGATGCGGGCTGGCCACCAGTTCCGCGCGCAATTCCTCTGCCGCGGCATCGAGCTCCCGCATCTTCCAAAGGATATTGCCGATCCAGTAATGCGCTCCTGGACGGACCGGGTCGAGCGCCAGCGCCGCCCGATACTCGCGGAGCGCCTGGACCCGGTCGCCTTTCAGTTCAAACTGACGCCCGGCCAGCTCGTGAAGGGGGGCCGAATCCGGGGCCGCGAGCTCGAGCGCCGCCAGGCGCTGCTCGGCCAGCTCGCGCAGGATGCGCCCGGCTTGAAACCGCACGTCCGGATCGGCCTGGGCGTCGAGCGTGCGGTTGATTTCCGCCAGCGCCTCCGGGATGCGCCCCAACTCGACCAGTGTGCGGGCCAGGTAGAGCCTCGCCGTCGTGTCTTTGGGATTCCGGGCCAAGCTCGCGCGGAACTCCTTTTCGGCGGCCTGAAACTGCTGTTGACGGTAAAGCGCCAGGCCCCGGCTGGAATCCGAGGCCGCGCTCAGCGCGAGGAGAACCGCCAGTCCGCCCAGGAACACGCCCTCCATTCTGGCACAGGAAGAGGCCGCATCAGGCGTAACGAACGGCGGACGGCGCGCATCCTTTTCCACAGGGCGATGCGATTCCACAATGAAGGCCACATCTCCAGGCGCGGCTTTCTCCTGTCCGCGGCTGCCCCGCTGTTCGCGCAGACGACCTTCTCCACCGACGTGAAGGTGGTCAACGTGATCGCCACCGTACGGAACAAGCAAGGCCAAATCATCCGCGACCTCGGCAAAGACGACTTCCTCTTGGAGGAAGACGACCGCCCGCAAACCATTCGCTACTTTTCGCGGGAGGCCGATCTCCCGTTGACGCTGGGCCTGCTGGTGGACACCAGCATGAGCCAAAGGCGCGTCCTCGGCGAGGAGCGCAGCGCCAGCTCTCGCTTTCTGAACCAGGTGCTGCGCGAGGACAAAGACTTGGCGTTCGTGATCCACTTCGACCGGGAAGTGGAGCTGCTGCAGGACCTGACCTCCTCGCGCCGGAAACTGGAGGCGGCGCTCGACCTGCTGCAAACGCCGCAACCGCGCCAGTGGGACGGGCGCAATCCGTCCGGCTCGCGCGGCGGGCGGCGCGGCGCGGGGACCTCGCTCAATGACGCTGTCCTGCTGGCGTCCGATGAGCTGATGAAGAAGCAGACCGGCCGCAAGGCCCTCATCCTGCTGTCCGATGGCGTGGACATGGGCAGCAAGGTGACGCTGCTGGATCCCATTGAGGCGGCTCAGCGCGCCGACACGCTGGTCTATGGCATTCTGTTCGCCGACCCGCACGTCTATGGGGGAGGTTTTGGCGCGGGTCCCCGCATGGGCCGGCGCGGTGGCGGAAGGCCTGCAAGAATCCCCGCTACCCGTCCGGACGGCAAGAAGATCCTCGAGCGGATCTCCAGGGAAACCGGCGGCGGCTTCTTTGAAATCTCCAGGAAGCAGCCGATCGAGCAAACCTACAGCCGCATCGAAGAAGAGCTGCGCCATCAGTACAGCTTGGGCTATTCGCCTGACAGAACCGATGCCGGACCCGGGTATCGCAAGATCCGTCTCACCGCCAAGCAAAAGGGACTGGTGGTGCGGACCCGGGACGGATACTACACCTCGGTTGAGGCAAAATAGTTGGTTCGACTGTGAGGTGAAAAACGCATGACAACCAACGGCAGGATCGCGCTGGTGACCGGAGCGGGCAGCGGTATCGGGCGCGCCGTCTCGCTCGCGCTGCAAGCGGCGGGGTATTCGGTGGCGCTGGCCGGGCGCCGCGCCTCGGAGCTGGAGCGGACCGCCGCAATGGGGGAACCCTCCGGCGGCCTGATGCTTCCCGTGCCCACCGACGTCAGCCGTCCCGATTCCGTGCGAGCGCTGTTTGCCGCCATCCGCGACGCCTTCGGCCGCCTGGATGTGCTCTTCAACAACGCCGGCGCAAACGCGCCCGGCATTCCACTGGAAGACCTGACCTTCGAGCAGTGGAGCGCGGTGGTCGGTGTCAACCTCACGGGCGCATTCCTGTGCGCCCAGGAAGCGATCAGGCTCATGAAGGCGCAGCAGCCCCGCGGCGGGCGGATCATCAACAACGGATCCATTTCGGCTCACGCCCCCAGGCCCAATTCGGCCCCGTACACCGCCACCAAACACGCCATCACCGGGCTGACCAAGTCGCTCTCGCTCGACGGCCGCAAGTACGACATCGCCTGCGGCCAGATCGACATCGGCAACGCGGCCACCGACATGACCGACCGTATGACACGCGGCGTTCCGCAGGCCAACGGCACGACCCTGGTCGAGCCCCGGATGGACGTGCGCCATGTGGCCGAGGCGGTCCTCTATATGGCGAATCTGCCCCTAGATGCCAATGTGCAATTCCTGACCGTGATGGCTACCCAGATGCCGTTCATCGGACGGGGGTGAGAGCGTCAGCCGATCTGCCAGCCCTTGCGGATCTTGGGCTTGATCAACTGGTTGGCTTCCGGGACGTTGGTGATCTTCATCTTCGCGCTGTCCCACTCCAGTTTGCCCTCGAAGCGGAGCGCGATCACGCCCAGCAGGATCCACTCGGTGAACGGCCCGGCGACGCTGAAGTCCGAACAGGACCGTTCGCCGCCCTTGGCGGCGCGGATCCAGTCGCGGTAGTGCCCCGGCGACCGGGTCAGGAGTGGCGGCGGGAACTTGTAGTCCTGCATCTTCTCGGCCGGGACCAGGCGCGTGTTCTCGCCGTAGGTGCCTGTGGTGATGAAACCCTTCTCGCCGACGAACAGGCTGCCATTGCTGGAGGGCGGGATCCGGAATGCCGGGTTGCCTCCCGGCGCTCCCGGAGGCGGCCCGGAGGGGGCCTCCGGCGGCGGCCCAACCGGCCGGTCCGCCTGCACGGTCTCACCCACGACGCCGCGTTGGCCGGGTCCCCCCTGACCGCGGAGGCTTCTGGGGAGGTCCCCCAGCAGTTCGCTCTCGGCCAGCCCTTCCGGGCGCTTTGGGGGTCCACTCATGCCGTCGTACCAGAAAATCTTGACCGGAGGCATCGACCCGCGGGCGGGAAAGTCGAATCGGATGATCGACTTCTTCGGGTACGTATACGGGCTCTTGCCCTCCTGCATGATGCACTCCACGCTGGTTGGAGCACCGAGCAGCAGCGCGACATTGGGCGCGCCCAGGATATGGCACGCCATGTCGCCCAGCGCGCCGCAGCCGAAGTCAAACCAGCCGCGCCAGTTGAACGGCAGATAGGCCGGGCTGTACGGGCGCATGCTGGAGATGCCGAGCCAGGTGTCCCAGTCCAGCGTCTCGGGAACCGCGGCTTCCTGCGGCAGCGTTTCGAGGCCCTGCGGCCAGATGGGCCGGTTGGTCCAGGCGTGCACCTCGGTGACGTTGCCGATCTCGCCCGCCCAGATCATCTCCGCGCACTGCCGGGTGCCTTCGTTCGAGTAGCCCTGGTTGCCCATTTGCGTGGCGACCTTGTACTTGGCGGCCGCCGCTGTCACGGTCCGAGCCTCCCAGATGGTCCGTGTGAGCGGCTTCTGGCAGTACACGTGTTTGCCGCGCTCCATCGCCCACAGGGACGCGGTGGCATGCATGTGATCCGGCGTCGACACGATCACCGCGTCGATGTTCTTGCTCTCCTTATCGAACATCTTGCGGAAGTCCGCGTATTTGGCCGCCTTCTCGTACTTCTGAAAAGTCTGCGCGGCGCGCTTGGAGTCCGGATCGGCCAGCGCCACGATGTTCTCCGTCACACAGCCGGCAATGTCGCTGGCGCCCTTGCCGCCCGCGCCGATGGCGGCGATGTTGAGCTTCTCATTGGGCGACTTGTAACCCATGAATTTCAGCGCCGGCGTGGTGCCGAATCCCCCGGCCGGAACCGCGCCGGCCAGCAGGGAGCCATAGAAGAAATGCCGTCTGGAAAATCGATCGTGTGACATACGAGTGAACCTCAGCGTATCAAAATTCCGGCGCGTTTTCTCGGGGTGAGGTTACAGTCAGCTCGCCGCCACCGGCCCGTCGGCGCGCGACAGCTCCGCCACGATCCGCTCGCGTTTCCGTTCCGCGGCCTGAACGCTGGAGTCCATCGCCACCCAGTAGACCACGGCGCCCAAGCCGGCGGCAAAGGCCAGCAGGGCATAGAAGACCTTGTCGCTGTTGAACGCGTAGCGCCCCGCGTAGGCCAGCACCACCGGCAGCAGGGCCACCGGGTACACCACCAGGATCAGGGCCTGGGCGCGGTTTCCCGCCCCTCCCTGCACCGAACGCTCCGGGTTCATGGCCCGCGGCAGATGCACCGAGCTCAGGTTGCCCGCCGCGATCAGGTAGAGGGCCACGACCAGGTTTACCAGGAACGCCTCCACAATCCTGCCCGGATGCGCCGGCGTCCCCACAATCAGGAACGATGCCGTGACGGCGAGCATTTCGAGCACGACAAAGATCAGGGCGGCCAGATTCTTCGCCAGCAGCGTCCGGCTCATCGGCACCGGCAGCGAGAAGTACACCTGCACGGCCGAGCGATCGAAGCCGAAAGCGTTCCAGTAGGACACCTGACCCAGCAGGATGAGGGCATATCCGTACAGTAGCGTCAGGAAGTGCTCGGACAGAGTTGTGGAGGCCCCTTTGCCGCCCGAGCGCCACAGCATCGGGAGCCAGATCACCAGGCCGAAGGTGAAGCCCATGATGAACACCAGGCGGAAGCGGGGCGATCGAACCAGGGTGCGCAGCTCCTTCTCCACCATCGCGGCCAGCGGGTCGGGCAGAATGGCCGCCGGGAACCGGAAAAAAACATCTGCTCGCGAGACGCGCGTGGAGGCGCCCGCGGGCGGAATCGCGGTAGCCTGCGCGGCCTGTATGTCGAAGCGCAGGCTGCGCCCAAATTGCCAGCGTCCAAAGAAGTAAGCGGCGGCGGTCCAGGCGGCCAGGATGGCCCACGGCAAGCCGGCTTGGGGAAGAAATCGCGGCGCGAGGAACAGCCTGGCCGCCGCCGTCCAGGGCAGCCACACACTGGATTCACTGGTGAACAGCCGCTCGAAGGCGCCGCGCGAGACGCCGGTCACCACCAGCAGTTGCGGTAGTGCGGCGCCCACCACCAGGATCACCACCAGCAGCTCCCGCAACCGCTTGTGCGCCAGGAGCCGCTCGATCAGGTTGCGCAGACCCGCCGCCAACAGCAGGTTGAAGGCGGTAAATATCGCCAGGGTCAGAATCACCGGTGTCAGCCTGGGCCACCCGCCAGTCACCGGGTTCCGGATCAGCCCGGC
The DNA here is from genome assembly GCA_016178945.1 of Acidobacteriota bacterium. GTDB lineage: Bacteria > Acidobacteriota > Terriglobia > Bryobacterales > Bryobacteraceae > JACOSH01. The sequence continues at coordinate 9,903 of JACOSH010000464.1, forward strand.
GGCTGTACCGGTCACCAGCATCAGCATCTCAACCCCGGTGGTGAGCCGGAGCAGCACTTCCACCCAGAACAAGCGGTCCAGGGGTATGGGATAGACCAGCAGCTTCTTGAGATCCAGCGAGGCCCCCAGGCTGGCCACCAGGACCGGGGCAAGCTGCCAGTAACCCATCACGAACATCAGGCCGCGCGGGAGCACCATCTCGGCCAGACGCCGGGTGTCCGGGTTGGCCGTGAACGCGTAGGCGCCGTAAGCCAGCACGGCCCAAAAGCCGTACCAGATCAGGGACATCAGCAGCGAGAAGATGGCTCCGCCCCGCCCAGTACCGAGGCGCAGATTGCGCAGCGAGGCCCACTGAGCGCCGAGAATCGCCGCAATCACAGCCACTCCAGCCGCTCAAAGGACCGCTCCGCGCCCACCACGCGCACGAAGACGTCCTCCAGCGTTTCCGACCCGGCTCGCAGCTCATCCATGGTGCCTTCCACCACCAGCTTGCCCTCGTGGATGATCGCCACCCGGTCGCACAGCCGCTCCACGACTTCCAGCACATGCGAGGTGAGGAAGATAGTGGCGCCCTGCCGCACCTGGTCCAGCAGGATGTCCTTCATGAGCCGCGCGCCGACGGCGTCCACTCCCTCGAAGGGCTCATCCATCAGGAACAGCTCGGGCCGGTGGATCAGGGAGGCCGCCATGGCCACGCGCTTGCGCATTCCCTTGGAGTACTCGGCGATGAGCTTGCGGCTTCCGTCGGCCAACTCAAACAGGCCCATCAGGGCTTGCGCCCGTTCGCGAGCCAGCGGGCGCGCCAGCCCGTACATCCGCCCCACGAATTCCAGAAACTCGACGCCCGTCAGCCGGTCAAACAGCAGCGACTCGTCGGGCACCAGCCCGATGTGCCGCTTGATGTCCAGGGCCCGCTCCGGCAAGGGCATGCCCAGCAGCTCGATGGACCCCGAACTGGGCGGGATCAACCCGGTTAGCATGCGGATGGTGGTGGACTTGCCGGCCCCGTTGGGACCCAGAAACCCGAAGAAACACCCGCGCGGTACCCGCAGCGTCAGCCCGTCGACGGCGGCTTTGTTTCCATAGATCTTCCTGAGGTCCCGGACGCAGATCGCGTCCCCGGTTCCATCCGTCACCTTTCCATGGTAGTCCATGTAGCCCTGGCGGGTATTCCTCTTGTTTCAGCGGCCTTGTCCGATACGATGAACATGGTCACTTCGGTCGCTTCGAAAGTGTCTATCCAGGAGCAAGTCCTGAGCCTGCTGGATCAGCTCCCGCCCTTCTCTCCGGTGCTAAACCGGGTCCTGGCGACTCTGGCCAACGAGGAAGCGTCACTGGGGCAACTGACCGGTCTCATCGAAACCGACAGCGTGCTCACGGGCAACATCCTGAAGGTAGTCAACTCCCCACTTTACGGGCGCCGCGCCACCATCAATTCGGTTCGCTA
>JACOSH010000121.1 GCA_016178945.1 Acidobacteriota bacterium
AGAAGCAGCCCCGGCTCGGCGCTTCCGGCGGCCGCCAGCCACCGGCACGCCGCCCAGGCCAAGGACGCGCTGACCACCAGGCAGGCCGCGTTAAAGACAACCTGCACCGGCCGGGGACGCTTCCTGGTTTTCCAGACGCTTTGAGCCACCCCCGCCACTGCGCTGATGAGGACAACCTCGGAAAACGGCAATTCGACGACGGCCACGATCAACAGGACGAAGTTCAACGAAATGGTGCCCGTCATGCGCGGAAGCCGCACCTTGCACAGAGAAGCCAGCGTGGCCACCGCGAGGTAGGCGGCGAACCGGACGGGCTGCGGCCACTCCCCCTGCGCGATTCCAAAAGCCACCATCAGCAGGCCGGCGAAGACCACTGCTTGGATGTACATCCTTGCGCGGTTGGGTATCCCGGAGGCGGTATTCTCGGACGCCGGGGCGCTGCCCGGGGGCTTGACCGAGAGGCTATAGAAGAAGTGCACCAGGTAGAGCAACGCCACCAGGATCACCCAGGAAGCCGGCTCGGGCGATCGCCCGCCGAAGGGCGTCACACCTACCACGGCCGTCCCCACCAGGAAATAAGGAGCGGACCAGAGATACCATTGCCGCCACACGTCCCGGAGCGATTTGCTCTCCACTAGGGCCAGCACTTCCGAGGTCAGGTAGGTGTTAGTGAGGAAATACAGCCCGGCGGCTAGCGCCAGCGCCACGGGCTGGCTGACGCCGGCTTCTCGCCCCAGCAGATAACGGTTGGCCAGAGCGCAGAGCCCGATGCTGATGGCCAGGTTGGCCGCGTTGAAAAGGACCTGCACGGCAGAGGGCCGCCGCTTGGCCCGCCAGAGGGACTGGGTGAGCGCGCCGGCGCAGCCTGCCGCCAGAGTTTCCGGCAGTGTCAGGTAGACCACGCCGAACACCAGCAAGGGGGCGTTCAGCGAATACGTCCCGACGATGCCGGGCAGCTTCAGCTTGGCCATCGAAGCCAGCACCACCAGCAGCAGGTACGCTACAGAGAATCGCCCATCGGAGGAGGGCCACCCGAATACGGAGGCCGCCACCACCAGGCTCCCCGCCGCGATGACGGCGGTTGCGTAAAGTCTTGCGCCTCGGGTCATGAGGGCTCTCCTGAGGACCTACCGGAGCCCCTGCTTGTCACCGGAAGTCGAAACCGCGCTGGCGAACGGGTTGCTGTCGCCCCAAAGCCATTGAGACCAGCCTTGCTTGCTGGCGACATGAACCGGTGATCCACGCCGAGGCCCAGACAGCCAGAGTGATACTGAGCACAAATCGCCGACATGTCGTCTCCGGCAATGACAGTAGTTCCGTGCACTAGCGCGGTGACCCCAGCGGCAATTGCCAAGGTGATATGGAGCTTCGCCGAGATGGCCATGGCTGCACCTATGAGTAATTGCGAGGCATCGGCTCAGTTGTCGCCACTCGTGGAAATCTTGCCCGACACGTCACCCCACACCACGGAGTCCCCCCAGACCACAGAATCGCCCCAGACTACGCTGAAACCTTGGGTTGTGCTGTCACCCCACACCACGGAGTCCCCCCAGACCACGCTCGTGCCGGACAGCAGAACGCTACTACCCCAGACCACGGACTCGCCCCAGACCACCGAGTCCCCCCAGACCACTGACACGCCCCCCACCAGCGACGACGTGTGCGTAGCTTGGTTGTAGGCAACCTGTGGCGACAGCGCCGTCGTCGCCGACGCCGTGACCAGGTCCGAGTTGCTCAATGCCGCCCAAACGTCCAGATAGCCGGCTCCGACCGTGAAAATATCGTAGTGGCTCGTGTAGGTGATGCCGGTGGAAGGGTCGATCCATATGCTCACCGCCGGGAATTGCTTGGATGCCGTCTTCATCAGCCGCGCCTTCACCTGGTTGGGCGTCAGGAGCGGGTACTTTTGCAGCAGCAGAGCCGCGGCCCCGCTCACCATCGGCGCCGCCATGCTCGTGCCGCTAAGCCGCATGTAAGCAGGAGCGATGGTGGTCAGCGTCGTGTAATAGCTCAGGGGGACGATCGTCGCGGGCGTGGCAAGCGTCGCCGACGCGCAGCAAAGCGCTGACACGATCGCGTTGCCAGGAGCGACCAAGTCGGGTTTCACGACATGGTCGATCAGGGTCGGGCCCTTGGAACTGTAGCTGGCAATCAGATCGTCAGCGCGGGACGCCGTACTCATGTCACGCATGGCGCCCACCGTGATCACGAAAGGATCGTTTCCGGGCGAGGTGATCATGCCATACCCGCTGGTACCCATCGAGTTGTTCCGTCCCTCATTGCCGGCCGCCACCACCACCACGATCCCAGCCTGCCATGCCCCTTCCACGGCCTGGCAAAGCGGATCGAGCGTATAGCTCTCCATGACTGGGCGGCCGAGCGACAGGTTGATCACGCGAATGTTGTAGGTTGTCTTCAACGCAATCGCCCGGTTGATTGCCGAGATCACCGAACTGTCGTAGCCGCCGCCACTACCATCCAGCACTTTCAGGCTGATGATGTTCGCCTTCGGCGCAATTCCCCGGAACGTGACCGTCCGGTAGGCGTCGCTCACGGCGCAGGAGCCATTTCCGGCGACGATTCCGGACACGTGCGTGCCATGCCCATAAGCACCCGGCGCGCCCGGGAGGGGAAAGGTTTCGCTGTACACCAAACGGCTTGTAGTACAGTTGGTCTTGAGATCGGGGACGGCGGTCACGCCGCTATCGATGACGGCTACCCCGATTCCAGCCCCATCCCAGGCGGACTGTAGCGCGATTGGCGCGTTCACGGTAGGGTTGGCGAACTCCAGGTGCTGTCGCACGGCCCGATCGGGCGTAACAAACTTGATGGCCGGGTTATTCTGGAGCGCGGGCAACGCTGACCCTGGAAGCCGGAACAGCGCGCCGTTGATCAGGTCCAGACTACCCTTGAACTGGCCGCCGCCTTTCACTATGGAATTGAGATCCGCAAGGGTGGGCTTCTTCGTGAACTGGACGATGACATCGATAAACGTGTCCGACCCCACCCCGGCGAGGTCAGCGGAGAGCTTGCTGGATCTTGCTTGGCCAAAAAGAACTCCCGGTACCAGCACCAGGAAGACCATCGATGGGATGCAGAAAGAAATGCGTTTCATGTTTGCCTCACTCCTGTGTTCTTGCCTATTGCCTATTTCTTTAGTTCTCGCCTCGAATAACCACAGTGACAGTCTCAGAAGAGACCGGGCCGGCGTCTCCCCAAACCGCACTGTCTCCCCACACAGCGCTTAAGCCTTCCGTCGTCTTGGCGCCCCAGACGGCCGAGTCCCCCCAAACGGCGGAAGTGCCGTTCAGGAAAACGGAGGTCCCCCAAACCGCCGACGTTCCCCAGACGGCAGAATCGCCCCATACGGCCGAGGAGTCGAACTGCACATAGACGGCGCCGCTGACGGGGTCACGAACGGCCGTGGGGGAAAGCGCGCGGCCGCCGGCCACATCCGAGCTTGCGAGCGCGGCGTAAACGTCCAGGTATCCCGCCCCGACGGTGAAAATGTCGTACTGGCTGGTGTACGTGACGCCTGTGTCCGGGTCGGTAGCGAAGCTGTCCGGCGTAAGCTGCGGCTCTTTCTGAAGCAGCAAGGCCACCGCTCCGCTGACCATTCCCGTAGCCATGCTGGTTCCACTCAGCCGCAAATAAAAGTAAGTGAGCTGGTTAGCCATCACGCCGGGTTGGTACTCGGAATAACTAACCACGTTGCCGGTATATGTATTCCCCAAATAGGTCGTGCGATTGTACACGAGGGACACTATGCGGTTGCCCGGCGCCACCAGGTCCGGCTTCACCACATGGTCTATTAAGGTCGGTCCCTTTGAACTGTAACTGGCAATCCGGTCGTCGGCCCGCGAAAGGGTCCGCATGGTCTTCATCGCCCCTACGGTGATGACATAGGGGTCGTTGCCCGGGGACGTGATTGCCGCGTAACCATCCGTTCCCGCCGATCTGTCCCGGCCGCGATTGCCGGCCGCGGCCACCACCACGATGCCCGCTCTCCACGCGGCTTCTACAGCCTGGCAGAGGGGATCCCTGGTATACGATTCATACACCGGCCGCCCGAGCGAGAGATTGATGACCCGGATGTTGTAACGGTCTTTCCATTCAATGGCATGCGTAAGGGCCGAAATCACCCCGGAATCTGTGCCCTGCCCGTTCTTGTCAAGGACGCGAAGATTGATCAGTTGCGCCTGGGGCGCAATCCCCCGGAAGGTATTGGGCCATTGGGTCCCCGTGGAACTCCAACCGCTACCCGCGATAATGCCGGCGACATGGGTCCCGTGTCCGTAATCGTCACCAGTGTTGACGGCTGCCGTGCTCGCTGTCGCAGTCAGCATGGATTCGCCGTAGACGATCCGTGACCGTCCCAGCTTGTAGCTGCCTTCCGCCCACTCGCGCAAATCCCAGTGGTCGGAAACGCCGCTGTCGATGACGGCTACGCCGATGCCGCGGCCGTCCCAACCGTGCTTCCACACCATGTCGGCGCCCACGGTTGGCGCCGCGTAATCGAGAAACGCTTTCACCGAGCGGTCCGGCGAGATGTACGCAATATCAGGATCCGTGCCGAGGTCTTCCAGCTGTCCCCGGCGAATCTTATACAGCGCTCCCCGGATGAGTCCAAGGTCGGATTTGAGGATGCCGCCCCTCTTGCGGAACTTCTCGTGGTTCTGCTCGGACGGAGGTTTGGTGTACTGCACGATGACATCGATTTCGTCATCCGGGCGAATCTTTTTCAAATCCGGAGCCAGTTTTGGAGAGGCGATGGCCAAGCTTGCGGCTTGCAGCAGTCCAATTGCGGCGATAACGTGTCTCATAGGGCGCTTCTACCTTTTTCTGTCCGGTAACTCTGGCGGGGGCGAGTTACCACCGGGGGGATTTTTTCTGTGTCCCAATTATGGGCTGGTTGGGTGCTGTCCTACAAGACGGGTAAGTACCGAGGTGTGAAGGCGTCTAGTTTGGCGGTGAGCTACCGGAGAAGACGGATGGCTTGAGTAGAAGAGTGGCCTTAGGACCTCTCACGCTGAGGTACCGGCGAAGGACGTCCCAGCCACGGCTGCCCGGCGGCCCGGCTGTGGCTGTATGCTTGTCTATGTGGGCGGCAGCGGTGACCCTTGTTCATTGCCGATGACTCGCTGGTTGTGGATACAGCCCTTGAGAAGTTCAGGCCTGCCCGCGGGGGCGTCCCGGACGTAGTTGAAGGTTGGTGGTAGACGGCGGCCGGCTTCGATAGAATCCGGTTGAGAAAAACCTTGAATCCGAAAGGAGCCAACCGCCTTGAGTAAAACGTATCAGATTGTCACGCGCGCCGCCAAGGA
>JACOSH010000122.1 GCA_016178945.1 Acidobacteriota bacterium
GCCCAGGAAACCATCATCCAGCAGATGCGGACGGACATTAAGACCACCGTCGTGAGAGGCTATGCCGCCAATCGTCCGGGCGCGTTCAAGGTGTCCTATGAAGGGGCCAACCGGCAAGTGGTCGCCGAGGTGGCCAACCAGCTCAGCAATTTCTACGTGGATGAGAACCTGAAGGCACGCGAAACCCAGGCCGAAGGAACTACTGAGTTCTTAAAGAGCCAGTTGGATCAAGCCAAGAAAACACTGGACGAACTGGAAGCGGCGGTGAGCCGCTACAAGCAGTCCCACAACGGAGAGCTGCCTCAGCAAGAGGGAGCTATCACGGGCATCGTGAACCGGCTCCAGGCTCAGTTGCAGGCCAACCAGGATGCGCTCAACCGGGCGCACCAGACGCAGTCGACCCTGGAAGGCAGCCTGCAGGCTGCGCAAGCCACTGAAGAGGCGATGACGCGGCTGCAACAGATGGCCGCCTCGGCCCAAGTGGCTACCAGCGGCTCCTCAGATTCCTCCTCATCTGCCCCGGTGCTGCCGACGCCGCCAGGTAAGCGAAAGCAGTCGGAGGTCCTGGAGGATCAACTGGCGCTGATGCTGGAACGTTACCGGGAAGATCACCCCGAAGTGCGGCAGGCCCGGGCGGCGATCGCCCGCATCAAGCAGATGGAAGAGCGCGAGGAAAAAAACGCCGCACAGTGGGCCGCGCTCCAGGCTGCCGCGCAAAGCGGTAAGGCGGCCGGTCCGTTGGCGCCGCTGGTGCCGGGCGATACCACTCACCGGGGCCTGCAGCAGGAACGCGACAAGATCGCCTCGCTGAAATCCCAACTGAATGCGATGCACAAGGAAGAGGAGTTCCGCCAGCAGGAGCACGAAAGGATTCTCAAGGAGCTTAAGGATACTCAGGCACGGCTGCAAGGGCTTCCGATCCGGGAGCAGGAGATGGCGGGCTTGACGCGCGACTACGAAGCAGCCAAGGCAAACTACAAGGGGCTGCTGGACAAATATTTTGTGTCCGACATGTCCACGGAAATGGAACGGCGCCAGAAGGCCGAGCGTTTCGCGGTCCTGGATCCGGCGCACGTTCCCGGCGCGCCGATCAAACCGGATCGGCCCTTGTTCACGCTGGTCGGGGTCCTGCTGGCCAGTGGGCTCAGCGTCGTGGTGGGAATCGGCCGCGAGATCAAGAAGGGACGCGTGCTGGGCGAGTGGGAACTGCCGGCTGGCGTTCCGGTCCTGGGGCGGGTCCCCAATGTTCAGACCGACAGTGGAGAGGAGGGCGGACCGAAACGCCCCAAGCCCGGCCGGAAGGCGCGCCTAGCGCTGGTTTCATCCGCCGTGTTGTCGCTGGCCGTGGCGACCCTGTACATGGTCTGGGGCAAGGTCTAGTCACCATAATATGTACGAGGGCTTTTACGGACTGCGGCGCAGTCCTTTTTCACACACTCCGGACCCGGGCTTCCTGTTTCTGACGGACTCGCATCGGGATGCGGCCGCCGGGCTGACCTACGCCATCCTGGCCCGCAAAGGGTTTTCGGTGCTGACCGGAGACGCCGGGACGGGCAAGACCACGCTGCTGCGTTCGGTGATGAGCACCATCCCGGACAGCCGGGTGCAAGCCAGTTTTGTGCTCAATCCGATGGTGTCGGCGGACGAGTTCCTGGAGATGGCGATGTCCGATTTCGGCATCCTCACGATTCCCTCGAGCAAGGCGCAGCGCATCGCGGTGCTCCAGCAGTTCCTTCTGGACGTGCACGCGGAAGGGCGAGTGGCGGTGCTGATCGTCGACGAAGCCCACCGGTTAAGCGTGGACCTGCTCGAGGAGATCCGGCTGCTGACTAATTTCGAAACCGATCGCGAGAAGCTGCTGCAGATCATCATGGCGGGTCAGGATGAGCTGGGCGACACGCTGGACAGGCACGAGGTGCGCCAGTTGAAACAGCGAGTCGCGATCCGGCTGCATATTCGCCCGCTCACGGTCTCTGAAGTGGGCGACTACATCCGCCACCGCTGGCAGAAGGTCAGCGACAGACCGGCGCCGTTTACCGCCGATTCCATGCGGCTGATCGCACATTACTCGGGTGGAGTGCCGCGCGTGGTCAACTCCATTTGCGACAACGCGCTGCTGCTGGGATTTGCCCAGGGAGCCCTAGCGATCCAACGCGACCAAATCACCGAGGTGGCCACCGATCTGCACTTGATCGGCGCGCCGCACTCGACCAGCAGCGAGTCGGACCGCCCGGTATTGGTGTCCAGCAACCGCGTGGCCAGCCCGCGCACTACAGGTCCGACCGAAGAAAGACACGAAAAGATCGAGTTACGTATTCCCAAGCCAGCCCCCCGGCCGACAGAGGCGAACCCAATTCCAACCCTAGACCGTTATACACCCGCGCGCCCATGGCGGGTCCGCCTCGGTTTGAGACCGCGCGGAGTGGAGGGCTGAACGAAAAATGAGCAAGATGTTTGAGGCGTTGAAGAAAGCGCAAGGAGAGGTCGCCGAGGTGTGCCTTCCCTTGATTGAGATGGCTGCGTCACCGCTGCCGCCCGCGGAACCGGAGGCAGTGGAGCCGGAGCCGCCCATGCCGCAGCCGGTGATGGAAGCCAAGGCAACCGCGCCAAGCGACGTGCAGCAGCTCCGGCACGCGGCTGCGCGCCTGCAGACGGGGTCGGCGGTGCTGCCCCTGGATGGGGCCAGCTCGCGCGCCGCCGAGCAGTATCGCATGATCCGGACCAAGATCTCCCATCACCCGCTCCAGCCGCGGACCCTGCTGATCTCCAGCGCCGGCCCGGGCGACGGCAAGACCACCAGCGCCATCAACATCGCCGGTGTGTTGTCGCTCCGGGACGATGTGAACGTGCTGCTCATTGACGCGGATTTCCGCCGCGCGATGATCGCCAGCTCGCTGGGAATCCCGGAAGAGCCCGGACTGGCCAACGTGATTGCCGGCGAATGCTCCCTGCAGGAGGCGATCGTGCGGGTGGAGCAGTATCCGAATCTGTATGTGTTGCCGGCCGGCAGGAGCAAGATGAATCCGGCCGAGATGCTGGATTCCCCACGCTGGCGAGCAATCTGCGCCGCCGCGCGCGAAAGTTTTCGCTTCACCGTACTGGATGCGCCTCCGGTGGGTTCGGTGGCCGACTATGATCTGATCCAGGCTTCCTGTGATGGGGTGATCATGATCGTGCGGCCCGATCACACCGACCGGTCCATGTGCATGAAGGCCCTGGAGTCGATTCCGAGGGAGAAGTTCATCGGCGTGGTGGTCAACTGCGCCGTCCGGTGGTTTTTGTGGAAAACTCAGGATGCCTACTACTACGCGAAGCAGGCGTAGGGTAGATTTGATCTCAAGTTGTTGGTAGTAAATAGTTTAGTAGATGTGGATGTAACTGAAGGGGCGAAGCTTTGTCGAGCCTTTGTGGCCTGAACCCGATTCTCTACCCGCTGCCGGCGCTCCCGGACTGCAGCGTGACGCCCCGCTGGTATGTGGTCCAGACACGCTCCCGTTTCGAAAAGGCGGTTCGGTCGGAATTGGCGGCTCAGGGTATGGAGAACTACCTGCCGGCCGTCACGGAGCTCCACCAGTGGAAGGATCGACGGAAGTTAGTGGACCAACCCCTATTTCCGGGGTATGTGTTTGTCCGGTTCACTGACGCTGCGGAGTCGCGGCGGCACGTGCTGCGGATCCAGGGCGTGGTGCGGCTCCTGGGCGGATTCGGGGGAATCGAGCCGGTACCGGATGAGGAGATCGAATCGATCCAGCGTTTGCTGGAGTCGACCCAGAGTTGCTTTGCCCATCCGTTTCTGCGGGAAGGGGCGTGGGTGCGCGTGCGGCGCGGCGTCCTGCGGGGAATGGAAGGCTGGTTGGTGCGCGTCAAGAACCGGACGCGCCTGGTGTTGTCCATAAGTTTATTGTCGCAATCGGTTGCGACGGAAATCGACGCGAAGGATGTGGAGGTGATTCGAGCGGCGCCCGCGCCTGGCGAACATCTCTGGCAGGAGACCGTCGCGCGCATCGAGAAAGGCGGGCCCCCCTCACTATGTATCCGAATCTGAAACTGCAACTTTGGAAGACCGGAATCCGGCAGAACCGGCTGGCCAGAATGCTGGAGATGGACGAAACCGTGCTCAGCAAGATCGTCAATGGGTTCCGGGAACCCAATCCCGATCTGCGCGGGAAGATCGCCACGCTCCTGCAGTGCGACCCGCTGTGGCTGTTCGAACGCGTGGACGGCACCCCGCCCGCCGCGCCTTCCTCCGACGTGGCGACGGCCCACAACTCCTAAGCCGCCGTATGTGCGGAATCGCCGGCTATCTCGCCCAGGATCAGTTTGCTCCCGATCCAGCCCTGCTGCGCCGTATGTGCGACCGGATCGCCCACCGCGGTCCGGATGCCTACGGCCAGTTCTGCGACGACTGGGTCGCGCTGGGACACCGCCGCCTGAGCATCATCGACGTAAGCGGCGGCGACCAGCCCCTGGGCAACGAGGACGGTTCGATCCAGATCGTCTTCAACGGGGAGATCTACAATTACCTCGAGCTGCGCGCCGAGCTGGTGGCCAAAGGGCACCGCTTCTCCACGCGCAGCGACACCGAGGTGATCGTGCACCTCTACGAAGAAGTCGGGGAGCGCGTGCCGGAGTACCTGAACGGCATGTTCGCGCTGGCCATCTGGGACAAGCGGCGCAAGGAACTGTTTCTGGCGCGGGACCGGTTCGGCAAGAAGCCGCTTTATTATTCCCTGGCCATCCCAGGAACCCGGCTGGCCTTTGCCTCGGAGTTGAAGGCCCTCACGGTGCTGCCCGGCTTTGAGCCGCAGGTGGATCCGGTGAGTGTTGCAGACTTCTTAAGCCTTTCCTATGTTCCGGATCCGGCAACTATCTACAAGAATGCCCTGAAATTGCCGGCGGGTCATACTCTCACGGTGAGCCTTTCCGGTGAGAAGCTCCGCAAGTATTGGGAGTTGCGCTTTTCCCCTGAGCCAGGTCGCTCCGTAGAGGACGCCGTCGAGCAAATCCGAACTCTGGGGGCCGACGCCGTCCAGCGACGCATGATCAGCGATGTCCCGCTGGGCGCCTTCTTGAGCGGTGGCGTGGACTCGAGCGCCGTGGTAGCCTGGATGGCCAAGTGCGCTCCGGACCGGGTAAAGACCTTTTCAATCGGGTTCACCAACAAGCAGTTCGACGAACTCGAATACGCCCGGATGGTGGTCGAGCGTTACCGCACCGATCATCGGGAACAGGTGGTGACGCCCTCGGTGCACGAGATGCTGGACACCTTGGCCCGGCACTATGACGAACCGTTCGGCGACTCGTCGGCGATTCCGACCCTCTATCTGGCCCGAATGACCCGGCAGCATGTGACCGTGGCGCTGTCCGGAGACGGCGCCGACGAGGTGTTCGGAGGCTACCGGCGTTATTACTTTGGAGCGCTCGAAGAGCGTCTCCGGCAGAAGTTCCCGGCCTGGTTCCGCCGAACAGTGATCGCGGGCGCGGGTCGGTATTACCCCAAGTTCGACTACTTGCCGCAAGTCTTTCGGGCGAAGACGCTGCTCAGTAACCTGGCGGCAGAGATTGGGGACGCCTACTTCACGTCCATGTCTACGTTCCGGGACGAAGGCCTGGCAGGCGTGCTCTCGCCGGATTTGCGGGGGGAAATGGGGGCCTATAGCCCTCGAGAGAGCTTTCGTGCGCGCTTTCAGCGCTTTCGCCACCTTCCCCCGCTGGAACAGATGCAGGCAGTGGACTTCGAAACTTACCTGCCCGGCGACATCCTGGTGAAGGCGGACCGGGCGACCATGGCCTACTCGCTGGAGAGCCGCTCCCCGTGGCTGGACTATCGGATCGCCGAGCTGGCGGCAAAACTTCCTTCTGAATTAAAGATTTGCGGTCAGAACCGCAAGTATGTTCTGAAGCAGGCCGTGAGGCCGGACGTCCCGGCAGCCGCCATCGACCGGCCCAAGATGGGCTTTTCTGTGCCCCTGGCGCAATGGTTTCGCTCGAGCTTGGTGGACACCTTCGAGAAACACGTCCTGTGCGAGGAGATGGAGGCGTATCTGTCGCTGGGCGAGGCTCGCCGGATTTGGAAGGAGCATCAAGCAGGACTTGCGAATCATGATCGTAAGCTATGGAATCTGCTAATGTTGGCCTCCTGGGATGCGGTGCATCGGAAGGGGCGGGAGACGGTCTCGGGCGAGGTGCTGGCCGGTGCCGCCAGCTAGATTCAGAGCCCTGATCTTCGACGTAGACGGAACACTGTACCGCCAGGGGCCGGTCCGGCGCGGAATGCTGAAGCGCCTCGCGGCGGCCTGCCTGAGGCACCCGCCGAGTGGAATCCGAAGCTTACGGGCGCTGCGCGCCTATCGTCAAGCGCAAGAGATCCTGCGGCAACAGCCGGTTACGCCGGGCGACCTTGGCCAGAGGCAGTTGGACCTGGCCTGTGAGCGGGCCGGATTGCCGGTAGGCGAGGTTCGGGACGCAGTTGCCCGCTGGATGGAGCGGGAGCCGTTGGATCTCGTCGCGGCTGCCAAACAGGAAGGGCTTGACGATCTGCTGCAAGCGGCCCGGGAACACGGAGTCCGGGTGGCGGTCTTGTCTGACTACCCGGCGATTGCTAAACTGGAGGCTATGGGAATCGCGGAGCACTTTGAGGTGGTAGCCTGTGCCCAGGACCCCGAAATCCAGCGTTTTAAGCCAGATCCGCGAGGTTTGGAAGTAGTGCGGAGGCGGTTGGGCGTGACGGCGGCGGAGGCGGTTTATGTCGGGGACCGCCACGATGTGGATGGCACCGCAGCCAAGCGGGCCGGCATGGGTTTCATACTGGTAGGTTCCACGCTGGAACCGCTGGTCGTAGCGCTGGGAGGCATGGCAGGGATGCGTTGCTGAACGGTCCCAGAAGTATTCCCAAACTCGTCGGTGTTGACACGGTTGTCGGCCGTTGTATCATTGTTGCGCTTCTGCTGATTCCACCATTCTTTCGATTCCTCCTGGTCAACGAGTATGATCTCACTCGCCCCGAGGCCGCAGGCAGCCTGCTGGCTCTCGGCGCGGCCAGCCTGGCACTGGCGGTGATCTGCCGCAATACGCTGGGATTTTACGTGTTGACGCTGGCTTGTATCGTATCGTTCTCCGCTGGGACCACGATGGACTTGGTCAGTGAAATGTGGCCGGTGCGATTCCGTTGGCTGACAGGGTTACTGGCGTTGGCGGTTTCCGCGGCCATGTTGCTGCTGCGGAGGTCCTTCTTTGCCCTTTTGGCGGTTTTTGTTCTGTCGGAAATGGCGGTGGACGTGGGGCAGGCGGTCCGCGGATCGCCACCGGAACAGCCCTCGGTATCCGCCACGACCGGCCCATTGCCGCATGTGCTTTATCTGGTCCTCGACGCACATATCGGACCGAACGGACTGCCGAAGGGCCTAGGTCAGAAAGCGCGGCGCAAGATCGAGGAAACCTTCCTTACGCACGGATTCGCTCTCTATTCCTCCGCTTTCAGCAACTATGCGGTGACGGATCGCTCCATTCCCTCCATCCTGAACCGCCGTTTGCTCCCGGAGCGGGCTCGGCCAGGGAACGTCCGGAAACTCACCGAGGCCAGGTTGCTGTCAGATCTGGCCGGACGCGGATATGCGGTCAACGTTTACCAATCGGACTTCATGGAGTTGGCAGCCAGCAACCTGAACCACGTAGTGACATACGCAGCCAATAGCGTGGGTCCCATTGGCGAGCTGCCCATATCGACACGCGACAAGTTCCTGCACCTGGTCCACAGCTACATTGATCGGGATGAGTGGCTGGCCGGACCGCTGGCGGGGAGATTGGCGCCTCAAGTTTTTCGGCCCGAACGGGCGGGTCCGCTGGCGGTAGCGAAGGTATGGCCGGGACGAATCACCCGGGACATCCTGGCGGCGCGGCAAAAGACGCTCTTCTTCGCCCATCTGATAACCCCACACAGCCCCTACCTATATCACGAGGACGGTACGACCCGGGAGCACAGCGAGTGGGGGCTGACCCCGCTGACTACCTATGACCCGGCCGTCTACCGGAGCACCTACGCCCGTTATGCAGAGCAAGTCGTATTTGTGCAAGGGCAGCTCGAACGCTTGTTTGGCACGCTGAGGAGAGCGGGTCTGCTCGATAAGATGACGATTGTGGTGCATGGCGATCACGGCTCGCGAATCCGGCTGCTTCGGGAGTTGGATCGCGGCCGCAGGCAGGCGAAGATTCGCGGTGTGGCCTACGATTTTGAGAGATACGACTACGCTTCCGAGCCCCCCGCGCAGGATCTGCTGGACCGGTTTTCCACCTTACTGGCAGTGAGAACCCCGGCCGGTGACGCCGGGCGGATCGATCCGCAGCCGGTCAGCGTGATGCGGATGGTTCACGAAACCCTGTATCCCGGCCAGATGGGCCAGATTCCGGCCGGAGCGGACCTTTCCTACCTGTTCGATCAAGAGGGGCAGCGGCATGAGTTCCCAATGGCTGCGATCTTCGAGAAGGTCTCGGGTTTGTGACCCACTCTTGAGAGCCGGTCGCACCACGGAAGGTGCCCAATCCTAGGACAAAGTGCCAAAAAGTTGCTGCAGGACAGGCCGATGTCACCCGTAGTCCACAGGAGCCAAAGGGCTTAGCTCACTTGGCAGGACAGTTGCAACAAAATGCTGTCAACCTATCCAATGGGATCTCCGGCTCTTAAACCTGTCGCCCTGGAAGCCAGCGGCGCTTTCACCGGGTTCACCGCGCTAGTCGAAGGTATGCGACCGGCTCAGTGGATCAAGAATGGCTTCGTTCTGGCCCCTCTGGTGTTTTCGGCCCGATTGGCTCAGGGCGAGGCGGTGGGGCGCGAACTGGCCGCCTTTGGCGCCTTCTGCCTGTCGGCGAGCGGAGTCTACCTGCTCAACGACACCATGGATTGGCGCGAAGACCAGGTGCATCCTACCAAGCGAAGCCGGCCGATTCCCTCCGGGCGGCTGAGTCCGGTAGTAGCGGCGGTGATGGGTGTCTTACTCATGCTGACCAGCGTGCTGATCGGGTTTGTCCTGAATCCCACCACTGGACTGCTGCTCAGCTCCTACCTGGTGATCAACGTTCTGTACAGCCTTTGGCTGAAGCACGTCAGCATCACGGATCTGATGTGCATCGCGCTGGGGTTTGTATTCCGGGTCATGGCCGGGGCTAGCGCCCTGGATGTGCAGGCCTCCCACTGGCTGTTGATCTGCACCTTCCTGCTGGCGCTATTTCTGGGGATTGGCAAGCGGCGCCACGAGATCCTGCTGCTGGCCGGCGATTCGTCGCGACACCGAAAGGTGCTGGTGGAGTACAGCGTGCCGTGGCTCGACCAGGCCGGTAACCTGTTATCCGGGGCGGCGTTGGTTTCGTACGCGCTGTACACGGTGTCCCCCGAGACCCAGGCCCGGTTCGGAACCGACAAGTTGTTCTACACGCTTCCCTTTGTGGTGTACGGCATCTTGCGCTACCTGCACCTGATCCACGCCGGCGGGGGGACGGGCAATCCGACATCGGCTCTGACCTCGGACTGGCAGTTGCTGACGTGTGTGACCGGCTGGCTGGCGGCCTGCGCGGCCATCATCTACTTCTAGGCGGGGCCACACTATCACTTAAGTTGATCCTGAGAACTGTCGATCAGGTCCCTTACGGCAGGCTCGGAGTAGTAGTACCATGGAGGAATAATAAGAAGATGAAGCTCACGATGTATCTGGCGTACTTAGACCCGGCCACGGGAAGTATGGCGCTGCAAATCGCCATCGGGGGTGTAGTCACAGCCCTGGCCGCGGTGAAGCTGTTTTGGAGCAAGTTGAAGACTCTCGGCCGGAAGCCGGCCAGCGAGCCGGAGGCAGCCGAGAAGTCACGCTAGTCCGGCGAAGGGTATGACCGTACACGAACGCCCGCCGCGGGCGAGACTGCCATCCTCGTTCCGGGACCCTGCCGGTTACGTCTTCCTGGAGGACGGTCTGTTTAAGCGGGCCGTCACCTTCCTGGGGCGTGCAGACTATGACCTTTTCCGAGAGTCCGGATTGTATGAAGCCTTGGTGAAGCGTTCGCTGCTGGTGCCGCACGTAGAGGAGACCCGGGAGCCGGATCCGGAGGGGCGGGTCTACCGAACCTTGGTTCCGGAACAGATCTCCCACATCTCGTATCCCTACGAGTGGTCCTTTGCCCAGTTGAAGGATGCCGCGCTGCTCACGCTGGAAGTGCAGAAGACGGCGCTCCAGCACGGGATGTCGCTGAAGGACGCCTCCGGTTTCAACGTGGTGTTCCGCGGACCCAGGCCGGTTTTTATCGACACCCTGTCGTTTGAGAAAAACACGGGAAAGGCCTGGGTGGCCTACGGGCAGTTCGGCAACCACTTTCTGGCGCCGCTGCTGCTGATGGCGGAAGTATCACTGGAACTGAATGGGCTGCTGAGGAGTCATCTGGATGGGATCCCCCTGGAGCTGGCATCGAAACTGCTGCCACGCCAGACATGGATGCGGCTTGGGCCGCTGATGCATGTCCACCTCCATGCGCGCAGCCAGAAGAAATATGCGCCGACCGGTGGTGCGGAGGCACGGCCCAAGGCGGCTCTGGAAAGTGGCCCCGACCGCAAGGCGGCCATCGTGGACTCGCTGATCTCCACGGTGGAAGGCGTGCGCCTCCCGGGGGCAAAGACCGAGTGGATCGACTACTACAAGGAGCTGAAGCACTATTCGCGGGAGGCCGAGGATTTCAAGCAGTCGGCGGTCCGGCGGGTGGTCGAGTCGCTACGACCCAGGTTGGTGTACGACCTGGGAGGCAATGTCGGGACCTACAGCCGGCTGGTGACCCAACAGGGCATCGACTGCGTGTGCTACGACATCGATCCGTTGTGCGTGAACCAGAACTATCTGGAATCCAAGCGCAACGGCGATTCGCACATGCTGCCGCTGTTGATGGATCTGACCAATCCCACGCCGCCGCTGGGTTTCGGTCTGAATGAACGCCTGGGGTTCCTGGACCGGTCGCGCCCGGACTTGACGTTGGCCCTGGCCCTGATGCACCATATTCGAATCACGGGCAACGTCCCGCTGGCGCGGATGGCCGAGGTGCTGGCGCGGATGACGCGGCATTTGCTGATCGAATGGGTGCCGAAGGAAGACCGGATGGCCCAAAGCATCATGGGCAACCGGCCGGATATCTTTGAAGACTACACGCTGGCGAACTTCCAAAGCGTGTTTGGCGATTATTTCAGTCAAGAGAAGGCCGAAGAGATCCCCGGGACGGGCCGGACGCTGTATCTGTTCTGCAATCGCGTATGAGGTGGCCTGGTCCACATGTCAGTGGGAAGCGCGAATCCAGGGGTCGGGTAGTCTCAAGGTTGGGCACAAACACTCTTGGAGTGACGGGAGTAGCCGTCCGACTCACACCCCGACAGTTCGTCTTCTACATTGCGACTACATAGTATGCACCGATCCCGCGAATCCGTAATGAGTTCCGATCGACGTCGAAAGTACCTGTTTCCTGCTGTCGCGCTGACTCTTGGTCTGGTCGGTGGCCTTGTTGGTTCAGAAATCTTGGTGCGCCTTGTGATTGGAGCGGCGCTGCCCGAGAGACTGCCCTTGGTCCTAGTTCGAGCAAGCCGGCTCCGAGGCTGGGAAATGGTACCGGGGACGGTTCACTACACTTACAGTCATAAGGTGCAGCTAAACAGTCTAGGGTTCAGGGGACCGGAACTAGGTGCAATTTCTCCTAGCGACCACGTCGTTCTCGCGTTGGGCGACTCGATGATTTACGGCCAAGGTGTGGCGGATGACGAGACTGTGCCAAGCGCAATGGAGCGCTTCCTAAATCTTCACAAAGGGCGGCATGGCGCCGTGTATCACGTCGTGAATGCCGGCGTTCGTGCCTACTCCACCAACCAGGAGCTCGGCGTGCTCAAGGAAATCGGACCGAAGATCAAGCCTTCAACCGTGGTCCTTTTTTGGTATTGGAATGACGTCGAGGAAACGGCGATCGACCGCAGGTATTCCTCCCTGGAACAGCGTGGGCCAGTCGTTTTCGACCTTAAGGCGCCTGCAAAGGGCTGGCCTCTATGGAAGTGGCGCGGACTTCAGCTCCTGCGGAAGAGCGCACTCCTCGTGTGGGCCAGGCATCTGACCAACGGGTTGCGCGCAGTTTATCCCGATGAGAGACAGATCGCTACCGCCATGAACCATCTCGACGGCTACCTGGCCGAATTCAACACACTCGCTGAGCAGTGGAAGTTCCGGTTTTTCGTTGCGGTAATACCGGACCCGACTTTGCTGGTCACGCAACATCCGAGTGAGGTAATCACAGCGCGGGTAAAGCAAGTAGCCAGCCGTCGTGGAGTCCAGGTAATCGACGTTCTTGCTCCACTACAAGGCCTCTACTTCCGTAGCAATCGCCGGCTCCCAGTAATACGCTATGACGGACACTTCAATGGCGTGGCAAACAGAGTAATCGCAGAAACTGTTTCTCAAGCAATACTGAGGGAATGAAGTAGGCGGGTGCACGAGTGAGCGCGTAGAACATGGCATAGTACCGATCTTTCCGACGTAAGATGCGTGTGGTGGAAGGACAAATGATTATGATGAGAGAAAACCGCGCACGAGCACGCCACTTCCGAAATCTGCTACCGATTGTCGATCGCGCTCTCTATCTCGGCTGGCGTGTATTGAAAGGGAAGGCACCACTAGAGCTCGGCCTAAGAGAAGGCACGCGTATAGTCATCAGACCCAAACCAGCAACTGACTACGGCGTCGCATACGAGATTTTCCTTCTCGAAGTCTACGAGCGCGCGACCCGGTTCAAATCACAGGAAATCAAGCGCATCGTGGACCTCGGAGCCAATGTGGGCTACACTCTGCTTTACTGGGCAAGACGCTATCCGGAGGCCAGAATCTTGGCTTTTGAACCGCATCCGGTCCATTGTGGGCAGATTCGAAGGCATATCGAGCTGAACGATCTGCGCGGTCGCGTCACATTGATCGAGGCGGCGGCGTGCAGCAGCGAAACGAGGCTCTGGCTCTCGGACTCCAATTCCTGTTCCAGCATCGTCGAGGGATCGCCAAAAGGAAGGCTTTCTGTTCCTGGTGTGGACTTCTTTACCAAAGTTGGGCAGGAAACCATCGACCTGCTTAAGATTGATGTGGAGGGTGCCGAGTATGAGATCTTCTCGGATCCCCGCTTTGGCGAGTTGCGTATTGCCAACTTGATTATGGAATGGCATGTGACAGAGACGCACTGGGAAGGCGGCAGATGGTGCGCCAACCGACTGTCGGGCCTGGGCTATCAAGTTGAGCTGCTTGGAGACCAGCAAGGGGATGTAGGGCTGCTGTGGGCGAGCCGAGGAGTATGATCCAGTTCGCACCAAGCCTGCCACTGTCCCCGCTTCCGAAGGTGCCTGAGCCGGGGACTCTTAGAGCTCTGATCGTCTGGCCATTCCCGCGCTTGGCGCGGATTCTTGGAGGTTTGTCAAACTGCGCTGGCCACGAGGAGATGGATGGCTTGAGTTATCTTGCTGACCACCGTGTGAGGCCCCTCGCCCTGGATTCCACCCTCGGATGGCTCAATCCTTTCGCGAGCAAAGGAAGTCTGCTTGCAGGAATCGATCCATTCCGCTTCTTGAAGAGCCTGTGGCACTATAGCAGCTTTGACGTACTCATCTCGATCGACTCTTCGTCGTGTTTCTTGTTTGTCCTGTTGAAGAGACTGTTGGGACTGAGAAAGCCGGTAGTGGTCATCGATCCGGCGCTCAACCCGCTCTACTTGAATCGGATGAGGCTTCACCGCCAAGTACTACCCTACGTGAACCACGTCGTCGTGTTTGGCAAGATACAAGAGGAGTTCGTCAGGAAGGAGCTTGGTGGCCGAGTGAGGGTTTCATTTGTCCATCACCGAATAGATTGCCGCTTTTTCGATGCCGCTGTCTGCCCCTCCTCCAATGTCGCGGTGCCCTATGTTCTCTCGGTCGGGAACGACATTGGGCGCGATTTTGAACGGCTGATTGAGTCCGTCGAAGCTTTGCCTGTCCGTCTGATCATACGGACTTCCCGGCCGCTCAAACGGGCCCTTCCACCCAATGTTCAAGTGCAGGCGGGTTGGATCCGTTTCGAGGACCTTCGCAGCCTCTACGCCGGAGCCACAGCTGTTGTCTTGTCGCTCCACAACACGCTGCACGCCGGTGGGATCAATACTTTGCTCGAAGCCATGTCCATGGGGCGGGCAGTAGTTGTCAGCCGGTCAGTCGGGATTCTGGATTACGTCCAGCATGGTGTATCGGCATGGGTGGTAGAACCTGAGAGCACGGTTGCGTTGCGGGAAGGAATCCAACGTATTCTGGAAGACGAACCGCTCCGGCAGAAGCTTGGGAACAACGCTCGCAGGTTCTGCGAGACTGTCTGCGCGATGCCTGTCTATGCTGGCAGAATTGCGGCACTCCTGGAGGAATTCCAACGTGGCAAATAGCTTCCGCGGGTTATTCGCCCTTCCGCAACGAATCGTCTATTTGGGTTGGCGATTGCTCGGCCGCCGCTTCCCAATCCAGGTGCGGACGCGGTCGGGGCTGCTCCTGTCATTGCGCCCATACAAGCGTACCTGCCGGGACTGGGCTGCTGCATACGAAGTCTTCGTTCTGGAAGCATATTCGCCAATGAGCACTCAGCCGGAGGTGCGCAAGATTGTGGACCTCGGAGCCAACGTCGGCTTCGCGACGTTGTATTTCGCGAAACGGTTTCCGAGTGCACAGATCCATTCATTCGAGCCTCACCCTTTGCACTATTGTCTCCTGACGGAGAATCTGCGGATGAACGGGCTCGACGATAAGGTGAGACTCTACAACGCGGCGGTGGGTGCAAGGAAAGGGAGCGCCTACTTGACTGACGCTGATTTGGACTCGACCCTTACGGAGGACACAGATGCGGGCGGTGCGGGTGCCCATGCCGTTCAGGTCCTGGACTTTTTCGCCTGCATGGACGATACACCGATCGATGTGCTGAAACTCGATATCGAGGGAAGCGAGTGGGCAATCCTGGCCGATGAACGATTCACGCGCTTGAGGCCTCGGAATATAGTCATGGAGTGGCACGCCCAGAAGGGAGGTATGCCCAATGCGAGAGAGTGGCTCATGCAGCGGCTCGCTGCTCTTGGCTATCGGGTCGAAATCCGATCCGACGAAGGCTATATTGGGACGCTTGCCGCATGCGTGCGGTGAATGCTGGGACCTCGCTAGGTGTCTTAGCGACGGCCGGCTCAGGTAAACATTTAGCTTCCGAAGTCCTGGGAATCATGGTACTATCATCTGTGACGATCTTACAGCCTGGAGACTCCTTCCTAATGCGACCTAGCTCTCTCATTTTGGTTCTGACAGTGGCTGTAGCCATGGTGGTCCCCTCGTACGGGGCGCCAAGTAATAGTGTGACGCTCAAGAATCAAGCTGGCGTTGTGCAGACAAACCGCCCCGTTACCATATCCCGTGTCTTCGCGTTAGGTGAAATACTTCAATTCGCCCAGGCGAGGGTGAATGGAACTCCGGTACCCAGCCAGTGTGACGTGAAGACGCGCTGGCCGGACGGCAGCTTGAAGCATGCACTGGTCTCCTTCCACGCCAGCCTTGCGACTGGTGCGAGCATTATCGTGGACTTTGCAAATCAGGTTACTGGAAACAACAGCGGGGCTATGGATCGTAGCGCGATGATCGCCGCCAACTGGGGCGCTCAGATCGAGGCTACCAATGGCACCACGCTGGCCGTAAACGCGCGGCAGATCCTTAACGACTGGTCCGGTACCTCGGCCGACAAGCGTGTTACATACTGGCTTCAGGGTCCCATCTGCACGCAGGTGATTCTAGAAGATCGGAGTCCAGCCCTGGCGTATGACATCGGATGGGACTCCTACAAGTCCCTGCACCCGATCTTCGTCTTAACGTTTTATCCTGGCTATCCGCAGGGGACAAAGGTGGAGATGATCCTGGAAAACATGTGGACTACAAAACTCCAGGATCAGACGTACTCGTTGTCTTTGAGAACCGGAAACCCCCTGAATTCGCAGCCAGCTTATACAAAGGCGACGTTTAACCAGATCGCCATGTCCCGTTGGCGAAAGGTTTTTTGGACCGGAACGACGCCTGGAAGAGTCAGCATGGACTACAATTTGGCATACGTGATCCATAGCAGGATTCTGCCTAGCTTCGACCTGACCAAGACGACTGATCCAGCAGCCTTAAGCGCCGATATCAGCCGCTTCGCGGCAGGCGATAAGGGAGATATCGGCGGCACCTGCGGCTTCTGGACTAAGTATATGGCTTCCGCCGAACGACCGGAACTGGGAATTCTGCCGGCGTGGTATCTGCGGTACCTGTATACGGGCGACCCTCAGCAGTACGACCTGATGATCGGCTGTGCGGGAGTTTCAGGGCATGTGCCGATGCACTACCGGGAGTCGGTCACAGGCAGGTTCTTTGATAGCGCGAAGACTGCCGATGCGTTTGGGCGTCCACTTTCCATCGAAGCAAGGCCATCGCTGTATCTCCTCAGGCCGACAAGCTCTAATCCCGCGGACCAGACGGTAACGGTTGGTCCTGTGACGACAGATGGTTGGGACGTCGAGATGGCTCACGAGCCAGATTTCGCCTTCGTTCCGTATCTGGTCACGGGGGACTGGTATTTCTTGGAAGAGATCTATTTCGAGGCGTCGCACAATCTTGCGACTCCAAATCCGGGGGTTTGCAGCTACTGCCGCAAGGGAAGCGTGGGCTATATCGGCTTCGCGATTCAAACTCGAGGCCAAGCCTGGGGGATGCGGAATGTCGCTCACGCCGCAGTCGCGGCGCCGGATAACACGCCAGAGAAACAGTACTTCACTGAAAAGCTAAACAACAACATTGCGGTGGAGGAGGGACAGCATAACCTGACCAACGGCAGTTTTTACTCGACGTGCGCGACCAACCCGTACAATGCTTCCACTGAAACTTCCTTGTGGTGCTACGGTCGTAAGTCGATCGGCGAGGACCGTATGAACCCCCTTCACTTCGTGAATCAAGGCCATGTTTCGAGCATAACGAGCGCGTTCGCGCCGGCAGGTGATCCATATGAGGTCGCGCAGGCAGACCAGATGTGGCAATATGGATACAAGTACATCGTACAGGGCCATGTGGAAGAACTCGGATTTCAGATCGGGAAGTTGAATAATGTCATGTACGAGTTCATCATTAATATGATCGTAAACCCAGCCTTCAATCCATGGCTTTCCGAGAATTATTTGTTGCCAGTTCTCCGGAAATCAACAAATAACTACTACCAAAGCTGGTCAGAAGTTCTCGCGGCATACGCGCCAAACCTTAGAAATATCTCAGGCTGGGTGGACCACACCGATAGTAACGTGTCGGACCCGGGATACGCGCACTTGATTCGGGCAGCGGCCAGTTTCCTTCCCGGACGAGTCGCAAGCGGGTTCAAGGGCGACGATGCGTGGGCGTGGCTCAATCAAAACGTCGGGTATCAAAGTCTGCTAGGGATAAATCAGTCCTATGCCCTGGTGCCGCGTGTGCCGGTTGTTGTAAATCCGCCTTTGTCGAAGTGCGACATTAACTCGGATGGATTGGTTGATGCCCGCGACGTGCAGTTGGTCATCAACCAGGCGCTCGGCGCTGCTTCGTGCACCGCAGATTTAGACCAGAACGGGCGTTGTGATGTCATCGATGTACAGAGGGTCGTCAATGCCTCGGTTGGAGGGAGTTGCAGGGTTGGGCCGTAATGACCCGGCAGTTTCCGTGGTGGTACCGCTTTACAACAAGGAGGACACCATTCTGAGGACACTGAAGTCGGTGCAGGGTCAGACGTTCACGGATTTCGAGGTGATCGTGGTGGATGACGGCTCCACCGACGACGGGGCAGCCGTCGCTAGTTGCGTGGCGGATCCCAGATTCCGGATTCTGCGCCAGCGGAACCAAGGCCCGGGCGCAGCACGGAATCGAGGTATACGGGAGGCACGGGCCTCGATTGTTGCGCTGCTAGACGGCGATGATGAGTGGGCGCCCCAGTTCCTGGAGGCTGTTATGAGTTTGGCGGCCCAGTTCCCATCCGCAGGGCTGTTCGCGACAGGGTACCGACGCATTTGGACGAAAGGTGCGGTAGAGGAAACTACTCTCCGCACCGAAGTGCTGGCGAACGGGTGCCTAGTCGACCACTACTTCAGGCATTCCCTGGACGGCAACTTTGTCACCTCATCGAGCGTTGCGGTTCGAAGCTCCGTATTCGACCATGTCGGGTATTTCCTCGAGGGTGAACCGATCGGCGAGGATCGAGAGATGTGGGCGCGGATTGCCCTTGAGTACCCGCTGGCATACGATACTCGAATTCTCGCAACGTATCACAGTTCACCGGGAGCAGGGGCCCACCAGTCCCTGGGCAGCGAGCCTCCGTTTCCCCCAGTGATCCGAGAATTGCGAAAGGCGCTTTCCTCCGCAACTGTGCCGGAGCAACTACAGAGTGACATCGAGCACTATCATGATTATCTCCTTATGGGTTATGCGGATACGCTGCTCTACAAACGTAATGGGCGCGGGCTGAGACATCTGCTTCGCTCAGAGAGGTTTCGCACCGCAGAGGGCCGACAAAGCGCCCGTTGGTACTGCCTCGCGGTCTCCGTGGTGCCTATTTGGCTGGTTGCTGTTGTTCGACTTAGGTTGCTTAAGCGGCTTGTGAACATCCTTAAATCACGGACGCGGGTCCAGTCTCCTCACGCCGCAATCATCGACTTCGTCAAACGCAAGACCGCTCACGGTCGCCACTGACACTACTTTACGGTACTGTGACTTTGACTGTACTTCAACCGTACTCATGGAACCTTGGACCCTGCCTTTGTTGTGATAGTATTGAAGCGAGCGGACGCCAGCGGTACTGGACGACGCATTTGGCGTGTTTCGGCAGACACACCAGCTTCTAAACGAATGAAAGACTGGCTCAAGAGGTGGATGTATGAATCCGGAGCGCTTTCGGTTTACCATTGGTGGCGCAACAAGCGAACCCTCACGGTGGTGATGTTTCACCGCGTCCTTCCCAGAGAGGACAGGCGATGGGGTCAAGAGGATCTCGCGTGGACTGTCTCGGAGGATCTCCTTCGCGATTGCCTGAAGTTTTTCAAGCGGCACTACACTCCAATAACACTAGAACGGCTCCTGCAGGCTGTTCTGGAGGGCACCAGGCTTCCCGATCATGCGTTGCTGATCACCTTCGACGATGGCTGGGCCGATAACTATGAGTATGCGCTTCCCTTACTTCAGCAGGAAGGCTTGTCAGCGGTAGTCTTCGTAGTTGCCGGGGGAGTTGGGCGCGCGGAACTCCTGGAGAACGCCTTTCAGAAAGCGCGGCGAACTGGTCGGCTTTCTACATCGCTGTGCAACCAACTATGGCGGGCCGCAACCGGCGGCTGCGGCGGCTTCCCTCCTTGGAACGATCCTCGGCAAGTCCGCGAACTAGCCTGGCGCGTGTCGGGGCTGGAGGATGGCGCTTCGCTCAGGATTGCCGCTGAGGTCTGCGCAGGCAGTGGCGTGTCCCAGCAAATGTTGTCGGCCGACCACATAAGAAAGATGTATTCCGTGGGCATAGCGATCGGGTCGCATGGCCACACCCACACACCAATTCCGCTGGCCAGGGATCCGGATCGAGAACTGAAACTGTCGGGGCAAGTGTTGGCGGAGATTCTCGGGACGACTCGCGCCGGAATCGCCACGTTTTCATTCCCGCATGGACAATACGATGAGCGGTCCCTCCAGTTGGCGCTGGATGCGGGCTACAGAATTTTGTTCACCAGCGACTTTCACTTGCATTCGACCAGGAATCTATTGGGAGCAGTGTTTGGCCGCATTAACATCCCGGCCCATCTGATCAGCGACCCTGGGGGGCGGCTTCGGCCGGAACGGCTGGCCCTTTGGCTGTTCGGCCGTCCGATCCTCCCGGCGGCGAGCGCCGGGACGTCATGAGTCTGGCCCGGCTGTTTAAGCAGTCTTCGACCTATCTGGCCGGCGACCTGGTGCGCCGGGCGGTGGGCTTTCTCATGATTCCAGTCTACACCACGTTTTTGACGCCCGCTGACTATGGAATCATCGAGCTCATCGAGTTATTTACGATGGTTTCGGGCATAGTTTTTGGTCTTGCTTCGATCAACGACGGCATGGTCCGGGTATACCACGACCATCGGGAGGAATGCGACCGTTCCGCCATCATCTCCACTGCTGTGGCTGGCATGGCATCCGTTAGCTTCCTGATCCTGTTGATCGCTTGGCTGAAAGCTGGGGCGCTAAGCAAGGCTGTGTTCAGCTCCACGGAGTACGCTGGATTGATCAAAGCAGCGTTTGCGGCCACCTTCTTCGGAAGCCTGGTTGAAGTAGCCCTGACATACTGGAGAATTAAGCAGCGGGTACTGTATTATGTCTTGTTTTCGTTGCTACAGCTCTTTAGTATGCTGTCATTGAACGTGTATTTCATCGCTTTTGCCCACATGGGAGTGTGGGGCTTTGTCCTGAGCAAGTTAATCACCACTAGCATTGGGGCGCTCGTGGCGCTCGCGCTGGTGCTGCGCGAGACTGGGTGGAAGGTGAGCCTTCGTTTCGCGCGTTCTATTGGCTCCTTTTCCGTACCGTTGATTTTGTCGGGTTCGTCGTTTTTTGTAATTCATTTTTCGGATCGTTTTTTTCTGAATCGCTTCTCAACGTTAGCCGATGTCGGCCTCTATGCGCTGGCCTACAGGTTCGGTTTTTTGGTGACACACCTGGTCGGCCAGCCCTTTGAGAGCGCTTGGGGCATCAGCATGTACAGCGACGCCGGGGAGGCAGGGTGGAGGGAGAAGTTCAGGCGAGTTGCGAGCTACCTGATGTTTCTCCTGGTGCTCTCCGCAGTTGGGTTGACGCTGGTCAGCGATGAAACTTTGGCCCTGATTGCCGATCCGGCGTATCGACGCGCTGCTTCGCTTGTGCCGATCCTGGCGTTTGGGTACGCATTCCGCGAAGTGGGCGATTTGTTTCGGGGTTTGCTGTATATCGGCAAGAGGGTCGTGATGTTCGGTGTAGTAACCGCAAGTTGCGCTGCACTCAATATCGGTTTGAACCTTGTGTTCATTCCACAAGGCGGATCTGTCGGTGCCGCCTGGGCGACGCTATTAACCTGGCTTGTGTACATGATAGTTTGCTGGACGCTTGCCTACCGGGAGCATCGCGTTCCTTGTGCACTGCGGCGGGTCGTTGTGCTTTTCGGATTGGGAATTGGGGTGTCGATAGCCGGCAGGCCTGTAAGTTGTTTGACCACGTTGCAGCAGTGGCTCGCCGACGTTGCGCTGATCGCGGCGTTTGTCACGCTGGTCTGGACTGCGAGGTATTTCCCTGCTGAGGAACGCGCGCTAATCCGGCAACGCATTGCAGTGGGCTTCAATAGCCTTTTTGCGCTCGGGGAAAAAGGATGAGAAAAGCGTTCGGTAAACTGAGTTCGCGCGTGGTCGCGATTACAGATCTGACAGCCGCAGAAGTAGCGGACTGGGACGGACTATGCCGGACGGATCACCGGTTGCAGAGTCCGTTTCTGTCGCCGTACTACTCGGAAGCGGTCGCGAGCGTTCGCCAAGGTGTGTTTGTATGCGTGCTGTGTCGCAGCGACGGACAAGTCGGTTTCTTTCCCTTTCAGTTTAGAGACCGGGCACACCAGTTGCTGGGCGCCGCCGAGCGCGTCGGCGAATCGATGACTGACCTCTGCGGGGTGGTCGCAGCTCCTGAGTTTCGAATCGAGCCGAGGGAGCTCCTGGCTGCGGCGGGTCTTCAGTCGTTCTACTTTACTCACTTGGGCGAGTACCAGACGAATCATGGGCTGGGCGGAGAGCGCCCGGAGATGGCACTTTCGCTAAAGCTACATGGCAGGCCGTTGCGATATTGGGAGCATCTCCGGCAAGTGGATCGCAAACTGGTAACGGACACCGAACGCCTCGAGCGACAGGTTGAGCGTGACTTCGGACCGCTACGTTTCCGGCTCGCCGAGGCGAACTGCAACGAGCGACTCGAGTATCTGATGCGCGAGAAGGGAAGGCAATACATCCGCACAGGCTCTCGTGACATTTTTGCCGTTCCGTGGAAGGGCGCCCTTCTGCGGCACCTTGCCGCCTTCAACCATCCGACTTGCAGCGGCCTATTGTCGACGCTTGTTGCGGGCGATGTGTGGCTGGCTTCGCATTTTGGATTGCGCAGCGGAGACCTGTTACATTACTGGTTTCCCGTTTACAACTACGACCTGAAACGGTACTCTCCCGGGAGGCTCCTGATGAAACAGTTGATTCAATGTGGGCCAGATCTTGGTATCGGCTTGATCGATCTCGGTGCCGGCGAGAGTTTCGCCAAGAGAAAGCTGTCGCACGGAGACGCAGCTTACCGCGTGTATCGTGGAACATGGCACCGGCCAGGCCTACGGTCGTTGGTGTACCGGGCGGCTCGGTCCCTGAGGTGGCGGCTGGAGGCCCGGGCGCACGGGGAGAAAGGATAGATATGCGCGATCTCGTCCTTGCCGGGGTAATGGCGCTGCTACTGCTGTTTGCGTTGAATCGCCCCTGGCTGGGCATATTGACATGGTCCTGGTTGGGATACATGAACCCGCACCGTTTGACCTATGGATTCGCCTATTTCTTTCCGTGGTCCATGGTCACGGCGGTGGTGATGATTGTGGCTGTTTTCGTCGCGCGAGAGCGATTCAGGATTCCCTGGACTCGGGAAACCATCGTTTTGTTACTCTTTTGCGTCTGGGTGACAGTGGCAACGTGTTTCGCCCTAAATCCGGTCAACGCCTGGGACGGATGGGTTCGCGTCATCAAGATCCAGTTCATGATCTTCGCGACACTGGCAGTGATGCAGGACCGCCAAAGACTGCATTTGCTAGTGTGGGTTATTACATTGTCGCTTGCTTTATTTGGAGTCAAAGGTGGAATGTTCGCAATAGTCACGGCAGGGGCGTATCGCGTGGAGGGGCCCTCGAACACCTTCATAGGGAGCAATAATCAACTGGCCTTAGCTCTGGTGATGACGTTGCCGTTGATGCGCTACCTTCAGTTACAAGCGAAGCGTATACTGGTCCGCACGGCGATTGCCGGCGCGATGGCGTTGACCACCCTTGCAATACTCTCGACGTACTCCCGGGGTGGAGTGGTTGCATTCTGCATAGTGGCTGGAGTCATGTTATGGAGAAGCAAACGCCGTCTTGTAACTGGGATCCTTGTGGTATTCGCGCTCTTCGGGTTATTCGCGTTCATGCCTGAACAATGGACTGAGCGAATGCACTCAACACAGAACTACGAGGAGGACGCCTCGGCCCAAGGACGCTTCAATGCGTGGCGCTTTGCGGTTAATGTCGCGAACGACCGGCCTCTGGTGGGCGGGGGTTTTCAAACTTTCACATGGCAGTTGTTTGAGATCTACGCGCCCAATCCGAGAGATCATCACGACGCACACAGCATCTATTTTGAGGTTCTCGGCGAGCAGGGTTATGTGGGTTTGGCGCTGTTCTTGACGCTCTGGATTCTTACGTTGCTCAGCGGAATGTGGGTACTCAGGCATGCCAAGGAAGTGCCGGGAATGGAGTGGGCACATGATATGACCTCCATGGTCCAGGTGAGCTTGATAGGGTACCTCTGTGGGGGAGCATTTTCGGGCTTAGCTTACTTCGATTTTCCATACCACCTAATGACCATCATCGTGCTCGCCAAGGTCAAGGTACAAGAGGCTATGCGCGAAGCTGCACGCGTTTCCTGGAAACAGCAGGCTTCTGGCGCATGGCCGGTGCCTGCGGTCGAAGGGGGCACGAGCCCGAAGTTGGCATGACTCGTACAGCCGTCATCGAAAACCCTATGGGCACCTCAGAACCGGGCGCAGCGCCCAACGGATGGCGCGTGCGAGTCCTCAGCTTGAGTTGTGTCTATCCGAATCCCAGTGAGCCGTCGCTGGGTGTGTTCGTGCGGCGGCGGCTTCAAGCGCTGTCCCGACACGATCGCGTGACAGTCGTAGCGCCAGTTGGTGTCGTCGATTGGGCCCGGGGTTCGATAAGGAACCGGCAGGTCATTCCGCGCCGTCGGCAGGATGGACCGATCGAAGTAATGCATCCTGGTTGGCTGTACGCTCCGGGGGGGCTGGCGATCAATCCAGTGCTTCTGTTCCTGCGCTTATTGCCGCTCGTGATCGGCCTGCACCGGCGTGACAGGTTCGATCTGATTGATGCCCACTTTGGATATCCGGACGGAGTCGCCGCAGGAATGCTCGCCGCAACCCTCAGGCTTCCTTTTACAGTCACCGTGCGCGGAAATGCGACATTGCCCGGGCAGTACCTGTGGAGGCGAAATGCGATGGTCTGGTCCTGGAGGCGGGCCAGCGCCGTGATTGCGGTCTCCGCGCGATTGCGGGATTACGTGATGTCAATGGGTGTGCTAGGGAGCCAAGTCAAAATGATTCCCAACGGAGTGGAGAGCCTCGTCTTCCATCCTCACGACGGCCCGAAATGCCGGCGAGAGCTTGGCATTCCGTTGGACTGCAAGGTGATTCTGTCCGCTGGCGCTCTGATCGAACGAAAGGGACACCATCGCATTGCTCGTGCGTTGCGTGCCCTGGTGGATGAAGGCTGTCCGGCGCAGTTGGTGATTGCTGGCGGAGCGGGGCGGGAGGGCCGCTATGAAGACCAGATCCGACGGGAGGTTCGCGAACTCGGCCTGGAGGATCGGGTGCGGTTCATTGGAACGGTAACGCCAGAAGAAATGGCTACATGGATGTCGGCAGCGGATGTATTCTGTCTGGCGAGCAATCGCGAGGGTTGGCCAAATGTGGTGCATGAGGCCAGCGCGTGCGGTACGCCCGTGGTGGCGACCGACGTGGGCGGCGTTCCGGATATGGTACCCAGTTCCGATTATGGATTCGTGGTTCCGTCCAACGACGCCGGTGCGTTGCGTGATACTCTTCGAACCGCGCTCAAGAAAGACTGGGATCGGGCCGCGATCTCGGCCTGGGGGTGTTCCCGATCATGGGAAAGGGTGGCGGGAGAAGTTCATGCCGAGTTTGAGCGCATCGCAGGATTGCACGGGAGGAGGTGCCTGAAATGAACGTTCTGATCACCGGAGGGGCTGGGTTCATCGGATCGCACCTCACCGAGCGCCTGATCCGCGACGGTGACAAGGTCTCCATTCTGGATGACCTCAACGACTTCTACGCGCCCAGGCTGAAGGAAGCCAATCTGGATGCGGTACGCCGTGCGGGCACAGTGTCTTTCCATCCGCTCGATATTCGGGATGAAGCACGAGTGATGGACGTGTTCGCGAGCGAGCGCCCCGAGGCGGTGATTCACCTGGCTGCGCGCGCGGGTGTCCGTCCCAGCCTGGAGCAGCCCTTGCTGTATGAAGAGGTAAATGTCCGCGGAACATTGATCTTGCTCGAAGCCTGCCGGAGGTTCGGCGTCGGAAAGTTCGTCTTTGCTTCCTCAAGCTCGGTGTACGGAAGTACGTGTCCCGTGCCCTTCCACGAGGCCGACGCACTCCATCCGATCTCTCCCTATGCGGCGACCAAGCTGGCGGGCGAGCAGCTCTGTTACACCTATTGGCATCTCTACGGCATTCGCATAGTCTGCCTGCGTTTTTTCACCGTCTACGGACCGCGCCAGAGACCCGACCTGGCCATCCGCAAGTTCACCGAGATGATCGCCGAAGGGAAGCCGATTCCCGTCTTTGGCGACGGATCGGCCAGCCGTGACTACACCTACGTGGACGACACCGTGGAGGGGATCATGGGAGCTTTAAGCTGTGACGCAGCCTACGAGATCTTCAACTTGGGAAATTCCACGCCGGTGGATCTGCTGACCATGATCCGCACGATCGAGGCGAAGCTGGGCCGCTCGGCCCAAATCCGGTGGCTGCCCAAGCAGCCAGGCGACGTGCCAATCACGTTCGCCGATATCTCCAAAGCCGGCCGGGAACTCAATTATCATCCCCGAACTCCCTTCGCCGAAGGCATCGGCACGTTTGTGGACTGGTATCTGAATCAAGATCAGCGGACGCCAAGTGCAGTCCGGTAGAGCATCTCGAAGGACTGCACCATGATCGTCGTGCTGTAGTGGCCGAGGCAGCGCCGCCGGTTGGCGGCGCCCAGGGTTTGGCGTTTCTCCTCATCGGCCGCCAGTTCGTGCATCTTCCGGGCGAAGGAGTCGACGTCGCCCGAGCGCGAAACCCAAGACGCGGCATGGTCTCCGAGGAGCGCGCGGCAATCGCCGACATCGGTAGCCAGCACCGGCAGTGCGCAAGCCATGGCCTCGAGCTGCGCGTTGGGCACTTGCTCGGTGATTGAGGTGAGAGAAAAGACGTCGAACATCGCCAGATACGGGGCCGGATCGGCGACATGTCCGGTTAGGATCAGTCGCCCGGCTACGCCGAGCTCGCGGGCCAGGCTCTCCACTTCGGCACGACAGGGGCCGTCCCCCACGAGCATCAGCCTGCTATCGTCCAGCCGAGTTGCAGCGAATGCACGCACCAGCATTGGCACGTTCTTCTCGGGGCGCAGGCTGCCGACGAATCCGAACACAATGGTACTGGGTCCGATACCCAACGACTCGCGTCCGGCTTGGTCACGACTCGGCTGGTACCGTTCGATGTCCACTCCGGTCGGAATCAGTTGGACTCGAGACAGGGGCAGCCGGAACTGGTCGCGGCAGATGGTCCAGAGCGCCCGCGAGGGAACCACTGTGCGGAAGATCGTGCGCAGAATGAAGCGCCGGGCCAGTACACGCCGCTGTTTCATAGTGACGGCTTCATCCGGACCGAAACCGCACTCGTTGTGGATCACCGGGCATTCTGCGGCGAGCCGCGCACCGAGAGTCATGTCGATTGCCCCCCAGTTATAGGTGGCTACCAGAGCGGGGCGCAGCGATCGCACATGCCGTGCAAGCGTGGAAAAGTAGGGCGCAAGTGTTCGCCGTGGTGGATCCAGAAGCGTGGCCACGTCAGGGTGCAAGGCCGAGGCCGCGTCATACTGGCCATCGAGCGCGATGATCTTGTGGCGGAAGCCATCGCCCAGCGCGTTCATGATAGATGCCATGCGGATCTGGGTCCCGCCGCGAACGAAGGTGGGAAAAACGTGGAGAATCGTGGCGGGCAGATTCATAGGCTGCACAGCCCCGCGATCAGCCGGCCGTAATCGGCGGCCAGACGCGGGCGCTCGTACCTGCGAATCAGTTCGCGGTCCGGCGGTGCTGAGAAGTCGCCCGCTTGCGCCCGCTGATACGCCGTCTCGATCATCGCGCTGACAGCCGCGCAGTTGGCAGGATCCACGCAGACTCCGGCGCCGGTCTCCCGCAGTACCCGCTCGCATTCGCTGCCGGGCGGCGAGAGTCCTAGAATTGGCTTGCCGGTCGCCATGTACTCGAACAGTTTGCCGGGTAGCGTGATCGGACTGGCCTCGGTCAGCAGCAGGTAATCCGTCTCCTCGATGAATTTGAGCGCTTCGCCATGTGGGCGGAATCCGAGGACCTCTACGGGGCTCTTGCGCGACTCCAGAGTGGCCCGCTCGCCGTCGCTGACGCGGCCTACAAAGCGCGTCTCGATCCGCGACCGAATCTCCTCCGGCATCGCGTCGAGCGAGTCCAGATAGGCGCGAGGTGAGCACGGTTTGTAGACAGTGCCGACGTAGGTGACGAGGGTCCGGTTACGTCCGTGGCGCCGTGGCGTGAATCCGGCGAAGGCGTCCGGATCGTAGCCGTTGGTGATGCAGACGAACTTGTCGCGCGACTGCTCCGGATAACGGCATTGAATCTTCGCCAAACTGGACGGCGTCACCGCCACGATACGGTCGGAGATCTCGACGGTCTGGCGCTGGATCTGCTCGGCGCGCTGGCGCGTATAATCCCCGCTCTGAAATCCGAAGTCTCCCAGGTAGAACTCTAGCCACTCGTCGCGGAAGTCGCTGATCAGCTTGAGGTGGGGAAACTCTCGCTTCAGCGAGTTGCCAACGAGAAAGGCCGAAAACGGCGGTACGGTGACTAGCACGGCTTCAATGCCGTGATCCCGGATGATCGAACGGGCTTTGCGAAGTGCGAAAGGTGTCCATAGTACCTCGGGTTCCGGGCATAAGATCCGCTCGATCAGGCGCTGCGGTAGGGACTTTCCACGGTGAGTGGGCGTAGGAGCAGCCGTTGGCTTGGCGCCACGGCCGATCAGCGCCCAGATGCGTTGGCGGAGGTGGTAGGGCAACTCGGGCGTAAAGGCGCCGTGGACGGTTACCGAGGGTGGGATCTGCTTGAGGAGGTCCGGATCCGATGTCGGGACTGCGGCGTTGCTGGCCTTGAGCACGTGAACCTCGAAGCCGTTGGGAGGCAGGTACTTGGCCAGACTCAGCGCGCGCTGCACGGCAACGCCCCCTGCTGGCGGAAACACATAGGAGATCAGCAACAGCTTACGGATGGCCACGTCTCTACTTGCTAGAGTAACAGGTGAGCGCCGACGGTCCAAGACTGAGGTGGGAGCTCGGAGTACTGGGAAAGGGGGGTTCGGTACTTTTCTTAGCGGGATTCGGTGCGGGCCCTAGAGCCGTTGCATTCTATCATGGGTGGTGGGAGGCCAAAGCCGTGAAGGCGACAAAGGTTCTGGCGATTATTCTTCTTTCCGCTCTGTGCGTGCCGGCGCAGGTATTGGTGGAGCGGGGGGCGCTGACGACTTCCGGCAGTACTGGCGCGGCGGCGGTGGGGAAGGGTGTGGCCGCCGCGCTGTCGAAGGTGGGGCAGGCCGTGGATCAGGCCGGCAAGCAGCCGGCCGGCGGGGCAAAGGTTAAGACTGCTGAAGCGCCGGTCGTCCGCCTGAAGGTGACCGCCGACACCGCCGCCAAGGACCGGCCCGGGCCGCAGCCGGCACCGGAGCCGGCGGTCACCGCCGAACAGTTGGCCGGTATTCAGGTGGGAATCACGCGCCACGAGCTGCTGGCGCGGGCGGGCAATCCTTCCATGCGGCTCACCATTCCGGACGGAGCGCAGAGTCTGGAGATCTATCGCTACCGGATCGAGGGGAAAGACGCGGCCGTGGTCCAGTTGAAGGACGGGGTCGTGACGTCGATCGAGCGGTAGGCCTGCTAAGCTAGTACAGAATGAGTCCTCCACAACCGGGGCAGGCGCCCAAGCTGCCCATTCCTGGCGTGCGCAATCTGATTGCAGTCGGATCCGGGAAGGGGGGCGTGGGCAAGACCACGGTGGCCGTCAATCTGGCGCTGGCGCTGTCCAAGCTGGGGAACCAGGTAGGGTTGCTGGACGCCGACGTCTATGGCCCCAACGTACCCCTGATGATGGGGATCAGCCAGACGCCGTCGGCGGTAGGGGAGCGCATCCAGCCGCTGGAGCAATACGGCGTGAAGCTGATGTCGATGGGCTTCCTCAACCCCGGCGACAAGCCGCTGGTGTGGCGCGGCCCGATGCTGCACAGCGTGATCCAACAGTTCCTGCGCGGTGTGGATTGGGGAGAGCTCGACTACCTGCTGATCGACCTTCCGCCCGGCACCGGGGACGTGCAGTTGACCCTCATCCAGACGGCGCCGATCAGCGGGGCGATTATCGTGACCACGCCCTCGGAAGTTTCGCTGGAGGATGCGCGGAAGGCGGTCCACATGTTTCACCAGGTGAAGGTGGAGATCCTGGGGATCGTCGAGAACATGAGCTACCTGACGCTGCCCAACGGCGAGCGGATGGATGTTTTTGGCTGCGGGGGAGGGAAGAGGACGGCGGAAACAATGGGAGTCCATTTCCTGGGCGAAGTGGCGCTCGATCCGCAGGTGCGCAAAGGAGGGGATTCGGGCTGGCCCGTGGCGTTGGGCGGCGATTCCGATCCGCTGGCGGCGGCGTTCGTGACACTGGCTCGCAACGCGGAGGCGCGGTTGCGGCAGATCGGCCCGCGGGTGGGGCCGAAGATCGAGGTGACGGACTAGGAGGGGTGAGAGGGGCTGCGGTGTTTGAGCGGTACAGCGAGAAGGCCCGGCGAACCATCTTCTTTGCCCGCTACGAGGCGAGCACAGTCGGCTCCCCGCAGATTGAAGTGGAACACTTGCTGCTGGGGGTGCTGCGGGAGGACGGACGGCTGGTGGAATGGATCGGCGGTCGCCCGGAGGTGGAGGCCATGCGCCGCCAAATCAACACGCACGATCCTCCGCGCGCCAAGACCTCCACGTCGGTGGACCTGCCGGTCTCGGAGGCGGGCCGGCGCGTTCTCAGCCATGCGGCGGAGGAATCCGACAAGCTGGGGCACCGGCATATCGAGTGCGGACACCTCCTGCTGGCGATTCTGAAGGAGGAGAAGTCCTACGCCGCCGAGCTGCTGCGCGAGCGTCACCTGGAGTACGAGGGGTTGGCCGCGAGAGTGGCGGCGGAGTATACGCATGGCGTCCAGCCACTGTCGCCATCCGCGGATCCGATCGATTCCCTCACCAGGCGAGTGGAGGCGCTGGAATCCCAGTGGCGACTGGACCGCCCGCTTCGTCCCGCGCACCGCTTCCGGCTGCTCAACCCCAGCAGCGCGAGCATGACGCTTCGCTTCGAGCCGTGGGGCGACCGGTACGAGGTGCCGGCGGGCGAGGAGCGCGAAGTCGTGCTGCGCGGACCGGAGGGCGAGTGCGCCGAGATCGAGCCGGGGGCCGCCGAGGTGGTGATTCACGGCTGGCCGGGAGCGCGCTACTCGGTCTATCGCGAGGACCTGAGGATCGGCTTCAGCCGGCGTCCCGCCTGAGGCGCCTGGCGGCGAGCGAGTACATGGCCGGGAGCGCGATCAGGGTGAGGAACAGGGTCGAGAGCAGACCGCCCACCACGACCGTCGCCAGCGGGCGTTGCACGTCGGAGCCGATACCGGTGGCGCGCGCCGCCGGAACCATGCCGAGCAACGCCACCAGCACCATCATGAGGACCGGGCGCATCTGGGCCAGAGATCCCTGGATGACCGCCTGTTTTACGTCGACACCCGGCTCTTTGCGCTGGCGATTGATCTCGGCCACCACCAGCACTCCGCTCATCACCGCCACGCCGAACAGAGAGATGAATCCCACCGCCGCCGAGACGCTGAGGTGGATGTCTCTCACGTAAAGCGCCACCACGCCGCCCACCAACGAAAACGGCACATTCATCAGGACCAGTCCGGCGTAGGCCGTGGAGCCGAAGGCGAAGAACAGGAGCGCGAAGATAATGGCGATGGTTAGGGGCAGGACCACGGCGAGCCGCTTGCGGGCGCGCTCGAGGTTTTCAAACTGCCCGCCCCATTCCACGCGATATCCGGCGGGCAGCTTCACTTCGGCGGCGACCCGTTTCTGCGCCTCGGCGACGAAACTGCCCTGGTCGCGGCCGCGGATGTTGGTGCGTACGGAAATCTGGCGCCGGTTCTCGCGACGGGCGATGATGGTGGCGCCGCTGACCACGCCGACCTCGGCGACGTCGGCCATGGGAACGCGCCCGCCATTGCGAGCCGGAATCAGAATGCGTCCGATGGCGGCCGGATCCTGGCGCGCGCCGGAGTGGTACCGCACGGCAATCTCGAACCGGCGCTCGCCTTCGAAGACGTTAGAGACGGGACGCCCGCCGATGGCCATCTCGATCACGTCCTGGATGTCGCGCACGCGCAGGCCGAAGCGAGCGGCCTTGGCCCGGTCGATCCACAGCCGCAGTTGGGCCTGTTCGGACTCCTGCTCGATGGCGGTGTCGGCCGCGCCGCGGAGGCGCCGGAGCACCTGCAGGGTCTGTTCCGCGATGCGGCGCAATTGGGTGAGATCCGAACCGCTGACGATGACGGCCAAGTCGGCGGAAGATCCGGTGACCGCCTCGGTGACGGTGTCGATGATGGGCTGGGTGAAGTTAAAGGAGGCGCCGTGGATCTCGGCGTGCAGCCTGGCGGAGAGCTCTTCCACCAGGGCGGCCTTGGTCTTGCCGGGTTTCCAGGTGTTGTAGGGATTCAGGCCCAAGAGCAGCTCGTTGCGGTTAGGTCCGAACGGGTCGGTGCCGGAATCGTTGCGCCCGGTCTGCGAGCTGACCAGGTGGATTTCAGGGAACTGGGAGAGAATCCGGCGGATCTGGGCGCCAACCTCGGCGGACTTTTCCAACGAAATGCCCGGAGGCAGATTGGCTCGGATCCAGATGGTGCCTTCGTCGAGCTGCGGAAGAAACTCCGAGCCCAGACGGGTCCCTAGCAGGAGGGCCGCGGCGACCACGGCGGAGGAAGCCGCAACAGTCCAGGCCGGCCTGCGCAAGGCCGCGCGCAAGACCTGCTCGTAGCGGCGGCCAATCCACGCGAGCAGGGGATTGTCCCAGCCCTTGGCGCCCCGGCGGAAGAGGTAGGTGGCCAGGGCGGGGATCAGTGTCAAGGCGAGCAGCATGGAACCCAGCAAGGCGAAGCAGACGGTGAAGGCCATGGGGGTGAACAGGCGGCGTTCCACTCGTTCCAGCGTGAACAGCGGCAGGTAGGCCGCGATGATGATCAGGAGGGAAAAGAAGATGGGAGATTCCACTTCCAGCGCTGCGTTGCGAATGGAGACCAGCACACTGGCGCCGCCTTTGTTCCGGCGCTCGGCCAGAGTGTGGACGATGTGCTCGACCATGATGAGCGTGCCGTCGACGATGATGCCGAAATCGATTGCGCCCAGGCTGAGGAGATTGGCGGGGATGCCGGTGAAGTGCATGCAGACGAAGGCGAACAGCAGCGAGAGCGGGATGGTCAGGGCGGTGAGCAGGGCGGCGCGGACACTGCCCAGAAAGAGAAACAACACGGCCACCACGATGAGCAGGCCCTCCAGCAGCGTGCGGGAGACGGTGCGCAGCGTATTGTCGACCAGATCCGTGCGGTCATAAATGGGGACAATCCGCACGCCAGGGGGCAGGCGCACGCCGTTCAGCTCCTCCACCGCCTCGTGAACCAGCTTCAGGACCTCGCTCGGGTTCTCGCCGCGCCGCATCAGGACGATGCCCTCGACGCCGCCGGTTCGGTCCTGGACCCCGAAGATGCCGGTCTGGGGCGCCGAGCCCAACTGGACTTTGGAGACGTCGCGGACGAAGATCGGGACGCCGCCGGCTTCGGCGACGACAGTGTTCTCGATATCGGCGAGCGACTGGATGAGGCCCACGCCGCGCACCACCATGGCCTGCTGGCGATTGTCGAGAAGAGCGCCGCCGGCGTTCTGGTTGCCCTGGGTGACGGCCTCGGCGATCTGGCCGATCGACAGCCGGTACTTCTCCAGAGCGAACGGGTCGATTTCGATCTGATACTGCTTTACCTGGCCGCCGAACGGCACCACGTCGGCCACGCCCCGAACCTGGAGCAGGCGCGGTTCAATTACCCAGTCCTGGAGCTCCCGCAATTGCCGGGGGGTTTGCCCGCCGCCCTCCAGCGTGTAACGGTACATTTCGCCAATGGGCGTGGCAAGCGGACCCAGCGCCGGCGTGAGACCCTCGGGCAGGCCGGCGTCGCGGAGTTTTTCCAGCACCGCATGGCGGGCAAAGTAGTCGGTGGTGTTGAAGTCGAAGGTCAGCTCCACCACCGACAGCCCGAAGATGGTGCGCGAGCGCCGGGCGATCACAGAGGGCGTGCTGTTCAAGGCGCGCTCGATGGGAATGGTCACCTGCTGCTCGACTTCTTCGGCGGCGCGCCCGGGATACTGGGTGATGACGACGACCTGGGTGTCGGAGATATCGGGATAGGCCTCGATCTTGAGCTGCTGAAAGGCCCACAGGCCGGCCCCGATCAGGGCCACGCCTAGGAGGAGGGAGACGAAGCGCTGCTGGAGCGCAAAACGCAGGAGTCTGGCGATCACGCGATGATCTCGGCGTCGGTGAGCAGCATGAGTCCTTCCTGGACCATGGCGCGGATTTCGGGAAGGATACCACGGATCTTGGCCTCCTCGTCGGCCACGCTGATAATCACGGGTCGATCGTCGGAGATGCCGAAGAGGCGGCGGCGGTGCACCTTCTGATGGCTGCCAAACCCCATGATGCCGGTCTGGACGGTGGCGCCGGCCACTTCCAGTTGGCGCAGCCGCCGGACGATCGCTTCATAGAGTGGGGTTTGTGTATCCTCCCAGACGTCGCTCTCGTCGACGTAAATCAAGAGAAGCTTAATGGGCGGCGTCATGGATCATCCTCTTGCCCGTTCATTTGAGTAGCATCGCTCCGTCGACCACGACGCGGTCGCCGGCTTTGAGCCCGCTCAACACCGGCACGACTTCTCCGAACCGCTTGCCGAGGGTGACCTC
Organism: Acidobacteriota bacterium; assembly: GCA_016178945.1. Taxonomy (GTDB): domain Bacteria; phylum Acidobacteriota; class Terriglobia; order Bryobacterales; family Bryobacteraceae; genus JACOSH01. The sequence continues at coordinate 34,235 of JACOSH010000122.1, forward strand.
GGTCTGGAGAAAGCTGCCCGCCGACTGCTCGAGGAAGACCACGCTGCGGCCATCCCCCTGGATGACGGCGCCCGGCGGAAGGACGGGTTTGACCATGGTGGATTCGACGTGGCGAATGTTGGCGAACATTTCGGGACGGAACCGGCCACGCGTGTTTTGCATCTCCACCCGGACCTTAATGGTGCGGGTCTGCGGATCGACGGTGTCGGCGATGCGGGCCACGCGCCCGTGGAAGGTCTCGCCGGGATAAGCCGACAGAGTGATGTCCACTGGCTCATTGATCTGGATCAAGCGGATGGAGCTTTCCGGGACGTCGGCGGCCACCCACACGGTGCTCAGGTCGGCCAGCTTGATGAGGGGCGCGCTGGTGTCATTGCGGTACTCGCCGGCGGCGACGCTCATCTCCAGCACCTTGCCCCCCAGCGGGGCGCGAACTTCAATCTTCTGGCCGAAAGCGCCCGGCTTGAGGCCCAGGATGGCCAGGCGCCGGATGGACTGCTCGCGGGCCGCCTCGGATTGTTCCAGCGCGGCCTTGGCCTGGGCGAGCGCGTTGTCGGCGTTGATGACTTCATTCTTGGCCACCGCGTTGTGCTGGAACAGATCGGTGACGCGGTCAAAATCGGACTGCGCCTTCACCAGCCCGGCTTTGGCCTGGGTGAGCGCGGCGATCGCCTGCAAGTAGGCGGACTCGGCCGCGTCGGCATCCGGGCTCTCCACGGTGAGCAGCACTTGTCCCTGTTCGACGGCGTCGCCCAGCCTCACCTGGACGGTGACAATGCGGCCGGGGACCGGCAGCCCGACGCTGGAGACGCGGTTTGGGTTGACCTCGACCTTGCCGGGGGAGACCACTTCATCCGTGGGGATCTGGACGCTGCGCACCGTCTCCACCCGGAGCTGCTTCAGCTTAGGAGAATCGGCCGGGATCACCACCAGGCCGGTCGGGCCGGGGGCGACGGGGGGCGCGGCGGCAGTGGTCTCATTCTGCTTCCCACAGGACAGGAACAGGGTGAGCCCACAGCAGAGAACCGCAAAGAGCTGTTTCACGGCGTCATCCCCTTTCCGGAAATCGCATCCAGCGCGTAGAGACTGCGAGCGAACTCAGCTCGTGCCTCATTATATGCCTGGCGGGTGTCGTTAAACGCGCGCTGCGCGTCGAGCAGCTCGACGAAACTGGCTTCGCCGCGGCGGTACGAGTAGTTGATGGTTTCGCGCACCTCGCCGGCCTGTTGGAGCATGTCGCGCTCGATGCTCTCCACCAGGTTGCGCGCGGTGGAGTACTGCTGGTAAGCGTTGTGCACTTCGGTGCGAATGTCGTTTTGCAGGGCGCGAATGCGCGCCTGGATCTGCTGCTGTTCCCGCCGCGCGCGCTCGATCTCGCCCTGGTTGCGGTTGAAGACCGGGATCGGCGCGCTGAAGAAGAGGCCCAGCGAACTGCCGGTGGCGTTGTTGTACTGGCGGTGAAACTGGGCGCCCACGGTGTAGTCCACTTTGCCCTGAGCGATCTGCAGCCGGATGTCGGCCAGCGAGCGGGCCTGGTCCTTGCCCAGGGCCTGGAGGTCGGGGCGCAGCTCGAGCGCGGCGGACAGGACGTTGTCCACGGGAAGCCGCGCGGCGTCACGCCGCAGGTCTCCCACGGCGTCGAAGTCCGGCGAGAAGGACGTGCGTCCGATCAGCGTTTTCAGGCGGTTGCGCGCGATGCGCAGCCTGGACTCGGCCTGGAGCACCGCGTTGCGATACTGCAAGGCCGCCACCTGGGAGCGCACCAGTTCGACCTTGGCCAGGTCGCCGGCGCGCACGCGGGTGGAGTTGATTTCGACGATGCTCTCGAAGGACTTCAGGTTATCGCGGGCCAGCGCCAGGTTGTCTTTGGCCAGCAGAACGTCGACGAAAGCGCTCTGGACATCGAGCACCAGGGTGCGGGTGGA
>JACOSH010000465.1 GCA_016178945.1 Acidobacteriota bacterium
CAAACCGACCCAGACTAAGAACACGATTTGCCCGAGGGCAAGGGCCTGCAAGGACCCATGCGAGCGCCAGCGGCACCCCTCTCTTTCTCGTAACCCGTTCATTTTTTCCGAACCAGTTTGCCTTCGCTGGCGACCCAAGTGCTAACGGTGTCCCCTTGCCCACAGGCAAGAGCACCACCGCGTCGACGTGGTGGTGGGTCACTTTTGCCGAGCAAAGTAGGGTCATTTCTCGCGAGTGCCGAAGATCGTCATTGATGTTCGCCCGCTGGTCACCGCCAAGGCCGGCGTCGATCTGGCCCTTTTCGGCCCGAGCAACAGCCTCGCGCAAGGCTGCATCCGCAATTCCTTCCTTCCTGGCAAAGCGGTGAAACCATCTGGACTTGAAGACCCGCACACACAGTTCCTGGGTCCATTCTATAGCACTTGGTGCCAGACATCCAGAACCGACTGAGCGCGACTCGCGCCTATCGCTTCACCGGCCCCAGGCGCTTGTCCAGCCAGTCGAGGACCTCGCGGACCACCTCGTTGCGGCGGGTCATGACGTCGTGGGACGTGTCCAGTGCGACGAAGCGCTTGTCCGCGAGCGGCGTGCCCAGCCAGCGGAACAGCGGCTTCTGGGACGCCTCGTACGGAAACGTATAGTCGTGGCGGCCGTTGACCATCACCAGGGGCAGTTTCACACGAGGCGCAAAGGTGAACTCGTCGACTTCCAGCGGTTTCGCGCTCAGGTGGAATCCGCCGGCCAGCAGTACCGCGGTCTTGAAGCGATCCTCCATGGAGAGCATCACCGCAGCCACACGTGATCCCAGGCTCAGGCCGTAGTAAGCAAGACGCGCGCGGTCAATGTCGGGCCGGCTCTCCAGGTAGTCGACGGAGCGCGCCAGGTCCTGGAACTGGCGCACCAGCACCTGGCGTGGCGTCCGGAACAGGTTGTAGCCGGACGGCAGGCGGCGGTCAAAGGTTCCATAGTACACCGGGTAAATCACGGCGCGCCCGCTGCGAACCAGGTAATCGATTCTGGGGATGTCCAGAATGGGGCTGGCAAGGGTGCCCAATACCGCCCCAGCCCCCGGAAAAAAGACCAGGGCGGAATAGGGCGGCTGGAATTGCTTCGGAAGGAACAGGTAGGCGGAAACCCGCTCGGCTCCGTACGCCGCCTGGAAGGATACCTTCTCCGTCCGCCAATAGGGCGCGCTGTCATCCACCGATTCGACCTTGGCGCGCAAATCGCCGCGCTCGGCGGCGTACAGGCTGCGGATCACCCGGAAAGCGTCGTCGGAGACCGGCTTCTCGGTGGAGTAGTCGCGGGATTCACGCGCGCGAGCCGCAAGCAGCTCTTCGGCGGGCGGTTTTTCATAGCGCACGCACCGGAATCCGTTGGCCGGGGAGCGGTCGAAGGGCACGCGGGCATCGGGATTGACGAAGTTGTAGGAGGGCTCATTCCATCCGCCGCCCAGGATAAAGCGCCGGCCATCGTCGGTCTGGTTCCAGCACCACTCCTTGACGTTGCCCGCCATATCGTAGGTTCCGAAAGGCCCGACGCCCGCGTAAGACCCGACGCGAGCAGCGCCCTTGCCGTCGAAGTTACTGACGGGCGCCGAATACGCGGCGGTAGTCGGAGTAGAAGCCTGATACCAATGGTAGATGGTGGGCAGTTGTTTTCCCGCAAACTCCGCGTAGGCGGCCGCTTCATACCAGCTCACGCCGCCGGCCGGCAGGTCTTCCTCACCCGCGCGATAGGAGCCCGCCTCCCAGGTGGACGGTCCCGGCTTTCCCGTGGTATCGACAAACTCCGCCATCGCCTGTTCCCATGTCAGTGTCCGGCCGTCTTTGCGGAACGGATGTCTCCAGTATTGGGTCTTCTGGTAGCCTCCCGCGTCGACAAACTCCTTGAAGGCCCGGTTGGTGACTTCGTACCGGTCGATATGAAAGCGGCCTAAGGTGAGTGGACCGAGAAACCCGATCCCCAATATCGAATAAGCCACGAGTCCGGTCTGGACAGCGACCATTCCGCTGGGCGCCGGCGCCTTCAGGTCGAGAGTCATGGCGATGGAATTAGCCTGGCTATTGGCGGCCCAGAAGGAGGGCTCGTAGCCGTCTTTCTCCGCTTTCCAAAGGTAGAAGCCATTAGGTATCCGGACCCCTTGTAGCGGCGACTTGCCCAGGATGCGCCAGGGGGCCCCCGTCACGCCGTATTCCTGGATGGACACAGCGGCACCCGACGGAGTGGTGTCGACCGGTGGAGACTGGGCGAACTCCGGCCAGAGCCGGGCCAGTTGCGGGTTGCCTGGAATGAGCCGATCCGCTTCGGCCGCCAGATCGAAGGCCGCGATGAATCGGCCTTCCTCGGCCAGCTTGGCGATTTCCGGAATGGCCCGCTCGCGCGCCCAGCGCAGACGCGAGCCGCGCTGGTAATTCCACACGCCGGCCGCGACCAGCGCGATGACAATCACTACCGCCGCAGCGGCGATGCCCGGTCGGCGGAGAAGCCCTTCCACGCCCGCCGCGGGCCGCTGCGCCCCGGAGAGAGATTCGAGATAGGCGGCCAGGTCGCGCTCCATCTCGGCGGCGGTTGCATAGCGCGCTTCGCGGTTCTTTTCCAGCGCCCGCCCCGCGATTCGCGCCAATTCGCCGGGCACATTCGCAAGCGGGGGTGGCGGATCGCGCAGAATCGCCATCATCGTGGCGATGTTGGAGTCGCCATGAAATGGCCGCCGGCCGCTCAGCATCTCGTACAGCACAATGCCCAGCGAAAAGATGTCCGAGCGCTCGTCCACCGGCTTCCCCTCGGCCTGTTCCGGCGACATGTAAGAGGCCGTGCCCAGGACGGCGCCGAGCTCGGTGGGCTCGCCGCCCGGCCTACCGGTCATGGTGGGATCGTTGTCGCTGAGCGAGGCGCGCTCGGTCAGTTTCGCCAGGCCGAAGTCGAGCACCTTGACCGCGCTTGCCGCCGTGACCATCACATTGGCCGGTTTCACATCGCGGTGGATGATTCCGGCGGCGTGCGCGGCGGCCAGCGCCGCGGCCATCTGCCGGGCGTACCCGACCGCTTCTTTCACGGGCAAGGGGGCGCCGGTGAGACTCTTCAGCGGACGGCCCTCGACGTACTCCATCACGATGAAGTCCAGGCCCTCGGTGTGGCCGATGTCGTGGATCGTGACGATGTTCGGGTGATTCAGCGCCGAGGCCGTCCGCGCTTCCTGGAGGAAACGCCGCCGCCGGCCCTCGTCCGAAAGCGCGTCGGCGGCAAGCACCTTGATTGCGACCAGCCGGCCCAGCTCCCGGTCGCGGGCCTTGTAGACGACGCCCATTCCACCCTCGCCCAGTTTCTCGATCACTTCGTAGTGCGATAGAACCCGGCCGATCATGGGTGTGCTCCGCACTTATTATGTCGCAAGGATTCCGCCATTGCACGCAACCGGCCCGGCTTGACAACCGTCCCACCGTGGAGGATCATTCAGATGGGAGGAGTCCCCATGTATCGCTCCGTCCGTGTGGCGCTGTGCGCCGCAACCTGTGCCGCTTTGAGCATCCTGCCCGTCGCGGCGCAGTCCGTGATCTCGGCCAAATCCGGTCTTATCCACTATGTGGAGGGTCAGGCGTTGCTGGCCAACAAGCCCGTGGACGTCCGGCCGGGAGCCTATCCCGACCTCAAGGAGAACACCGAATTCCGCACCACTGAAGGCCGGGCGGAGATCCTTCTCAATCCCGGAGCGTTCTTGCGCATCAGCGAGAACAGCGCTGTCCGCATGATCAGCGCCCGGCTCAGCGATACACGGGTGGATTTCCTTTCCGGCTCCGCCTTGATCGAATGCGATGACCTGTTGGGGGACAAGGACAACGCTTTGACCATTGTCTACCAGGGTGCCGAAGTTCATCTCCGCAAAAACGGGCTGTATCGCTTCGACTCCGATCCGGCGCAGCTTCGGGTCTACGCCGGCGAGGCGGACGTCAAGACCGCGGGCGGCAACATCCTGGCAGTCAAGGGTGGGCGGTTGCTGCCCCTTCCGAATGGGGTGTCCACGGAGAAGTTCGACGCCAAGGTCCACGACGCGCTGAACCGCTGGGCCAAGCGCCGCTCTGAATACACCTCCATGGCCAACCTGTCGGCGGCCAAGTATGTGCGCGACAACTCCACGGGCTGGACGTCGCGCGGCTGGTTCTTCAATCCGTACTACGGGATGTACACCTACATCCCGATGCGCGGCATGTACCACAGCCCGTGGGGCTTCTATTACTACAGCCCGTTCACGGTTTACCGCGTTTACGAGCCGCCGGTGATGCGGTCCTACGGCGGCGGGTCCGGCTTTAACTCGTCTTTGGGCTACAACACGATGGGAAGGACCTCCGCCGGCTACTCGGGCACGGTGGCCTCCTCGGGCGGCTCGGTTTCCGCGCCGTCCACCACTGCTTCCAGTGCCGCCGCGGCGCCGGTCTCGCGTGAGGGGTCCGGCGGTGGCCGCGGGCGCTGACGCATTGAGTGCCTGAGCGCAGTGCAGGACGGGTTCGGTGGTCCACAGCCGGCGGCTGGGATCTGACGCCGGTCCAGAAGACGACAAGAACCAGGCGCGCCGCTCCACCCACTGACACGTTGGTCGAGCAACTGCTCGGCACCCAGCGGTTCGAACTGGTGCAGGCGTTCACCGCCGCTCCCAGTCCGCGGCGCGGTGTTTCGGCGGCTCCCGTCGTCGACCTGATGGTCGATTCGCCGCCCGGAGAACTGCACCTCCTGGTGGTCCGGCGGCCGTCGGGCGCGATCACTTTCCACGTTCCGGTCCACACCGAGAGCGCCGTCTCCCGAGCCACGTCGCGCTTTTCCGTGCCGCTCGCCCCTGGCGGCGATCCGTCGCAGCGCCGCGGCTTGGTGTCCCTGGCGGCCGGGATCTTCGTCCTGAAAGTGGCGGGTCTCCTCGCCGGCAAGACGGTCCCGGTCCTGGCCCGATTGTGGGAGACCGCGGCCTGGAAACTCCTCCAGCGCGAGGAAGGATGGCTGCGGGTTTCGCCCCAGGATCTCGCCGCCGGGTCTCTGCCCAGACTCGCCGATTTCGGCGACTTGGCAGCTCCGCCCGAGCGAAACCTGCTCCTGATCCACGGCACGTTCTCCCACGCCGCCGCCGCCTTCCCGGAACTGGGGTCGACGCCCGGCGCCTCCGGTCAGAGCTTTTTCCAGGCGCTGGCGCCCGTCTACGGCGACCGGATATTTGCTTTCGACCACTTCACCGTCAGCCGGACGCCCGAAGAGAACGCACGCGCCCTGTTGGAGGCGCTTCCGGACCGTCCCTCGATCTTCGACGTGATCACCCACTCGCGCGGTGGGCTGGTGTTGCGCTACCTTGCGGAGCGGCGCGACCGGTTCGGGAAGATGGCCGAGCGATTTCAGTTGGGCCGGGCGGTCCTGGTTGCCAGCCCGAACGAGGGGACACCCTTGGCTTCTCCCCAGCGCTTCGAGACCTTTCTCGGGTGGCTCGGCAACCTGGTGGATTACCTGCCGGACGGCCCCCCTTTCGCCCTGGGTTTCGTGAGCCAGGGACTGGCGTGGCTGGCCCAGCGGATTGCCGGCGCCATTCCGGGTATTGCCGCCATGGATTCGGCCGGACCGGTGGTGGCGGAGCTGCAAGACCAGCCGGGCCCGGCCCCAGGCGCCTATTCCGCGCTGGTCTCGAACTTCGAGCCCGATGCGAACCTGTTGCAGCGCATGGTGGACGCGGGTGTGGACGCTTTCTTCGCCACCGCCAACGACCTGGTGGTCCCGACCGAGGGCGGCTGGCGCGTGGATCCCGGCGCCGGGCCTGTTGTCCCGGGCGAGCGGATCGGTTGCTTCGGGCGCTCCGGGAACATCCTGACGGAAGGGAACGGCGCGGTCCACCATACCAATTTCTTCTCCCGTCCGGAATCCATCGACTTTCTGGTCCGCGCCCTGCGCGGCGAGGCGCAACCCCTGGCTCCCCTCGATCCGAATCAGGACCTTGCCTTCCGGGGCCGGCGCGGCGCGGTAGCAGTGACCCCGGCCCCCGGCCAGCCCCCGTCGCCCGCTCCTGAAATGCCTGTGAGGCTCGCCCCCGCCGGCCGCCTCGACTCTTCTTTCGAAGATGTCTTCCATCTTTCCATCCTGGAGGAGAGCCGCAGCACCGGCTCGAACCGGACCCGGAGCGCGACCCTGCTGGCGACCTTCCGTAACGCCAAGGTCCTGGACCGCATCGAGACCGGAGGCGGAGAGGCCGGGCGGCGCTGG
>JACOSH010000427.1 GCA_016178945.1 Acidobacteriota bacterium
GGAAGGTGAACAGCAGGTTGATTCCCACCAGCGCGGCGTGGATCCCGGCCGAAGCGCCCGCCCCCGCCAGCCACGCCAGCCAGGGGATCAAGACGCGCCTGTAGCGCAAGCGCGGCGCGTCGATCGAGTCCTTCAGCCCGCGCGTCATCAGGGGATCGTGCGCCATCAAGTGGTAGAACTGGCTGTCGTACCCGCCGCTGTTGGGGAAAACATAGAAGGAGTCTCCCGCCAGCGCCGGAGGAACCGGATACTTCGAGCCGGCCAGGAACAGCGAAGTCCAGTCGCCGCCGAATTGGGTGTAGATCGTGAGGGCTTGGCTAAGGAAGGCGAGGAGGAGGGCGAGGAGGGCGGTTCGCAGGGGGGAGAGAGGCAAGACTTATTCTAGAAGGCGGAAAAGGCAAAAGGCAAAAGGCAAAAATCAAAAGGCAAAAGGAATCAGGTCGGCTGCGCCGTTATTGATACCACCCTTGCACCGCCCGCGGCGGTGCAAGTAACCTAACCGCATGGACCCTCTTGCGTACTTGAGTGAGCAACTTGCTGGTTGGCGCGAGGCCGGCACCTACCAGCGGCTGAGAATCCTGGAAACGGAGGCGGCGGCCGAGTCGCGCTTTGACGGGCGGGAGGTGATCAACCTGGCGTCCAACAATTACCTGGGTCTGACCACGCATCCCCGGCTGCGGGAAGCCGCCCTGGAGGCGGTCCGGCGGTATGGGGTGGGCTCCGGCGCGGTGCGCACGATCTCGGGCACCATGACGCTGCACATGGAGCTGGAGGAGCGCATCGCCCGGTTCAAGAACGTGGAGGCCTGCGTGGTGTTCCAGTCCGGCTTCGCCGCCAACGCCGGGACGGTGTCGGCCATCCTGGGGCCGGACGACCATATCGTCTCCGACACGCTGAACCACGCCAGTATCATCGACGGGTGCCGGCTGTCCAGGGCGAAGATCCACGTCTTCCCTCACAAAGACACTCAGGCGGCCGCCCAGATCCTGGCTCAACTGGCCAGCGGGCCGGGACGCAAGCTGCTGATCAGCGATGGGGTCTTCTCCATGGATGGCGACATCGGGCCGCTGCCGGCCTTGGTGGAGGCGGCCGAGCGCCATGGGGCGATCATGATGGTCGACGACGCGCATGCCTCCGGGGTGCTGGGCCGCGCGGGACGCGGCACCATCGATCACTTCGGCTTGCACGGGCGAGTCCAGATCCAGGTCGGGACGCTGTCGAAGGCGGTGGGCGTGCTGGGCGGCTATGTCTGCGGGAGCCGCGATCTGATCGAGTTTCTCTACCACCGGGCGCGTCCCTTTCTGTTTTCGACCTCGCACCCTCCGGCAGTGGCGGCGGCGTGCCTGGCGGCCTTTGACGTGCTCGAGCAGGAGCCGGAGCGGATCGAAGCGCTGTGGAACAACACCCGCTATTTCAAACAAGGTCTGGCCGGGGCCGGCTTCGACACCGGGTTGAGCGAGACGCCGATCACGCCGGTGATGGTGGGAGAGGCGCGCCGCGCGCACGAATTCTCCCGCGCGCTGTTCGAGGAAGGCGTGCTGGCCACCGGGATCGGCTTCCCGACCGTGCCGGAAGGCAAGGCGCGGGTCCGCACCATCGTCACCGCCACACACACCCAGGCCCAACTCGATCGCGCGCTGGAGGTGTTCACGAGAGTGGCCCGGCGGATGGGCATTATCTGAAACTCTGCTAGACTGTATGAGGGCATCCAGTATGTCAATGTGGAACCGACGCAAAGACGACGACTACGCACCGCGACCCGCCCAAGTACCGTCCACTCCGGTGGAATCTGCCATGGAGGGTATTCCCTTGTCGACAATGTCTGCAAAAAGTCTTGAAACGGACGCCGCCCGGGGCGCCGCCACCATCGGCAAGTCCGTATCGCTTAAAGGCCAGATCTTCAGCCGGGAAGACCTGATCGTGGATGGAGAAGTGGACGGCTCGATCGAACTGGCGGAACATCGCCTCACGGTGGGTCCCAACGGAAAAGTGAACGCGGGCGTCAAGGCGCGCGAGATCATCGTGCTGGGGACGATTCTGGGGAATGTCGAGGCCGGGGACCGCATCGAGATCCGCAAGGAAGCACGGCTCGTTGGCGACATCAAGACGGCGCGCATCGTGATCGAAGACGGCGCGTACTTCAAGGGCAGCATCGACGTCATCCGGCCGGAACCGGCCAAGACCGCGGCCCCGGCCCGCGCGCAGTCGGCGTCGGCCGGAGCGAGCGTGGCCACCATGCCGGCTTCGGTCTTACCCGGCAATGGCGGGAGGTAGGGCCCGACGCCGGTGCCGGTCAAGCTCCCCGCCTCCGATCCGCTCCCTGCCGAGCTCGCCACGCGTCACAGCAACGGGCTGGAGCAGTTCTTTTCCTCCATCAAGGGCGGGACGGGCCTCTCCATCCTGGACCTGGCGGGCGCCAATCAGGCCAACGTCACCTTCATCACCAGCCTGGCGCATCGGTTGTACTCCGAGGATCTGCTGCGCAGCCTGCCTTCGGAAACAGAGGATACCGACCGGGTGCAGGCTTTCCTGCGCCAGAACCTGGCCTATCCGGAGCGGCACTTTGACGGCGTGCTGGTGTGGGACGTTCTGGAGTATCTGGAAGCGCCCCTGCTGACCGCTACGGTCGAGCGGCTGTTCCGGATCGTCAAACCCGGCGCCTGCCTGCTGTCGGTTTTTCATTCCGCGGACCGGACCGACTCGGCGCCGCAGCGCTCCTTCCGCATCCAGGACGCGAAGACCCTGCAACTGGCGCCGCGCCCGCACCGGGCGCTGGTGCAGACGTTCAACAATCGCAGTCTGGAGAAACTGTTCCAGCGGTTTGAGTCGCTGAAGTTCTTTCTCACGCGCGACAATCTTCGCGAAGTGATTGTGAAGCGGTAGAGGCCAGGCCTTCCATCCACTCCAGCACCACCCCGTCCACCCAGAAGCGCGGCGCGCTCCGCGCAATGAAGCCGACATGCCCGCCGCGCTTGGGGGCGAGCAGCCGCAGGCAGGGATTGGCGTCGAAGGCCGGGTGGCGAAAGATGTCGAAGGGGATGAAGGTGTCGTCCCGCGCCTGGATCAGGAGGGCGGGGACGCGGATTCGCTCCAGGAACTGATGCGAGGACTGGGTGGCGTAGTAGTGATCGGCCCCCCGGAAGCCGAAGGAGGGCGCCGTGACCCGGTCGTCGATCTCATAGATGGAGCGGATGCCGCGGAAGTCGGCCTCCTGGTAGCGGCCCGTGGCGAGCAGCCGCTCAAACATGCGGCGCAGGAAGCGGCGCTCGTAGATGCGGTTGTCGATCCTGCCGATTCGGCGGGCGCAGGCGGCCAGGTCGATAGGCGTGGAGACGGCGCACACGGCGGCGATCAGGCCCTGCGCGCGATCGCCCAACTCCCCGGCCAGCTTGAGGACTACGTTGCCGCCCAGCGAGAAGCCCACTAACGAGACGGGCGCCTCGGATTCGAGCTGGCGCAGGACGGCCAGCAGGTCCGAAGTCAGGCCGGCGTGGTAGAGCGTGCGGCAAAGGTGAGCCGTGCCCCCGCAGGTGCGCATGTGGAAGCGGTGCATGGCGTAGCCCGCCTCCAGTCCGGCCTGCGCCAGGCTGCGCATGTAGCCGGATTCGCCCGAGCCCTCCAGGCCGTGCACGAGCACGATTTCGCCGCGGAGGGGCCCGGGCGGCCGCTGCGACTGGACCAGTACCTGGACGTCCGGCTCGGTGCGGTAAAGGCGGGAGTTGGCTGGAAAGCGCGCCGTATCCAGGGCGCGCGGCCAGAAGTTGCCGGCCACGGTCAGGAAGTGCGGGTTGGGGACGAGGGGGTCAAAGGGCCGCAATGAACTATTGTATCCGGCCAGCCCAACCTATCGCCCGGCGCCGTGCGACCCACTCTCCCCTCGTCGAACCGCCGATGACCGGTCAGCTCGTTTAGCTTCTCCCGTTCCTTCTTCAGGGCTTTGGCCGGCGTGCTCATGTCACAGCTCTGACGTGCGCGGCCCGGTCGATCAGGGATACAGTAAAGGCATGCGTTCCTTCTGCCTGCTCGCCATTTTCTCGCTTTCGCTCTACGGGCAAAACGCCTCGGTTTCCGGGCGCGTCACCGACCCTTCGCAGGCCACCATCCCCAATGCCCGCGTGGAGCTGACCAATCGCGCCACGGGGATCAAGACCGCCACCACGACAAACGCGGAAGGGCTGTTCGTGCTGCCGCCGCTGGCGCCGGGCGTCTACGATGTGGTCGCCTCGGCGGCCGGTTTCGCGGCCACGCGTCTGGACTCGGTGACGCTGGAAATCGGACAGGCGCGCACGCTGGCGCTGCGTCTGACGCCGGGCGAGGTCAAGGAGTCGATTACCGTCACCGACACCGCGCCGCTGCTGACCGTCAGCCGGCCCGACCGGGGCACGCTGGTGGAAAACAAGTTCGTGGCCTCGATCCCGCTGAACCAGCGCAATCCGCTGTTCCTGCTGACGCTGGCGCCCGGCGTCACCACCGGGAGGCTGGCCGGCAACAACACCGCCAGCCAGTCCACCACCAACAACTTCCGCATCAACGGCGGACGCGGCGGCACCAATGAGATCCTGATCGACGGGGCGGCCAACACCGGCACCTACAACAACCAGGTGTCGGCGATCCCGCAGGTCGATTCCATCCAGGAGTTCAAGGTCAACACCAGTCCTTATGCGCCGGAGTTCGGGCGAACCGGCGGGGGCCTGATCAGCTTCGCCATCAAGGCTGGGACCAACTCTGTGCACGGCACCGCGCACGAGTTCCTGCGTAACAGCGTGCTCGACGCCAACGGGTTCAACGCCAACCGGGCCGGCCAGAGCAAGCCCAGCTTCAAGCGCAACCAGTACGGATTCACGCTGGGAGGCCCGGTATGGGTTCCCAAGATCTACAACGGGCGCAACCGCACGTTTTTCTTCGTAGGGTATGAAGGCTTCCGGGAGCGGAGCCTGAATGCCTACACGGGCACCGTGCCGACGGACCTGGAAAAACGCGGCGACTTCTCCCGCTCGCTCGATACCAACGGAACGCTGCTGCGCATCTTCGACCCGCGCACCACGCGGCTGGATCCCGACCGCCCGGCGGGCACGACGCGCTACCTCCGCGATGTCTTCCCGGGCAACACCATCCC
>JACOSH010000428.1 GCA_016178945.1 Acidobacteriota bacterium
AGTTCCTGGCGGGGCGAATTACCCGGATCCGGCTGCAATAATCTCAGCCGTCCGCGTCAGCGTTGACACCCGCTGCCTCCGCCTGATACGCTCGCCCCATCGGGCCATGGATTTGCGTGCCGTCATCCTCGCCGCGCTGGCGCCGGCCTACGCCGCCACGTCGGCGGAGTTCTTCGAAATGCGCGTGCGGCCCGTGCTGGTCAAGAACTGCTTCCCTTGCCACGCTGCCTCGCGCATGGGCGGGCTGCGGCTGGATTCGCGCCAGGACATCCTGAAAGGCGGAAACTCGGGTCCGGCGTTGACGCCCGGTAAGCCGGAGGAGAGCCTCCTGATCCGCGCGGTCCGGCGGACGCATGAGCGTTTCAAGATGCCGCCGCAGGAGAAGCTGAAGGATGAAGAGATCGACGTCTTGACTGCCTGGGTCGCGGCCGGCGCCATCTGGCCCGACGCCCCCGCACTGCCGTCGCCAACCATTACCAAGGAGCAGCGCGCCTTCTGGTCGTTCCAGAAGGTCCGCAAGCCGGCGCCGCCCCAAGTCCGGAATACCGGATGGGCCAAGTCTCCGGTGGACCGGTTCATTCTGGCCCGGATCGAGAAGGCGGGACTTGCGCCCGCTCCCAGCGCCGATCGCCGCACGCTGATTCGCCGCGTCGCTTTCGACCTCACGGGTCTGCCCCCGGCCCCCGAGGAGGTCGAGGCGTTCGTTAACGATCGCTCGCCGCGCGCCTTCGAGAAGGTGGTCGATCGTCTGCTGGCCTCTCCCCGCTACGGAGAGCGCTGGGGACGCCACTGGCTCGACCTGGCACGCTACTCGGACGGCCGGATCGGCGTCAGTCGCGACGATCCCTACAAGAATGCCTTCCGGTACCGCGACTGGGTAATCCAGGCCTTCAACGAAGATTTGCCCTACGACCTGTTCGTCAAGGCCCAAATTGCCGCCGACCTGCTGCCGCGCAATGAGAAGCTCCTCCCAGGGCTGGCTTTCCAGGCCCTGGGTCCGGACAACAACGACCGCGTCGACGTCACCACGCGCTCTTTTCTCGGCCTGACCGTGGCCTGCGCACAATGCCACGACCACAAGTACGATCCCATCCCGACTCAGGATTACTACTCGCTGCTGGGCGTCTTTCAGAGCAGCCCCGCCGAGGAGCATCCGCTGGTCTCTTCCGCCGAGGTGGCCGCCTGGAAGAAGAAGGACCAGGAGATCAAAGACAAGCAGTCCGCTCTGAGCGATTGGATCACGCATCAGAGCAACGAGCTCGCCGACATCCTGGCCGCGCAGACGGCGCGCTACCTGGTCTCCGCGTGGACCGTGTTGACCGGCGCCCGCACCGACGCCTGCCAGGCCGCCCGCGAGGACTCGCTCGATCACCAAACTCTGGAGCGCTGGGTGCGCTACCTGGAAACGCCGCGCAAGGACTACTCGTTTTTCCAGCCCTGGTTCGACCTGATGGCCGGCCATCCCACCGAAGCCCAGGTGCGCAAGCTGGCGGGCGAGCTCGAGGCCTTCGTACTCGAGATCTTCGCCGAGAAGAAGGCCATCGACGATCGCAATTACGTCAAACTGGGCGGCGCCAAGGGCGTCAAGGATGAGGCCACGCGCCAGTACGCCAACCTGGAGTTCCTGAGTCCGGTGAAGTTCTATTTCTGGCGCGACATGGCTTCCGAGCCGTACCGCCGGGACGCGTTCAACTCCGACGGCGGCGTCTATTATTACGGACCGAAGGATATCTCCCGGTTCCTGCCCGGCGTGTGGAGAAAGCACCTGGAGTCGATGCGCGGCGAACTGGAGGCCTTGAGGAAGGCGCTGCCCGAGCAGTATCCCTTCCTGCACGCGTTGAAGGAGTCGGACAAGCCGCGCAACGCTCGCATCGCCATCCGCGGCGACGCCAACAACCTGGGGGAAGAAGCGCCGCGCCGGTTTCTGAGCGTTCTGACGAACGGCGATCCGTTCCGCAACGGCAGCGGCCGTCTGGAGCTGGCCGAGGCCATCGCCAGCCCCGCCAATCCGCTGACCGCGCGGGTGATGGCCAACCGCGTCTGGCAGCTTCATTTCGGTGAAGGCATCGCACGCAGCCCCAGCAATTTCGGACAGCTCGGCGAGCGGCCCACGCATCCCGAGCTGCTGGATTACCTGGCCGCGCGCCTGGTGGAAAATGGCTGGTCGATCAAGGCGCTGCACCGCGAGATTCTGCTCTCCTCGGTGTATGCGCTCAGCAGCGCCGCCGTCGCCGCCAACCAGGAGAAAGATCCCGAGAACCGCCTGTGGTGGCGGGCGAACCTCCGCCCGCGCCTGGACGTGGAAGCGCTGCGCGACACGATGCTGGCGGTCTCCGGGACGCTGGACGAAACCATGGGCGGGCCGCCCAAGCCCCTGGCCGACGACAACCGCCGCCGCACCGTCTACGCCACCGTCGCCCGCACCCAGCCCGATCCGATGCTCTCGCTGTTCGATTTCCCGAACCCCAACAGTTCCAGCGAACAGCGCGCGGTCACACTGGGCCCCATGCAGCGCCTCTATTTCCTCAACAACACCTTCGTCGAGAGCCAGGCCAAGGCGCTGGCCGGCCGCCTGCAAGGCGCCTCGGACGCCGCCCGCATCGACCACGCCTATCGTCTCCTGTTCGGCCGCCCGCCCTCGCCCGCCGAAACCCGGCTCGCGCTCGACTTTCTGCGCCAATCCACCTGGCCGCAGTATGCCCAAGTGCTCCTGTCGTCGGCCGAATTCGCAGCGGTGCCGTGACCTCGGACGTGCTGATCATGATGGTCATGCTGGTGAAGATCTGGTGATGATGATGACGGACAGGACGAGGATCTATGACCGCGCAAAGGCCAGCAAGGGACCGGTGTCATGATTGTCGGCGGCCTGGAGGGCGGCGATGTAGAGCTGACGCACCGCGCCGGCATCGCGCAGGCTCTCCCGTCCCCATGAAAACCGATCGCCCGCGAGGCTTCTCACCAGAAGGTCCGCCATGAGGCGGGCATGGCGGCCGTTGCCGTTCGGGAAAGGATGAATCTGCACCAGCCGGTGATGGAAACGCACCGCGATCTCGTCCGGCGGATAGGTCTTGTATTCGATCCAGGCCTTGACGTCGTCAAACAACTGGCGGAGTGCGACGGGAATCTCGTAGAAGACAATTCCGAGATTTCGCTCGGTGGTCCGAAACTTCCCGGCCCAGCGCCAGACGTCGCCGAGCATCCGCGGGTGCAGGTCCCTGACAAACTTCTCGCTCAGCAAATCGCGGCGCCGTCTGAGCGCCCAGTCCTGCGCGCGCGCGATGTTCTCCTGCTCGGATTGGTTCAGCTCACGGCGATAGGCGATATGCGCGGGAATCAGATCGCGCATTTCCTCCGGCGTCAGCGGGGTGGCATCGCCGGGCTGCTCGAATAGGCCGCTCACGGGCTAGTCCCAGAACAGCCGTGGGTTCGTCTCGCGCACGACTTCGTCAAGCCGCACCCCGGCGTCTTTCGCACCTTTTGCCGTCACTTTCTGATCCTCCAGCATCATCGAGTGCTCTACATCCTCCCTGCGCTTGCGCGCGAATGCGCGTGCGCGGTCACGGACCATGGTCTCCAGCGGTTTGTTGGGCACGAGCGCGTAAACGAGAGTGCAGTCGAGCGCTTCCGCCACCCGCCGCAATGTCGCCATCTCAATCGTACCCTTTGCTTCGGATTGTTCGAGGTTGACCAAAGATGGCTGTTTGATCCCCAGCCGCTCCGCCAGTTGTGCGGTTGTCATGCCGAGCGACTCCCGGATGGCCTTGATCCATCCGCGGACGGGAGGAGCGTAACGCCTTGGCGGCCCCATTTCCCTGAAGCGTTCATCGAGTTGCGAGCGGGCCTGGGCGGCAAGTCTGGCTTTTTTCATAGGTTACGACCTATTGTTCTTGACATAATAAATAGACTATAACCTATCAATATTTATGTTGTCAATAGGCCATAGCCTATATGATAACCTTCCGGAGGCCTCGCACAGAACTGCGGATTCACCCGCCTTGCCGCCGGGGTGAAAAGATCCCGTGGCTCTCGCATGTGGGACCAAATGACCGTCGTCTGGTAGAATAACGGCCGGAGCCAGATTGGGATGTTGCCGACCAACGAATACGTCGAACTTGGCAACGGCGGCTACTACGTGGCCGGCACACGCATTGGTCTGGACGTGGTGGTCTACGACTTTCGACGCGGACGCCCGGCTGAAGCGATCTTTGAGGCTTACCCGTCCATTGGGTCGCTGGCGAAAGTTTACGGCGCCATCACCTTCATTTTGGAGCACCCGGCTGAGGTTGAGGAATACCTGAAAGATCAGGACCGCCTCTTTGAAGAGGTCAAGGCGCAGTATCCCATGTCTCAGGAAATGATCGACCGTTTTGAGAGGGCCAGGAAAGAAGCGTCCGAGACACCCCTCTCCTAATCACTCCTCACCCTGCTACACTATTTCCCATGAACCGCCGCGAACTGCTTCAGCAACTGGGCTGCGGATTCGGATCGGTTGGGCTGGCCGGGGTGTTGGAAGGGGCCGCGGCGCGCGCGCCGCACTTTGCCCCCAAGGCCAAGCAGGTCATCTTCCTGTATCTCAACGGCGGCATGTCGCAGGTCGACACCTTCGATCCCAAGCCCGAGCTCACCCGGCGTCATGGCGAGCCCATGCCCGGTCCCAAGATCAAGACCGACCGCGCCTCCGGCAACCTGATGCGCTCGCCGTTCGCGTTCCGCCATTGCGGGCAGAGCGGCGTCGAAGTCAGCGAGATCTTTCCCCGGCTGGGCGCCATGATCGACGAGGTGTGCGTGATCCGCTCCATGCACACCGACAATGGCAATCACGGCCCCTCGATGTTCATGATGAACTGCGGCCACCAGCTCGCCGGGCGGCCCTCCATGGGGTCGTGGATCACCTACGGTCTGGGCAGCGACAACCAGAATCTGCCCGGCTACGTGGTGCTGTGTCCCGGACTGCCCGTAATGGGCGCGCAGTTGTGGTCCTCGGCTTTCCTGCCCAACCGCTACCAGGGCGTCTACGTGCGCAATACGGAGAAGGACCCGGAAAAGCTGCTCCAGAACATCCGCAACCAGTCGCTGACCCCGGCCGAGCAGCAGCGCCAGCTCGGCCTGCTCGACCGGCTCAATGGGCTGTACCTGAAACGGCTGGGCGATGCGCCGCAGCTCGAAGCGGCGATCCAGTCCATGGAGGTCGCCTTCCGCATGCAGACCGAGGCGCCCGCGGCCTTCGACATCGGCCAGGAGAGCGAAGAGGTCCGGGACCGCTACGGCGACTCCGAATTCGGGCGCGGCTGCCTGATGGCGCGCCGGCTCATCGAGCGGGGTGTCCGCATGGTGCAGGTCTACTTCGGCAACTTCCAGCCCTGGGACAGCCACGACGACATCATGGCCCACGCCAAGCTGGCCGCCCAGGCCGACCCGGCGATCGCTTCCCTGCTCCAGGATCTGAAGTCCCGCGGGCTATTGTCCCAGACGGTCGTCATGATCTCGAGCGAGTTCGGCCGCACCCCCATGATCCAGAACAGCGGCCTGGAAAAACTGGGCAACGGCCGGGACCACAATGTCCCCGGCTTTACGGCGCTACTGGCCGGAGGCGGCGTCAAGGGCGGCATCACCTACGGCGCCACCGACGATTTTGGCTTCAAGGCCGTCGAGAAGCCGGTCCACCCGCACGATCTCCACGCCACGGTGCTCCACCAGTTGGGCATCGACCACACCCGGCTCACCTACCGCTACAGCGGCCGCGACTATCGCCTCACCGACGTCGCCGGCAAGGTCCTGACCGGCATTCTGGCCTGAGCCGGCGGCCTACTTCAGCCCGTCGACCGCCTGTTGGATTTCCTTCGCCAGGCGCGGGTCTTTGGCCTTGCCGATCAGCTTCTTCAACGCATCCAGGTGCGCTGTCTTGAGCGCCTCGGCGGCCGGGAGGGCGATATCGGGCGCGACCCCCTTTCCTTCCCAGTTGGTCTTGGAGATGGGGTTAATCGCGCGGCCGGTGGGGACGAACATGCCAAAGTGCTCGTCGATGGGATAGCCGCCGCCGGGATGCGCGCCGCCGCCCGTAGTCTCGCCGACGATGATCGCGCGCTTCAGGTTTTTCAGGTTGTAGGTGAACTCCTCGGCGGCGGAGAAGGTGCGCGGACTGGTGAGGACGTAGACGTCTTTTTCCTTGCCGAAGCGCTGGCCGGGGACGTAGGGCAGGGTCCACCATTGGTGCGTGCTGTCGTCGCTGCGCCAGTAGAGGTCGTTGAGGTGGACCACCGGGGCGTCGAACAGATAGGTGGAGATCAACGCCACCATGGCCGGATCGCCTCCGCCGTTGTGACGAAGGTCGATAATCAGGGCGCTGGAGTTGGCCAGGAAGTTCATCGCGGCGGCGGCGGTGGCGCCGCCGAACTCGGTGTCGCTGAAGCCATCCAGGTCGAGCAGGCCGACGTTACCCTCCAGCCGCTCGACCTTGTGGAATCCGAAGTTCCGCAGCGCTCCCGTCTGGCGATAGCGTTCCTTCTCTTCCGGCGAGGGCGGACCGGGATTGGGCCGGGCCGGGCGCGGCTCGGCGCTGAAGAAGACCCGCAGATGCTTGTCCTGGCTCACCTCCTGCAAGTGGCCGGTCAGGGCCTTGGCCAGGGCTTCGCCGTTCAGGCCGTCGTACTCCTTGTTTTGCAGCCTCTCCCGCAAGCGCCGCTCCATCTTCTGGGCGACTTCCGGGAACACGTAGTTCTCCTTCACTCTCTTGATCACTCCCTCGACGACCTCTCCGCTTTGGGCCAGCGCCAGGAGAGGGAGAAAGAA
>JACOSH010000429.1 GCA_016178945.1 Acidobacteriota bacterium
GACGCACATCGGACTGATGTTCAGCCTGGTGCTGGCGCCGATGATCATGTTCGGATGCGCGTATTACCCGTGGAGCGCGCTCGAGAGCTTTCCGGTCCTTCAAAAGCTGGTGCTGCTGAACCCGCTGGTCTACGCCAGCGAAGGCCTGCGCGGCACGCTGGCGCCGCAGTATCCGCACATGCCGGCGATGATCGCGGTGGCCGTTCTGGGCGCGATCGATATCGCTCTAGTCTGGACGGGTTTGCACCGTTTCCGCAGCAAAGCCATCGGGTAGGGAAGGCCATTACCGTAGCAGATCGTTCAGTTCCCGGATCTTTTTAGGATCAAACTTCGGCTTGCGGCCGTAGGTCAGCAGCCCGTTGACCTCCTGCTCGACATCGGTCAACTGGGTGTAGCAGATTCCGGTAATGGCGGGAATGCGGGCGATGGCGCGATAGAGCCCGCCCAGCCGCAGCAGGGCATCCTCGGCGGTCTTCTCAACTCCGGAGTAGCCCCAGGATTCCTTGGGAACCTGGTGGCCGGGAGGAATGAAGGCGATCCCGCCGAACTCGGAGAGGTAGAAGGGCGATCCGTTGTAGCGGTAGCCGGGGATCAGGGCGGCGCGCGCGTTGTCCGGCACGCGGGCGCCGGTTTGACCTAAGTTCTTATACTTGTCGAAGAGCAGCTCGCCGGTGCGCGCGTAGTCGTGGAATGCGAACAGATCGGTCATATCGGTGTGCTCCCAGCCTTCGTTGTCGATCACGGGCCGGGTGGAGTCCAACGACTTGGTCAGCGCGTACAGCGCCCGGAGGTGATTCTGCTGCGCCGGGTCGCGCAGGTTGGGTGTGCCCCAGCTTTCGTTCAACGGCGCCCAGATGACGATCGACGGATGATTGTAGTCGCGCTCCACGGCCTCCATCCAATCGCGCGTGAAGGCCGAGGCGTACTCCTCATCGAACAGATAGGCGTTGGCGGTCTCGCCGGAGACCAGGAAGCCCAAGCGGTCGGCCCAATACAGGTAGCGCGGATCTTCCACCTTCTGATGCTTGCGCGCTCCGTTGAACCCCATTTCTTTGGCGGCGCGGATGTCGGACTGGATGGCTTCGTCGGAGGGCGGCGTCAGAATGCTGTCCGGCCAGTAGCCCTGGTCGAGCACCAGCTTCAGATAGACGGGCCGGCCGTTAAGGAACATCCGGCCGTTTTCCACAGTCACGGTGCGAAAGCCGAAATAGGACTGCACCTTGTCCTGAACCTGGCCGGCGCGCCGCAACTCGAACAGCACGTCATACAAATTGGGCTGATTGACGTTCCACAGGCGCGGATCGGGCACGGCGGCCATCGCCACGGCGCGCACATCCTCGGCCGAGGCCTCGGTTGAGGTCACGGGTTTGCCGTTGTGAGAAATGGTGACGCGCAGCGTCGCGCCTGCCAGGGGCCGCGCGACGCGCGCCGCAAAGCGGACCGAGCCGTCCGCGCTGGGGGTGATACGGACTCCGTCCAGATAGCTGTCGCCGGCGGCTTCCAGCCATACCGACTGCCAGATGCCGCTGGTCCGGGTATAGAAGATGCCGCGCGACTGCGACTCCCAGTACTGCTTGCCGCGCGGAATGTAGCGATCCGTGGGAGGATCTTCGGCCCGGACCACCAGCGTGTTGGCGCCGCCCTGAAGCTGGCCGGTGATATCGAATCGGAAGGGAACGGAGCCGCCCTGGTGGGAGCCGAGCAGCTTGCCGTTGAGCCACACCATGGCGCGATAGTCGACCGCGCCGAAGTGCAGCAGCACACGTCGTCCCTTCCAGGCCGCGGGGATGTCCAGCGCGCGGCGGTACCAGACCACGCGGTGGAAGCCGGTGTCGCCGATTCCGCTGTTCGCGCTTTCGAAACAGAACGGGACGAGAATGCTCTTTGCCAGCTTGCGCGCTCCGTCGGCCCAATGGTCGCGCACGCCGGCGTCCTGGTCGTCAAAGTCGAATTCCCAGGGGCCGTTGAGCGAAACCCACTGGTCGCGCTGAAACTGCGGCTGGGGATACTCGGGACGGGGAACGGGGCCGGCGGCCAGCAGGAAGGCCGAAGCGCCGCACAAGGAAAGAAGGAGTCTCATAATTGGAAGTTCTCCAGGGCAGAGCGATCGATTTCGATCCCCAGGCCCGGTGTTTGAGGCAGATACCAGGCTCCTCGCTCAAACCGGACCGGTGTCTTGACGATGGCGGTGCGAAAGGGATTCTCGGTGCGGTCGCATTCGATCATCTTGTCCTCCGCTGTCAGGCTGGCCGGATGACGCGGGCGGGCGGCATAGAAGTGCAGGGCCGCCGCCTGTCCCACGGCGGATCCCCAGGCGTGGGGCGTCGCGTGAATATTGTAGACAGAAGCCAGCGTGGCGATCTTGAGGCCCTCGCTGATGCCGCCGCAGGCGCACAGATCGGGCTGAACGAAATCGACGGCCCGCCGGCGCAAGAGCGGCTCGAATCCGAAGCGGGTATGCTCGCACTCGCCGCCCGCCAGCGGGATCGAGGTGGCCCGCTTGACGTAGAGATAGCCCTCGATATCGAGCGGCGAGACCGGCTCTTCAAACCAGAAAATGTCTTGCGTCTCGACGCGCCGGGCCAGCGCGGCCGCCGCGACGGGATCGTAGGCGTGGTTGGCATCGATCATGAGCCGGATCCGCGGCCCGACCGCACGGCGCACCGCCGCCACCAGCTCCGCATCCCGCTCGACCCCCAGCCCCACCTTCATCTTCACCGCGCGGAAGCCGTCGGCCAGGTAGAGCCGCGCCTCCCGCTCGAACTTCTCTTCCAGCGGGACACTCCCGCCGAAGTAAAACCCAGTGGCATAGCAGGGGATCGACTCGGCGTACCCGGCGCCCAGCAGCCGGTAGAGCGGCATCCCCGCCGCCTGGGCCTTGATGTCCCAGAAAGCGATGTCGAGCGCGCTGATGGCGGCCAGGAGCGTGCCTTTCTGCCCGTGGTCGAGGGTGCGGGCGTACAGAAAATGCCAGAGCGACTCGGTGTCGCGCGGATCGAGCCCCACCAGCATGGGCGCAAGAAAATCGTTGATAGCCGCAGCCGCGGGCGCCGCCGGTCCATACGCTTCCCCCCAACCGGCGCCGCCCTCATCGGTCGAAACCTCGATCAGCAAGGTCTCGCGTCGCGCGTATTCGAATTGGGAGAAGGCGAAAGGTTCCGACAGATCGGCCCGCAGCCGCCAGGTCCGGATCCCGTCGATTCTCACTGTTCAGGACCCAGTGTACGATAATGGAAGCATGCGAGTGATCCTTTTGGCTCTCTCCCTGGCCGGCGCCTGGATGGTGCGGGCGGACCCGCCGATGACCAAGCTGCGCGTCGAGGTCAAGACTCAGGCCGGCCGCCCGGTCGACCGCGCCAGCGTGGTGGTCCGATTCGTGGAAGGCCGGTCGGTGGTGAAACTGGGCAAGAAGATCCGCACCACCTGGGAACTGCGCACCAACCAGGAGGGCGTGGCCTCCATTCCGCCCATCCCGCAGGGCAAGATCCAGGTGCAGGTCATCGCCAAGGGTTTCCAGACGTACGGACATCTGCACGACGTCGGCGAAGAGGAGAAGACCATCGAGGTGAAGCTGAACGCACCCCAGGCGCAGTATTCGTCGCACCAGTAGCGGAAGTCAGGGTGTAGGAACCAGAGCGATGAGGTCGATTTCCACGCGCACATCGCGGGGAAGGCGCGCGGCTTCGACCGTGGCGCGGGCCGGCGGCGCTTCGGGGAAGTAGCGGGCGTACACCTCATTCATTTTCGCGAACTCGCCCATGTCTTTGAGGTAGACGGTGGTCTTCACCACCTGCGGCAGGCTCGATCCGCAGGCTTCCAGTACCGCCTTAAGATTGTCCAGCACCCGCGCGGTCTGCTCGGCGATGTCGCCTTCCACCAGTTGCCCGGTGGCCGGGTCCAGCGGGATCTGCCCGCTCAGGAACGCCAGGCCGCTGGCTACCACTGCTTGTGAATAGGGCCCGATAGCCTTGGGCGCCGAGTCTGTTGCCACGATCTTCGTCATTCGTTCTCCTTCATCCGCAGCGTACCCACCATTTCGCGCACGCTGGCAATCTTCTCCTCTTTCAGGAACCGTTCGAGCTCCCGCGCGACACGCAGCGGCGAACTCGGGTCCCAAAAGGTCGCCGTGCCGACTTGCACCGCGGTTGCGCCGGCCACCAGGAACTCGGCGGCGTCCTCTCCGGTGGCGATGCCGCCCAATCCCACCACCGGGATGCTGACCGCGCGGGCCGCCTCGTAAACCAGGCGCAGGGCGATCGGCTTGATGGCCGGGCCGGACAATCCGCCGAAACCCGCGCCGATGCGGGGGCGGCGATGCCGGGCATCCACCGCCAGCGCGACGAAGGTGTTGACCAGCGAGATAGCAGCCGCGCCCGCTTGTTCGGCGGCGCGCGCCAGCGGCTCGATCCGGGCCACGTTGGGCGACAGCTTCACGATCACGGGCCGCCGCGCCACGCGGCACACCGCCTCAACCACCTCGGCCAGCAAGGCCGTGTCATTCGAGAAAAAGATGCCGCCGTGCTGGGTATTGGGGCAGGAAACGTTCAGCTCATAGCCGGCCAGCCCGGCTTCCCCTTCCAGCACGCGCACGACTTCGACGTAGTCGGCGGTGGAGTAACCGAAGACGTTGGCGAAAACGGCGGTCGGGATCTTGGCCAGCGCGGGCAGCTTGTCCCGGACGAAGGCGCGCACTCCGATATTCTGGAGACCGATCGAGTTGATCATGCCGCCCTCGGCTTCCCAGATGCGGGGCGGGGGGTTTCCGTCCATCGGCTCGCGGGACAAGCCTTTGACCACGAGGCCGCCCAGCTCGGCCAAGTCCACCAGGCCGGCAAACTCCAGCCCGTAGGCGAACGTGCCCGAGGCGGCCAGGACGGGATTGCGCAGCTCGATCCCGCACAAGGAGCTCGCCAGCCGGCTCATTTCCGGCTCGCGGCTCTGGCGGCGAAGGCTTGGGCCAGCACGTGTCCGACGCTGGAGGAGGGTGGCGCGACGCGCATGGCGCGGGCCAGGGTCGGCGCGATGTCCACGGTCTCGACGGCGCCCTCCAGCGTCTGGGCCCGGAAAGGCTCGCCGTAAAAAATCAACGGCACGCGGGTATCGTAACCGTAGAGCGACCCGTAGGACACGCCCCGGCCCGCGCCGGCTTCCTCCACGAGATTGGGCTGGTAGGCGAGCATGAGGTCGCCCGACCGGACGGCGTGAAAGCTGCCGCGGAAGCGCTCGACCCACTCCCCGCCGCGGGAGCAGGCTCCGTCGGCGGTGTAGTAGGCTGCCACGCCGGGCACGCGCAGGGCGGCTTCTCCGGCGGCGCGCCTCGCCTCGCGTGCCTCGATGCCGTAGCGCCGCAACTGCTCGTGGCGCAAATACAGAAACGGGTAGACGTACCTCTCGACATAACGATTCTTCACGGTGGAGACATCATAGTGAGCGGACAGGGCCCCGTTGACGGCGCGCGCCACGTCGTCGCCCTTCATGGCGAACAGGGGCCGGCTGGACGGATCGGGCTCGGGCGGCGATCCGTGCGCGGCGGTGAAGGCCAGCCCGAACTTGCCGTCGCCGGGCGCTTTGTGCAGCGCATCGAGCGTCAGTTCGATCTGGCGGTCGAGCTGGAGCGCCATGTCGCGCATCAGCGGCGAATCCGCGCCCACTTCATAGCCCAGCAGCCCGATCGAAGTGAGCACGACGGGCACGAAGTCGAGGTGGTCGCCGAATCCGAGGCGTTCCTCCGCGATCAGCGACCGGAGCAGATCAAACTGCGCCTGCTGCGCGAGCGGCGAGGCGCGACGCGAGGCTTCATCCATCAAGACCCGCAGGGGCGGAGCGCCCGCCCGCGATCGCAGGCCCTGCCACCTGGCGTTCAACATCTGCTCGGGCCGATGGGTCTTGAGAAACGCAACGAACCAGGCCGGATCGGAGGGCGCGGCGCTGGCCGGAGAGTCCGAAGGCAGCAGCCGCCTGCGGCCCGTCCCCACCAGTAATTCGGGCCGTGACGGGTCCATTCCGCAGGCGATCACCTGGTTGCGCGGATCGGCGGCGTTGACGGCGTCGGCCAACGTGGTTGCGAGCAGCGACGCTCCCGATGCGGCCGCCAGTTGACGCGCGCCGGTGTCGTACCAGGCGTCGGCCACCACCCCATGCGCGTCCGGCCAGGCGCCGGTCGCGATGGTGGCCAGCCCGGTCGAGGTGAAGGTGCTGGCTTTGTGGCGGCAATCGGGAAAGTAGGCGCCCTCGGCCATCAAGCGCCGGAACCCGCCGGTTCCCATCAGGTGAGCCCAGCGATCCAAGTAGTCCGACCGGAACTGCTCGGCCACCAGCAGGATGAACAGCTTGGGATGCGGCGGCTCGGCGGCCACCAGAGCAGCCGCGGAAGCCGAGAGGAAGCCTCGACGGGTGAGCACTAGAGAGAAGTTTAGCAAGCCCGCTCAACGTTTCGCCGAAATCACCCCGGTATTGAACCCCAGGATGTTGAGTCCTCCCTTGAAGCGGGCATGCTCGATCTTCACGCAGGCGTCCATCACCACTTCCAGTCCCGCCGCGCGCGCCCTCTGGGCAGCCTCTTCGTGGATCACCCCAAACTGCATCCAGACCACTTTGGCCCCGATGGCGATGGCGTCCTCGACGATCGCGGGAACGGCCTCGGGCTCGCGGAAGATGTCTACAATCTCGACCGGCGCCGGGACCTCGCGCAGGGAGGGATAACAGGAGCGCCCCAGGATCTCCTTTTCCCGCGGATTCACCGGGATGATGTCGTACCCCTCGGCGATCATGTACAGCGCGGCGAAGTGGCTGGGGCGTATGGGGTTCGCCGACAGCCCCACCATGGCGATGCGCTTGTACTTCCGGAGGATGCGGATGCGATCCTCGGCCGTGGTCCGAAAGCGGGTGAAGTTGACCGGAGAATTCGCGCCTACCGCCCCGTTCATGCCGTCTGAGATGCCTCGAGCGCCTGGCCCAGGTCCCAGGTGATATCTTCGATGTCTTCCAGCCCCACCGAGAGCCGCACCATGTCGTCGGTGACCCCGGCCGTCACCTTTTCCTCGGCATTCAACTGGCGGTGCGTGGTGGAGGCCGGATGGATCACCAGGCTCTTGGCGTCGCCCACGTTGGCCAGGTGCGAGAACAGTTGCAGCGACTCGATGAGCCGCCGCCCGGCCTCCAGGCCCCCTTTGATTCCGAAGGTCAGGATCGCGCCGCTGCCCAGCGGCAGGTACTTTTTCGCCATCGCGTGGTAGGGGCTCGACGGCAGGCCGCAGTAGTTGACCCAGGTCACCAGCGGATGCCCCGAAAGGAATTCCGCCACTGCCAGGGCGTTGCGGGAGTGACGTTCCATGCGCAGCGGCAGAGTCTCCACTCCTTGCAGGAACAGGAAGGAATTGAAAGGGCTCATCGCGGGACCCAGGTCGCGCAGCCCCTCCACCCGCACCTTGATGATATAGGCCATGGCGCCGAATGTCTCGGCGTACTTGAGGCCGTGGTACGCTTTCACCGGCTCGGTGAATTGGGGGAACTTGCCGTTGTCCCAGGGAAACCTCCCGCCATCCACGACTACACCGCCGATCGAGGTGCCGTGCCCGCCAATGAACTTGGTGCAGGAGTGCACCACGATGTCCGCTCCGTACTCGATGGGGCGGCACAGGTAGGGCGAGGCAAACGTGTTGTCGATCATGAGCGGGATGCCCGCCTCGTGCGCGATATTGGCCACGGCTTCGATGTCCAGCACATTGATGCGCGGGTTGCTGATGGTCTCGGCGTACAGCAGCTTGGTCTTGGGCGTGATCGCCCGGCGGAAGTTTTCGGGATCGTCCGGATCGATGAAAACGGTGTCGATGCCCAGTTTGCGGAAACTGATGTCGAACTGCGTATAAGTGCCGCCGTAGAGCGTGCTGGAAGAGACGATCTGATCGCCGGCGTTGAGGATGCCGGTCACGCCCAGGAGCTGCGCGGCCTGGCCGCTGGAGGCCGCCAGCGCGCCAATCCCTCCTTCCAGAGCCGCCATCCTCTCTTCGAAAACCCCGGTGGTCGGGTTCATGATCCGCGTGTAAATGTTGCCGAAGCGCTGGAGGTTGAATAGCGCCGCCGCGTGATCGGTGTCCTCGAAGCAGTAGGACGTGGTCTGATAAATGGGCACGGCGCGAGCGCCCGTGGCTGGGTCCGGACGCTGGCCCGCGTGGAGAGACTGGGTGTGGAAGCCGAACTTGTGGTCTGTGGACATAGGGTGTCTATTTTACCTGAGCGGCCGGAGGTCGCCAGGCCCCTAGCTTGGCGCCTGGGTCTTCACCTTTGTGCCCTCTCGCAGCTCGTCACTCCCCCGGCGAACAATGACATCACCTTCTTTTAGCGGTCCAAAGACTTCCACCAAGTCTCCGGCAGGCGCGCCGCGACTGACACTCACCCATTCGACCGCGCCGTCCTTTACGCGAATGACAAAAATTCGCTCGGTGGTGGTGACAATGCTTGTGGGCGGAAGGAGCAGC
>JACOSH010000486.1 GCA_016178945.1 Acidobacteriota bacterium
GATCGATCCCGCGCGCCAAACCGTCCTGATCTCTCACCAGGAGATCCCCGCCTACATGAGCGCCATGGTGATGCCCTTCCGCGCGCGCGGCTCGGGCGACCTGGCCGGCCTTTACCCCGGCGCACAAATCGATTTCCAGCTCGTCGTCCGCAAGGGCCGGTCCCACATCGAGCGCATCCGCCTGCGGGGCGTGCCGCCGGACGGCGTGGTCGAGGACCAGGGCGACCGGTTTCGCATCCCCGTGCCGCCCAACAAGGTCGCAGTCGGCGAGGCCGTGCCCGACTTCCTGCTCACCGACCAGGCCGGGCAACCCGTGCGCCTGTCCGATTTTCGTGGGAAGGTCGTGGCGGTCGACTTCATCTACACGCGCTGCCCCTTGCCCGAAGTCTGCCCCCGGCTCTCGGCGAATTTCGCCAGGTTGCAGGAGCGCTTTGCGGATCTGGCGCTGCTGTCCATCACGCTGGATCCGGATCACGACACGCCCGAAGAGCTGGCGCGGTACGCTAGAATTTGGAAAGCGCGCCTTCCCCGGTGGCGATTCCTGACGGGATCGCATGAGGCGGTTCGCACGGTCGCCGGAGCGTTCGGCTTGAGCTACTGGGCCGAGGAGGGACTGATCACGCACACTTCCCAGACCGGAGTGGTGGCGCGCGACGGGAAGCTGGCCGCCCGCGTGGACGGCTCCTCGTACCGGGTGGGGCAGTTGGGGGACTTGATCGAAAAGGAGATGGAGAAGAAATGAAGCGAATTTCGACCGCGATCCTCTGGGTGGCGGGGTTGTGGGCCCAAGGGGCTCCCAAAGATATGTGCGCGCCGCCTCCCGGAAGCGTGGCGCCGTCGCTGCCGGCGCGATTGCTGGCGGGCCAGGGACGCATCCAATTCCCCATCACCACCCGGAGCCCGGAAGCGCAGGCCTTCTTCAACCAGGGCGTGGCGCAGATGCATTCCTTCTGGGCGGTGGAGGCCGAACGCTCCTTCCTTCAGGCGGCGGCGCTGGATCCGGAAGCGCCCATGCCGCAGTGGGGCATCGCCATGGTGGCGGCGGGCGATTACCGGCCGCACTTCCAGCTCGTGCGCGACACCTCCGCGCCCCGCGAGTCGAAGCCGGCGGCTCCGCCACGCGGTGGCGAAGCCCGGGCGATCGCCGCGGCCAAGAAGGCCGTCGAGCTGAGTCAGGCGCCGGGCAAGGCCTCCGATCTGGAGAAACTCTACATCGCTTCCATCGCCGCGCGCCGCGACGCATCGGTCGCCGATCATGATGCCGCCTACACGGCGGGCTTGCGGGCCATCGCAGCCAAGTATCCCGGCGAGGTGGAAGCCCGCTTGTACCTGGCGTTGCACCTGATGAGCGGCTTCAGTCTGCCGGATCGGAAGCCGCGCGAGGGGAGCCTGGAAGCCGTCGAAATCCTGCGCAAGCTGCTAACCGAGGCGCCGGACCATCCCGGCGTTCACCACTACGTGATTCACGGCTGGGAGGGCTCCAGCTTCGCCCAGGAGGCCTGGACGAGCTGCCGGAGATACCCGGAGCTGGCCGATAATATCCCCCACGCGCTGCACATGCCCGGTCACATCTGGGCGCAGACCGGCAAGTGGGAGGAGGCGGTGTCGTCCTTTGAAGCCGCCGCCGCCAACGAGCGCAAGTACATGGCCGCCGACCGGCTCTACGGCAACGGGCATCACGGCCACAACGTCCACTTTCTGGCGCACAGTTACGCCTTCCAGGGCCGCCACGACAAAGCCCTGGAGAACGCGCGCGAGCTGCTCGCCATGCCCGAGACTCCCCGCGAGGAGGGGCAGGTCGACAACTTCCGCACCGCCTATCGCCAGGGGTGGTTCGCCATGCTGCTCGCCTTGCTCTACGCCGAGAAGTGGGACGCCATCCTGGACGGAGCGACGCTGCCGGTGTATGACAAGAAGCCCCGTGAGAGCGCCTGGCGTCATTACGCCGTGGGCGTGGCGTACGCCGCCAAGGGCAATGCCACGGCCGCGAAGGCCGAGGCCCTAGCCATGGACGAGTCGCTCAAGCAGTTGCAGGCCAAGACCGGCCAGACGCCGGAGCCCCTGAAGGTGGCGCGCCGGGAACTGGACGGCCAAGTCGCCCTGGCCCGGAAAAAGGCGGGTCGCGCGATGCGGATTCTGGAAGCGGCCATGCATTCCGAGCGGGCCCTGCGCTACAACGAGCCTCCGTCGTATCCGCGCCCGGTGGGGCTGGCGCTGGGCCGGGCGGCGCTGGCTCAGGGCAAGCTGGCCCTGGCCGAGACCGCCTTCCGCCAGGCGCTGGATCGCTACCCGGAGAGCGTGGGCGCGCGCGACGGGCTGGCTGAAACGCTTCGGCGCGAGGGTAAGGCGGTGGCCGCGGGCTTGTAACCCGCTATGAGCCTCATCCGCATCGTCGGCGCCGGACCGGCCGGTACGGCGGCGGCAATCACCGCTTTGGCCGAAGGATGCGCGGTGGAGCTGTTCGAGAAGTCCCCCTTCCCGCGTCACAAGGTCTGCGGCGAGTTTCTCTCCCCGGAGGCTGCCGGACTGCTGGACTCGCTGGGCGTAGGCAGCGCCTTCCGGCAGGCGGCCCCTGCCACCCTTCGCCGCGTGGTCTTGAACTTTGGATCTCGCCAGAAGATGCTGCGCCTCGGCGAGCCGGCCTACGGCCTCAGCCGTTATGTCCTGGACAATCTGCTGCTGCGCCGCGCCCTGGACGAGGGCGCGGTTCTTGGCCGCACGCCCTACTCCGGACCGGCCACCATCCTGGCCCGCGGACGCCCGTCGCGCCCATCGGGCGACCGCCTGTTCGGCTTCAAAGCCCATTTTCGAGGCCCGGTGGATGATGCCGTCGATCTGTTCTTTCAGGGCCGCTGCTACGTGGGCGTGAGCGCCGTCGAGAACGAGGTAACGAATGTCTGCGGCCTCGCGCCGGAGTCCCTTCTTAGACTCTATCGATTTGAAATAGAAGGGCTTGTGGAATCAGATGCGCGGCTGCGGGCGCGGCTGGCCCCGCTCACTCGCATCACCCGATGGTTCTTTTCAGGACCGGTCGGGCTGGGAGGCCCGGATCCTCACCCCGACGCCTACACGGCGGGAGACACCCTGGGATTTGTGGATCCGTTCACCGGGTCAGGAATCACCGCCGCACTGCTCAGCGGCAAGATCGCGGGCCACTCGGCGGCGATCCACCGCAGTCTGGCAGACCATTTCGCGGAGTGCCGCCGCCTGCTGGCTCGCCAGTACCTGGTAGCGTCCATCGCCCGCTGGGCCCTCGATCATGCCCTGGCTGAGCCCCTAATCCCTTGGATACCAGGAAGTTGGCTGTTCCACGCAACTCGGCCGGGGGTCTGAACGATAATATGGGGGGGAACCGGTGGGCACTCGGAGGAGCGCGCCCACCGGCTGGTTCTGCACAAACCCATAACGCAACCGCTCAAGGCCGCTGCCGGACGCGCGCAGAACCAATAACGCACAGCCCCTTAGGGCTGCATTATTGAGTTACCTTAGTATACCCCTAAGTGACTCCTGGTTGTAAAGTGTTTTTAATGTCTTCCCCTCAACTACTTGGAGTCAGGCCTGCCCGGTCAGGAGCCCGTAGGCCACAGCGGCGGCCATCACGATCGCCGAAACCCACAGCAGGACGGTGGTGAGCCGGGCCGGCAGGATCGCTTCCGGCATGCGCCGGTAGCGCATGTGCAAAGTGGCCGCGCCGATGATGGGCAACATCACGGATTGGCAGATGCCGCCAATTACCACCATCAGGACCGGCGACTGGATGAACAGGATCAGGCCCACCGGAATCACCGTGAGGACCACGACGAACCGGCGGCGGTAGCGGACCCGCGCTGCGTAATCGCCGCGCTCGAACAGGCCCAGCATGCGGCACAGGTCGGCGAACACGCGCGAGTTGGACGCGGTGGCGGCGAAAATGGTGCCGTACAGCGTGGCGATGGCCCCAAGGTAGAACAAGTAGAGCGACCAAGGCCCCAGGATCTCGGTATAGATCTTGGAGAGCACCTGAATCATGTCCTTGGCGGCGGGGATGAGTCCCATGCCGTTCAGCACGCCGGCGCCAAGCAGGTAAAAGGCCAGGGTGGCGATGGTGTAGATGATCATCGAACAAAGGATGTCGACGTGCATCACCTTGACCCAGCCGCGCGCGCGGGACTCCCAGCCCGGGCTGCCGTCGCGCTTGCCGGTGAAGCGGGCGTAGCCCTTCTCGACGCACCAGTAGGGATACATCACCAGCTCGGCCGCTCCCACGCCGGTGATCCCGAAAACGGCCACGGCGGTGGCCAGTCCGTTGCCGGGCATCCGGAAGGTGAGGCCGGACAGCAGCTTGGGCCAGGAGAAGAACTCGGGCCGGCGCAGCAGCAACAGCGCGCAGAGGAACGTGAGCATGGTGAACAGCGCCACCTTCAGCGTCGCCAGATGCTCGATACGGTCGTATCCGCCGCCCAGCAACAAGGCCAGCGTGATGCCCAGGAAGATCACGATCCACAGGTTCACCGGGATTTCCGGCACCACCGCGTGCATCACCTGGGACACCCCGCCGAACATCGCGCCCACCTGCAACAGCGTCATCAGGACCATGGCCACCCAGGCCCACACCACCCAGCTCACGCGCCAGCGGGGACCCGGCACGTGGTCGAAGCTTTCCAGGCAGGTCTCGCCGCTGGCGATGGTATAGCGTCCCATCTCAGCCTGGACCACCGGTTTGATGAAGCAGCTCAGGATGATCACCCACAGCGCGGCGTAGCCGACCTGGGCGCCTAGGGTGGTGGTGGCGATCAACTCGCCGGACCCCACGATAGAGGCCGCCAAAATGATTCCCGGCCCGATGCGACGCAGAATCATCGGCAGCGTCCGGGGAGGCTCTTTGACGTCCTCGAGATTGTATTGGTACGGGTCTTTGGGTTTGCCCGGCGGGGCGGCGGTGGTCATCTAACCGATATAGTATACTCCCCCGCGGCGTAGCCATTTCCGCCAAACGATTTGGCCACGATGAAGTAGACTCCGGGGTCGAGATCCCGCGCGATGCGGGCGTTGCTGCCTCCGCCAGAGTCGTCATCGAGATCGACGGCGTTGCCCTTGCTGTCGAGCAGTACCAGGAAGGCGTCGAAGCGGGCCGAGGTCAGGGTGATGTCGATGGGCGTCGAGTCCGCCACGTTGAGGGCGTAGATATCGGCGAAGGTGTCGTCGGCCCACTGGCAGGAGGCAATGCCGAGCGAGGCGCGGAGCGAGTCGCCGGGGGCGATCTGGCGGAGCGGAAGGCAGCCGGGCGGCCGGTCGCCGGGCGAGTAGAGCAGGTCCAGGCGATACAGCCCGGTCTGGCCGCCGACCGCCGAGCGCGCCGTGAGCCGGTAGGTGCGCGAGGGCAGAAACTGGATGAGCATGGCGTCGGTGTCGCCGAAGGTGTTGTCGTCCTGGCGGAGCGGCTTGCCGTCGGCATCGGACAAGGTGAGGTGGCTGTCGACATCCGGCGAGGTCATGAAGGCGGCCGCCACGCCGTCGGACGGCGTGCTGAATTCGTAGGCATCGGCGGGCTGGCCGTCGCTTCCGCGGCACGGTCCGGGGCCGAGGCCACCGATCAGGGCGCTGTTTAACGCTAGTTGCCGAGGCACGCAGGGAGGGAGGTCGCGCGGCGTGAAGCTATAGGCGGTGCTGTATCCACCGGGCGCGCCCGCGGCGGCCGCTACGCTGTAGGCGCCTGGCCCCAGGTCGGCTAGGATGCGGGCCGGAAGCGCGGCGGCGGAGAAGCCGGACGCTCCCACCAGCGTGTGATCTTTGGCGTCGCGCAGAATCAGGAGGCTGTCGAAATCGCCCGACGACATGGCCAGCTCCAGCGTTCCCGGCGCGCTCAGGGTGAAGCGATACACGTCCTCCAGGCCATCGCGGCCGCGGCAACTGGAGACGCCATCCAGGCTGCCGGTCGCCACCACGCCGGGGTCCAGGGTGAGGACCGGGCAGATTTCCGGCAGGCCCGGCCGGAACCGGTACTGAAGGGTATACTCGCCGCCGGGTTTGGCGGCCAGCACCAGCACGGTGTAGTCGCCGGGATTCAACTGGGGCCGCAGGATAGGCAGACGGCTTCCTCCGCTTGCGGAATCCAGCGCCAGCAGCCGGCCGTCGGCGTCCAGCAGCGCCAGCGATCCGGTAAGGTCGGGGCTCGACATCCGCAAGTCGGCCACACCCGGCTCGGCGATCTTGAGCGGATAAAACTGGAAGCGCAATTCGCCGCCGAAACGGCAGCCCGCATCGGTGATGGCGCCGCGGACATCCTGAGAAGCTTGCAGGGCTCGCTGCGGCTGGCAGGGATCGTCGCCAGAGGGCGTGAAGGTGACGGTGAGCTTGTAGTCGCCGCCCGAGCCGGGCGTGGCGGCCGCGGCGATCACGGTGTAATCCTCGTCGCCCTTGATCGGCAGGACGATCTTGCGCGTGTCCACCGCCAGGGCGCGTCCATCGCCGTTCCGCAGCGCCAGGTAGGATTCGAAATCCTGCGTGTCGAGGCTGATCTCGACTGACCCCGGCGCCAGCGGCGACACCTGGTAGGCGTCGTAGGCGCTTTGGTCCGGCAGCTTGCAGGAGGATGCCCCCAGTCTTCCCACCGAGGTCCCTACGCCCAGTGGCCGCGCCGTGCGGCACAGGGTGTTGGGCTCCGGCGTGAACGCGCTGCGCAGGGTAAAAGCGCCGCCCTTGGCGGCCTCGGCGGTGTTCACCACCACCGAGTATTCGCCGCGCTCCAAGGTGCGGCGGATAGCGGCGCCATCGGCGAGTTTGCGGCCCGACGAATCGCGCACCAGGAGGTTGACCGGAAAGGCGGCGGCGTCCGCGCGGAGGTCGATCTCGCCCTGGGTCGGGAGGTAGAGGACGTATTCGGCGAAAGCGGTGCCGTCGGACAGCCGGCAGTTGGCTTCGCTCAAGGTTCCCTGAACCGAACCGGCGGGTCGTATCTGAACGATGGGGACACAATTGGTTCCCCAGGCGAGTGGCGCGAGCAGCACGGCCGCGAAAAGACGCATCCAGTTAAGGATACCCGGATTGAGGGGGAAAGTTGTGTTTGGAGGCCGCGAGAGACACTACGGCTGGACATCGTCAACGCGCGGCGCCCAAGAGCGCCGCGCGAGATGCTCTCGATCGCGGAAGGCCGCTAGACCCTCGTTGACCTCTTCCCGGAGCATGCTCGCTTGCGGAAGCAACATCTAACCGGACCGAAGTCCGGTCTGACGACGATTGCCGGCCGGCAAAAACTCATCGCGGCGGCCCCAGGGGCGAGGCCGCCTCTTCCCACTTTCAGAATAGCAGGGCTGTCAAGAGGGTTTTTCCATAAATTCGTACAATTTGTTGAAAACAGATGGAACATAGCGCCGTGAACGGCGGGACCGTGGCCGGCGCGCCCTCGCCACTGGGTTTCCCTCCCCAAATCGCCTTGGCAACACCCTCCCAGCCTCACGCATTTCCGAATCTCCCGGTTGCCATCCATCCTTGCCGTTTCAAGCTCTTAGAGACTCGATAGGAGGGTTGTGTTTGTCCCAAAAGGAAAAACACTTGGAAAACAGGCATAAGATTCGGACGGTGCGCAGTTGAGGGCGACTTAGCCCGTAGCCGCATAGTTCTCTGATTTCAACGTGTTAGCGCGGCTCAACTCGGAGTGGGTAGCACGGAAGCTGGATTGCAAGGTACCAGTACTGCTCCGATAGAATTCGGTTGGAGGCTTAAGATGCGCAAGCTGCTGATGAGTGTGTTGTTGTCTCTGGTTTTGGGGCTTCCGAATGCACGGGCCAACTCCCTCTGGCTTGGCACGGACAATACCAACAGTAGACCGGTTTTGAACACAACCCTTGCGGGCGTTGAGATTGGCCGCGTCAACTTGACCGAAGCGACTGGCATCGCAATCGATCTCGCCAACAACCTCATCTACTTCGGTACCTCTGCGGGGCAAATCACCGGTCGCAACCTGAATGCTCCCGCGACAACCGTATCGACGATTAACCCGGCTACGGTCTTTGGAGAGGATATGGCCTTTGATGGCACTTTCCTTTGGCGCGTTGACATCAGTGCGCAGTTGGTCCTCAAGATCAATCCCAGTAATGGAAATATCGTATTCTCGTTCGATCCAGGTTTTACGCCACTTGGGCTTGCCTGGGACGGCGCCAACTTGTGGGTGAGCCAATTTACCGCTAACGGTCTCGTGAAACAATTCACTCCACTCGGAGCGGCTACTGGTAACCAGTTCATCACGCCCCTGGGAGGTAACACGGCTGGCGGTTTGGCTTTCGACACCAGCAACGGCACGCTGTGGCTCGGGGCATTTTCAACCGTCTATCACCTCACGACGACCGGCACCCTGCTTGGCTCGTTCGCCGTTCCAGTCCCCGATGGGCGCTTCGTCGACGGGCTGGAGTTTCAGGGTACCCGGGCCGCTATTCCTGAGCCTGCTTCCGTGTTCCTTCTCGGCTCTTGCCTCGTCCTACTCGGTGGCATTGTTCGGAAGGCTCGGAATCGCTGAGGGGAGCCCGACGACCACGGCCTGTGGTGCCGGGCGGTTTGGTTCTACCGCTAGTAGTTTTCGATCCCGTGAAGTCCTTAGCGGGCTCAGGATCTATCTCGCAAAGAACGCCAAGATCGCCAAGAAAGAACAGCGGCGCGGTACGCCCAGCCCTGCTCTTGAGTCAAGTTCGGGAAATTCCGCTGAACCGAAAGCGCTCGCCGAGCCGCGACGGTTCGGGGTACGCTGGGGTCTACTTCTTGCGGCGGCGGCGTAGGGCCAGGGCGAGCATGCCGGCGCCCAGGAGCATGTAGGTGGCGGGTTCGGGCACGTGCTGGAGCGCGTCGAACGCGGTTCGCTCGGCGAAGGAGGGGGCCGGGGCGGGTGCTGACACCGCAACGGCGTGCTTGGGGGCGGGCTCCCGCTCCGGACGGGTGACGGTCTCGCCGCCGGCTAACCCCAGTGTCAACAGAATGATCCCTGCACGATACAAATCGCGCTCCCTCCGTCTCTCTAGTCTATCGGTAGAAGCGGGGGGTTGTACAGTGCGGTACGAAGATTCGGGCCAGCCCCTAAGGTAGATCCCTGGGGATCAGAATGCGCGCAGGATTCGGGCCGGCAGCGTCACCAGAGCCCAAACCAGTTGCAATGCGCCCCCGACAGCGATCCCCACCAGCTTGAACGGCAGCAGCAGGAGCCAGACCAGGGGATAGAGGACCAGTGCCACCAGCGCCAGCGGCCAGCACAGCACCAGCAGAATGCACCACAGCAGAAACTTCAGCATCACTTACATGGTACGCCACCAGCGGGCCGAAAGTTCGATCGTCAGGAGGCGAATGCGTCCCGGACCAGGCGGTGCAGGTGCGCGCGAATATCGGGAGGCCAGTCGCGGATCAGATCCTCAAAGCGGGGGCGGTGGGCGGCGTAGAGGGCGCGGGTGGCTTCCTCGTAGCCGGGAAGGTTGCCGGCCATCGCCGACATGAATCGGCCGGCGGCCTCGGTTGCCGCGCGGGCGCGCTGCTTGTCCGGCTCCCATTTTCTGGCCTGATCGACGAGGCGGCGGAGGGCGGCCGAGGCCCCGTTGGGTTGTTGTTCGAGCCAGGTCCAGTGGCGGGGAAGCAGGGAAACCTCGCGGGAGACCACGCCCAGTTTCGGGCGACCCGGTCCGGTTCGCGACCGCGCCGGCAGGGCCCTCGCCAGGACCTCGCGCAGAGGGCCGCGAAGATCGAAGTCCACCTGGCGGCCGCTGTGGTCCTCGAAGATGAGGAAAAGAGCGCTCTCATTGCGCTC
Organism: Acidobacteriota bacterium; assembly: GCA_016178945.1. Lineage (GTDB taxonomy): Bacteria > Acidobacteriota > Terriglobia > Bryobacterales > Bryobacteraceae > JACOSH01. Next base: position 9,761 of record JACOSH010000486.1, read on the forward strand.
AAAGCCAGCCTTCACGGCCGGGAGCATGGTTTCGAGGGGACCGGAGGCGATGAGGGTGTCTCCAACGAAGGCGGTGTAAGTCAGTTGCTCTTCCATCTCCACAATTATACCCGGTAAAAATAACAACTGTCAATATGCTCCGGGTACAATTATATCACTAGTCTTGGGGCCGATGAGTGGATCGAATGGGCCCACCTGTGGCGGTCACCTTGCTCGGGGATAGTCCGGCCACGCTGAATGGGCGGATTGCGGAACACACTGAGCGAGAGATTCGGGTGGTGATCGAACGGGCGCTTCCGCCCGGCGCCGCGGTCAAAGTGGAGTGGGAGCAGGTCCTGCTTCTGGCCGAGGTGAGGGCCTGCGGGCGGCGGGGTGACGAGTACCTGGCGGTTCTCGAGATCGCACACGCGCTGTACGACACCAAGGAGCTGGCGCGGCTGGCGCTGACGCTGATGTATCCTGGTCGTTAATGTCTCGAAAAGCGGTTGTGTTCGGCAGCTCCGGCCAACTGGGCGTGGAGCTGGTGCGCGAGTTCGGCGCGCGGGGGTACAGCGTCCGGGGGTTTGCGCGAGCGGCGCTGGATATCTCCGACCGCCAGAAGGTCGAGCAGTGCGTGGCGGAGCTGGACCCGGACGTGGTGTTGAACGCCGCCGCCTACAACCAGGTCGACGTCGCCGAGACGGAACCTCAGGCGGCCTTTGTGGCCAACGCCCTGGCGGTGCGCAACCTGGCGCTGGCCTGCCGGCAGACCGGCGCGCGGCTGGTGCACTTCTCGACCGACTACGTGTTCGACGGCGCCGCCGGGCGGCCGTACACCGAGGAGGACCCGACGCATCCGCTGGGCGCCTACGCGGTCTCCAAGCTGGCCGGCGAGCTCTACGCGCAGGCCTATCTGGAGGCGCCCCTGATCGTGCGGACTTCGGGCGTTTTCGGACCCGGAGGTCTGAAAACGGCGCGCGGCAATTTCATCGAATTGATGCTGCGCCTGGGCCAGGGCGGCCAGCCGATCCGGGTGGTGGAGGATCACGTGGCCTCGCCCACCTACGCGCCGCTGCTGGCGGCCCGCACCGCCGACCTGGTGGACCGCAATTGCGCGGGGATCTTCCACGCCGCCGGCGGCACGCCCATCTCCTGGTTCAACTACGCCAAACTGATCTTCGAGTCGGCCGGGCTGAAGCCCGAGCTGCAGCCGACCAACGAGCGGGAATATCGCACCGCGGCGCATCGCCCCAAGTATTCCGCGCTCTCCAACGCCAAGCTGGAGAGCGAAGGGATCGAGCCGTTTCCGCCCCTGGCGGAGGCCGTGCGGGAGTACCTGGCGGCGCGGCGGCAGTGGACGAGTCATGTGATACCTTGAACTGAATGGCCTCGAACGACCTCTGCAAACAGTGGACCGGCGTCTTCGGCTTCCCGGTCACCCCGTTCCGCAAGGATCTCTCGCTGGATCTCGACGGCTTGGCGCGCAATGTGGCTGGGATGGCCAAGCACAAGTTTTGCGCGCTGGTGGCGGCCGGCGGCACGGGCGAAGTGTACTCGATGAGCGTGGACGAGATCGAGGCCGTGGTGCGGGTCACCGTGGAGAACGCGGGCGGGATGGCGGTGGTGGCCGGCGCGGGCTACAATGCGGCGCTGGGCGCGGACATCGCGCGGCGGTGCGAGAAGGCGGGGGCCCAATGCCTGCTGGCGCTGCCGCCCTACTATGTGAACGCGCCGGAAGAGGGCTTGTTCGACTACTATGCGGCCATCGGGAAGGCGGCCGGCCTGCCGCTGATGGTGTACAGCCGCGACTGGGCCGTATTCACTCCCCAGATGGTGGCGCGCCTGGCGGACCGGGTTCCAACTCTGGCCGGATGGAAGGACGGCCAGGGCGACGCGCGCAAGTACCAGCGCATCATGACCTGCCTGGGCGACCGGCTGGCCTGGTTCGGCGGGCTGGGCGACGATTGCGTGCCGGCCTACTTCGCGGTCGGCGTACAGGCCTACACTTCGAGCATTTCCAATATCTCGCCGCGGCTGTCGCTGGCGCTGGCCGAGGCCGGGATGGCGCGGGATTTCGCGCGCCTGACCCCGCTGATGCACACTTACGTGCATCCGTTGTATGCGCTGCGGGAGCGGATGCGCGGCTACGAGGTCGCCGTGATGAAGGCGGCCATGGAGATGCTGGGGATGCCCGCCGGTCCGGTCCGGCCGCCGTTGACCAACTGCCGTCCGCAGGACCTGGAAGATCTGCGCAAGCTCATGGACGTCTATGCGGAGTTCGCTGGGTAGGCGCTTCCTGCTTGTCGCCCCGCTGCTGGCGTGGGCTCAGGAGCCCGCGGCGGTGGATCTGGCGGGGACGCCGGCGGATCCGTTCCGGGGAAATCAGATCCACGTGCTGTTGTTCCTTCGCACGGACTGCCCGATCTCGAACCGCTACGCGCCGGAGATCCAGCGGCTGCATCAGCGCTATGCGCCCGCCGGCGTCCGCTTCTGGATGGTGTATCCCAATCGCGAAGAGCCGGTGGAGGCGATCCGCCGGCATGCGGCCGAGTACAACCTTCCCGGCCAGATCTTGCGCGACCCGCACCAGACGCTGGTGAAGAAGACCGGCGCGCGCGTCACGCCGGAAGCGGCGGTGTACGCAGCGGACGGGCGGCTGGTCTATCGGGGGCGCATCGACGACCGCTATGTGGATCTGGGGAAGTCGCGGCCCGCGGCGGCGCGGCACGATCTGGCGGCGGCGATCGACGCCGCGCTGGCGGGCAAGCCGGCGGCTCACAAGACCACGCGCGCGGTGGGCTGTTTCATTTCCGGCCTGCGATGAGAGGGCTGCTGTTTCTCGCCGTGACGGCGCCGCTAGCCGGCCAGATTACCTTCAACCGGCACGTCGCTCCGCTCCTGTTTGAGTACTGCGCGCCGTGCCACCGGCCGGGCGAAGCCGCGCCGTTCCCGCTGCCCACCTACCGCGATGCCCGCCAGCACGCCCAGCAGATCGTCAAGGCGACCCGGAGCCGCTACATGCCGCCCTGGCTGCCCGAGCCGGGCTACGGGGAGTTCGCCGGCGCGCGGCGGCTCGGCGACGATCAGGTTCGGCTCCTGGAGCAGTGGGTCGAGCAGGGCGCCGCCGAGGGGCCGGCGACGGATCTGCCGCCTGCGCCGCGATTCACCGAAGGCTGGCAACTGGGCACTCCCGACCTGGTGGTCCGGATGCCGCGGCCCTACCTGCTGGCGGCCCAGGGCGGCGACGTTTTTCGCAACTTCGTGGCGCCGGTCCCGCTGACCGAAACGCGCTACGTGCGCGCGGTCGAGATCCGGCCGGGGAACAAGCGGGTGGTGCATCATGCCAATATCCTGATCGACCGCAAGCAGTCGTCGCGGCGCCGCGATGAGCAGGATGGGGAAGTGGGCTTCGCGGGAATGAACGTGATCCTGGAATCCGACACCTTCGACCCGGAGAGTCACTTCCTGTTCTGGAAGCCGGGCACGCCGCCCGAGGTGGAGCCGGAGGACATGGCCTGGCGGCTGGATCCGGGCACGGACCTGGTCCTGAACATGCATTTGCAGCCCTCCGGAAAGCTCGAGCCGATCCAGGCCGCGATCGGTCTGTACTTCACCCACCGCGCGCCGGACAGGCTGCCCATGCTGCTGCAACTGGACAACGACGGCGCGCTGGACATCCCCCCGGGCAAGCGGGATTTCCTGGCCGCCGACGACTTCCGACTGCCGCTGGACGTGGAGGTGCTCGGCGTGTACCCGCACGCCCACTACATCGGCAAGCAGATGGAGGGCTTCGCCACGCTGCCCGACGGGTCCAAGCGGTGGCTGATCCGCATCCGCGACTGGGACATCAACTGGCAGGCGGTGTACCGGTACACGAAGCCCGTCTCACTTCCCAAGGGCACGGTGCTGTCCATGCGCTGGTGGTACGACAACTCCGCGGCCAACCCGCGGAATCCGAGCCGGCCGCCGCGGCGCGTGCGGGCCGGCGACCGGTCGGCCGACGAGATGGCGCATTTCTGGATTCAGGTTGTGCCGCGCGGCAAGGGGGATGGCCGGATGGTCCTGCAAGAGGCGTTGACGCGGCACAAGCTGCGCAAGTATCCGCGCGATGTCGCGTTGCACTACAACCTGGGCGCCGTGCTGCTGTCGCTGGGGAAGACCGAGGAGGCCGTCGGGCGGCTGCGCGAGGCGCTGGGAATCGCACCGGATCACGCCGCGGCGCGCAATAGCCTGGGGGCGGCCCTGGAATCGCAGGGCAAGCTGGAGGAGGCCATTGCCGAGTACCAGCGGGCCGTGCGTCAGGATCCGGATTACGCCGACGCCCACTACAACCTGGGGAACTCGCTGGCCGCGCAGGGCCGCTTCGAGGAGGCCGCGGGCCACTACCGGGAGGTGCTGCGGCTCCATCCCGGCGATACACCGGCGCGGAAACGGCTCGCCCAGGTGTTGCAGGCGAGCGGCGGCGGGCTGGCGTCGCGGAATCAATGGAGCGAAGCTGTCACCCGGTATCGCGAGGCGGTCGCGCTCGATCCCGAGGACGCCGATGGGCACAACAACCTGGGGGCGGCGCTGGCGCGGGTTGGGAATAAGGGGGAAGCGATCGCCTGTTTCGAGCAGGCACTGCGGCTTCAGCCTGGGCACGAGGCGGCGCGGAGGAACCTCGGCCTGGCCAGGCGTTAGTGAGCCTCGCACAATACCAGGATGTATCTCGCAAAGACGCCAAGATCGCCAAGAACGCGCTAACGAGAAAACCCGATGCGGATCGCGCGGGCGGCGATTCGGCGCATCTCCTCCTTGCTGTGTGTGACGTACACCAGGGTGAATCCGAGCTGGGCGTGCAGGTCCAGAATCTGATCGCATAGCTCGTCCTGGAGCTCGTCGTCCAGGTTGGAGAGGGGCTCGTCCATCAGCAGGGCCAGCGGCCGGGTGGCGAGGGCGCGGGCCACTGCGACGCGCTGCTGCTGGCCTCCGGACAAACGAGTGGGGTACGCCTGTGCGCACTCGCTCAAACGGACGCGGGCGAGCGTGTCCTCGATCCGGGCGCGGCGGGCGTCGCTGGGCAAACCTGCCGCCTTCAATCCGAATTCCAGGTTTTCGTAGACGGTGAGATGCGGCCAGAGGGCCAGGTCCTGGAAGACCATGCCCAGCCGGCGATGTTCGGGCTCGACCCACACCTTACCTTGCGCGGCAACCTGTGTTCCGTCGATCAGAACGGCGCCCTCATCGGGCGCCAGGAATCCGGCCAGCAGCCGCAGCACCGTGGTCTTGCCGCAGCCGGAGGGCCCGTGCAGGACGACGCGCTCGCCGGCTTGAATCTGGAAGGAGAGGTCCGACACAACCGCGCGGTCACCGTAGCGCTTGGACACGCGGCGAAACTCCAGGCTGGTCATGCGCGGCGCCTCCAGACGAAGGCCAGCGCCGCCAGGGGAAGAGCCGTCACGGCAACCAGGAGAATGCACAGGGCCGCGATCAGATCCGGCGCGCCGTTGGCCATCAGGGTCATGGTTCGGGCGGTGAGCGTATCGAGTCCTGGCGGCGCGAGCAGGAGGGGAAGGCTGGAGTCGCGGAGACAGAACAGACACGTGACGATCCAGGCCGCGCCGATCGAACCGCGGCACAGAGGCGCCAGGATGCGCCAGATTCTGCGGACCCAGCCGGCGCCGGAAAGCTCGGCCGCCTCTTCCATGGCCACGGGAACCTGAGAGAGGCCGGCCAGCATCAGGCGCGTGCTCAACGCGGTGTACTGAGCGATGAAGCCGGCGATGACGATGAGGGGCGTGGTGTAAATCCAGTTCGTCGCGGGGCGGTTCCACAGGACGATCAAGCCAATTCCGAGGACCGTGCCCGGCAAGGTGAACAGAAACAATCCCAGCGCATCGAGGAGGCGCCAACCGGGCAGCGCGCGGCGGTGGATCAGATAGCTCAGCAGGAAGCCCAAGGGGGTCAGAATGGTGGCGGCCGTCACGGCGTACAACAGGCTGCGCAGGGCGCTGTCTCCCGCGCGGTGGAAGGCGTCGCCGAGAGCCCGCGGGGAGGCGCCGCGCCAGAAGATGGCGGACAGAGGCAGAGCTACGGCCATGGCGGCCAAGACCGCCAGCAGCAGGAGCGGACCCAGGGCGCGGAGCCGGATGCGCGACGACTCCGCCGGCGCCGCCCAACGAAAGGCGAAGGTCTTGCCGTGAAGGAAGCGCCGTTCCACCAGCAGGCCGGCCAGCGTGATCGCCACCAGAGGCATGGCCGCCGCGGTCGCCGCGCCAAAGTCGTAGAAGGCCGAGAATTGCGTAAAGCTGGCGACGGGAAAGACGTCGAACCGCAGGAAGGTCGTGGCGCCGAACTCCCCCAGTGTGAGAAGGAAGACCAGCAGCAACGACAGGATCACGCCCGGCGCGGCGAGCGGAAGCGAGATCCCTGTCAGGACGCGCCAGCCGTTGGCGGAAAGCCGGCCCGCTTCTTCCAGGGCCGGATTGACGGTCCGCAGATAAACCATGGTGAGGAGCATGACCACCGGCATGTAGCAGGAGGCCAGCACCAGGATGCAGCCAGGAAGGCCGAACAGCCAGGAGGAGCCCAGAACCTGAAACCAGCCGACCGCCAGCACATAGGGAGGCAGCAACAGCGGGAGCGAAAAGAGAACGGCGAAGAGACGCCGGAACGGCAGGTTGGTCTTGCCGAACAGGATGGCCAGCGGCACTCCGGCGAGCGCGGCCACAGCGGTAGTGGAACCGGCCAGCAGGAGGCTGTTGGCCAGCAGCTTCCAATTCCGTGCGTTGCTCAATACCGGGCCGTAGTGGCCCAGACTCTTGGCCCCCATCACGCCCAGCGGCAGCAAGCCGGCCACGATCAACACAGCGGCGGCGCCGGCAAGGGTGACGTTCTTCGCGCTCAGTACCCGACCCATTCCTTGAGCACTGGCTGGATCGCCGTCAGCCTGGCGGCGATTTCCGCGTAGTCGACCTTCATGGTCTTGATCCGGTCGACCGGCTTGATCTCGGGGGGAGTCGGCACGCCGGGGTGCAGCGGGATCTGCGCGCAATCGGCGGCGGCCAGCTTGCGCTCGGTCTCTTCCGAGACCAGATAGTCCATGAGCTTCTTGCCATTCTCCGTGTTGGCCCCGCCTTTGATGAGGACGACCGCGTTGGGAATGAGGAACACGCCCGCGCCGTCCTCGCCCTGATCCGGATAGACGATCTCAATCGGCCGGCCTTGCCGCGCGCGGCTGACTGCGTCGTCGCTGTCCACCAGGGAGAAGTCGAACGCGCCCGATGCCACCAGATCCGCGCTCTCGCCGTTTCCCGTGGAGAGCTTCACCTGGTTCGCCCTCAATCCGGCGAGAAATTGTTTGGCCTTCTGGTCGCCCCACAACGAGAACAGAGCCGCCATCTGGGCCGTGGTGGTGCCGAAGAGGGGATTGGCGATCACGGCCCTCCCTCGCCAGCGGGGATCGAGATAGGCCTGGAGGCCGGCCGGCTTGTGCGCGGCGGTCTTGCTGACCACCAGCAGCCGGGCCCGGGCGGAGAAGCCGGTCCAATAACCTTGCGGGTCTTTGAACTGACTTGGGATACCCTTGGCATTCCCGGGCGAGTAGGGCGTCGAGATTCCCTGTTGACGCAGCAGGCCGGCCCGGATCGGCTCGTTGGCCCAGTAAACGTCGGCCTGCGGGTTGTTCTTCTCCGCCAGCAGGCGGTTCATGACGCCGGTGCTCTTCGCCTCCTCGGTGTCGTACACGGCCCTGACGCGAATGCCCGTCTCCTTCTCGAAATCCTTGAGGATCGGCTCGGAGAAGACCTGGTCCTCGCTGACGTAGACCACGACGGTGGTACTGCGCCTCGCTCCGCAGCCGGCGGAGGCCAGGAGCCCCGCCAGGAGAACGGGCAACCGTATCCGCCGCCTCATCCTTACTTGCCCGCGACCTGGAAGTCGTCAAAATGGATCACGCTGTCGGCCTTGGTCCAAAGTCCGGTCTTTCCAGCTCCCGTGAAGGTGGTGTCTTCCACTTCAAATATCTTCTGTCCGTCGAAGCTCACGGTGAACAGGCTTCCTTGAAAGGCGACGCTCAGCGTGCACCAGGTCTGCTTGGGGACGCGATGCGTGACCCCGTAGGTCTTGGCGGGCGTTCCCTTGGGCGCCAGGGAGATCCGCTGTCCGTTTTCCACTTTGTACAGCACGACGTTGTCCTCGAGCGCGTTGGCCCGGGCGATGTAGTAGTTATTGACGTCGCGGTAACGCCAGACCAACCCGGCGCCCTGATCGACGCCGCCGGAGATGGCCTTGAACCTGACGCTCAGTGTGCCGTCCTTCAGACTCGCCTTCTCCCAGATAGCCAGCGGGAAGCGTCCTCCGGTGCGATCCGAAGAGAGCTGCGCGAGAACGTTGGGTTTGCTGGGGGCCGAGTCGTCCTTGACCACCTCCCACTTGGGAGCGCCGCCCGTATGGGTCATGGCGCTCGACCAACCGGCTGGGAGGGCGCCCGGTTGGGCGGAGTCGAAGTTCACGGTTTCGGCCAGGATCGAGACGCCCGAGAGCAAGAGCAGGAACAGAGATCGTTTCATGGGGGACTCCTTCATCTGGACTGTGTGTCCAGCGCCGTCTTGAGGGACTTGGCGAGGGAAGCCGCGGGGCCCTTCCCCCAGTAGTGGAGAAAAACGTACTGCGGTTCTTCGTGGGTCATGTGGTTGTGGATGGCCACGATGTGGATGCCGGCTTTGCGCAGAGCCCGGAGCACGGGCTGCACTTCGTTCTTGAGCATGGCGAAGTCGCCGTCGACGAAGGCATTGTCGTCGGCGCCGGCGAAGGCGGCCCAGGTGTTGACGCCCATCTGGTTGCCGACCTCGCGGCCATGCATCTTCGCCTTGCGCCCGATCTGCGCCTTGTACATCCCGTTGTTCGACTGGCCCTTCACGCCCAGTATCTGATCGATCGCGGCGGCGGCGATGGAGTTGGTCTCGGGAACCGGAGGGCCGGCGAACCGGGCGCCGGGCGATGGGGCGCCGGCGCGAATCTCCCGCACCTTGTCCATTGCCTTGCGGACGCCGCCCGCCAGTTGGTCCGGATCGCCGCTGCCGCCGATATGCATGAACATCACGCGAGGATTGTCGAAGAAGAAGTGATTGTGCAGCGCCGTCACCTCCAGGCCGGAGTCCAAGGCGGCCGACATCACCGGGTTCACCTCATCCTCGAACAGAACCAGGTCGCCCATCACCATGACTCCCCCGTGAGCGTCCGCAGTGAAGGCCGCCCAGGAGGTGAGACCCAGAAACGGATGCATCGCCCGGCCTTCCACGGCCAGCTTGACGTCGGTGCGCGGGAAGGCGACCCGATAGACGTCCTCCTCCGCCGTGTAGGCGCCTTTGGCCCCGGTCAACTGATCGATCCGGGCGCGCTGAGCTTCGGAGATCGCTCCCATGGCCGGCAGAGCGAGACATAGCCACATGCAAGAACTTCGAAGGGTCATGCACCGATTGTCGCTCAGGAAGCGGAGGGTTTGCTGGGAGTCACGACCGCACGATATGTGCTCCACCGGCAAGCCAGCGGCCAAAGTGCCCTCACCAGGGCGCGCAGACCAAGACTCCGCGACGGTAACCTGCCGAAACCAACTTTCACCCTGGACGCAGTATAATCTGATCCGAAAGGACCGATTCATGAGACTCATCTTGGTGCTGTTTGCCGCCGCTGCTACCGCGAGCGCGCAGTCGTCCCTCAATAGTGCCGAAATCGTGGCCAAGGTTTCGCCTGGCGTAGTACTCATCAAGGGAGAAGCCAGCACCGGCACCGTCCTCGGTAGTGGTGTAATCATCAGTCGCGACGGGAAGATTGCGACCAACCTCCACGTGATCCGTGACTTGAAAAGCGCGGGCGTTCAGATTGCGAGCGGAGAAATCTATGATGCCGTCTCAGTAGTAGCATTTGACGACCGGAAAGATCTTGCGATCGTTAAGATCGCGGGGTTCGATCTCCCAGTCGTCGAACTCGGCAATTCTAACGACGTCAAGAGTGGCGAGCCCGTCGTTGCGATCGGCAGCCCCCGGGGCCTTCAAGGTACCGTAACAACTGGCGTAGTCAGCGCAATCAGAGACGAGCCATCGGGTGCGGGCTTCAAGGTGATTCAGACTGACGCAGCGGTGAATCCTGGCAACAGCGGCGGCCCTTTGCTTAACGCTCGTGGTCAGGCTATCGGAATCGTTACTGCCAAGCTGAGGGGATCTGAAGGCCTGAACTTTGTTGTGCCGATCAACTATTTGCGTGGCATGCTTGAGAACGTCCAAAAGCCTTTGAGCCTCGACGAACTAAGGGCAAGTCTGGCCGCGACAAGGCCCGATGTCTTCAAGTCCTCTGGATATCCGAGTCTCTGGAAGTCGTTATCTACGGGCAAGGTGCGTCGGGTGCGATTCGAAGGTGACTTCATTTACGCTGAAACCGTGCTGACCGAGGAGCAGCGCAAGATGGGGTTCGATAGCTACGAACTGAAGAAGGACCCGAGCGGCGTTTACAGAGGCGTCATTCGAGTCGGCTTCACATGCAGTTATCGTTCAGCATGGGACCCTTCTCCGAAGTATAACCAGTGCAAGTTCGAGAACCAAATTGAGTTTAACAGCGTGAACCCAAACCGAATTGAAGGCCGTGGTTTCGGGTCACCCGGTGGAGCTAAGTTCGATTGCAAGAAGTGCACGTACTCAAAGCCGGCTTTGTGGACACCGTTTACGTGGATACCAGAATAGGATCAGTAGATCGGAGCACCGGCCAATGTGGGGCCTTCCTCGACCGCGCCCGTCGTATGCTCAACGTGAAAGTATGCCGTATTCGGCGAACTGTTTGGCGGCAGGAATCAAGAGGGTGACAGAATGGACCAGTTCATCCAGGCACAGAAGGACAACTTTGATCGGGGTTGCCAAGGGGAGATCTTTCGGGAACTGGTCGGCACACTCGAGCAGGCGTACCGCACGGTCATCGACAGGCATAATCCGGACACACCTCAGATCTTCGGGCGACTCCTTCTCATCTGCCACAAGTCGATGCTGGCCGCGGCAACCCTCATCGCCCAATCGCAGCCCGACGACTCGGTCGGAATCACCCGCAGAGCTGTCGAGGCCGCCAAGGTCGCATTGGCGGTCAAGCTAAACGACGATAACGCGCAGCAGTGGGTCTCGTTCCAGGAGCGGCACGACCGATGGATCAGGCGGCAACAGAATGAGAGGCCCAGGCCGTTCCACGTACAGTTCAAGGACCTGAAGGGGGATCCCATTGTGGAAGACCTTGACAGGTTCCTCGGAATCCTCTCGGATGCCTACGTCCACTTCACGCCGGAATACTACAGCAGCCTCGACTGGGATGAACGCCGGAAACCGGACGGCGGTGGTGCGATCTTCCTGAACTACTTCCACAGAGATGCGCGCGAGGTTGAGCGGCACTTCATCATGCTTGCCGCCGTGCACGGTGTGATATTGAAGGCGTTCGACAGGTGCTTCGACGGCGGTATTAGCGGTGACCCCGAGATGTTTGCTGCGGTCAACGAGTTCAGGAAGTCAGGGAAGAAAGTCAACGATGGCTATCAGCGAACATACGGAATTGCTCCTGAGCCAAGCCTCGGCTGACTTCCTCGGGGCTTTGGAATCGCAATTACATGTCGGTATGGTGCGGGATGCTGCCCAAGGGTTGGCACGGGTTCCATAGGAGCTTTGGCGCGTTCCGGTGGGGCCACTGGAACTTTTGGCATTGCGCACGGCAGGGAACACATGCCATGATATGTTCTGAGTGGTGTGGCCTCGTTCAGGCCGATCCCGACTTTTCATTATGTGGAAATCAGCACCAGAAATTAACATTGTCCTTGAATCGCTACCAGAGGTCTCAAAGCTGGAGCTGCTCTATTCGATTGCCCTAATATGGCGAGAAGCTGTATACCCACCTAACTATGCCGCCAGCGACGAATGGAAAACTCTTACAGTGCCTAGTACCTACGGTGAGGCACTCCTGAACGACATTCGCCCGAGTCTCAGCGATCTTCCGGAAGCAGACGTGCAACTCGCGTACTTCGGCACCTTCTATCATCACGAACTGTTGTTCGATTTTGAAAAGACCGACTCCACACAGATACGCCAGATCTTCGAGCGAGAGCTTCTTCAGGGTCGCCTTCGGCTTCCGTTCTGTTTCGGCCGACTTCTATACGATCGCTTTAACGACTGCTACTCCGACACCAGAACCGATCACCTGATGAGTCCAGAGGTTGAGAAACTACTCCAGGGAACACCGCTAGGTGTTTATCAGCTCGGCACACTCGTCTCCGGTCCTCTCGGGGTCTTAGACTCTCTCGAGACGCGTTGGATTCCACCGCGTAAGACACTGCCGCTCTGGCATTGCTCCGATACAGGTTGCAACGCCTTGCATGGAGTCAGGCTCCTCCCACCCTCCATTGCGCTGGTTGAGGCGTTCTCGCGTATCGACAGGAGCCTGTCCGAACGCCTCGGTCCACCGTCCGAGTGGCGTAAAGCGCTTATGTGGCTGCACCGGCGATCGTCGCCTGCCCGCTCTTACATTGACCTGCCCGTTCTCATAGCGGATTGCATCATCGGATCCCAACGCACGACCCTGTTGGAGGCTGCACTGCTCAGTGAAAACGGAGCCCTCCTACGGAAGGCATTGGGCATGCCGCCCCGCCGAAAAACCGCGGGTGACGGGCCCGCAGACCAGCTGGCATCGCGATTGAACGCAGAGGAGCAACTACAGCTTCTGCTCATTCTTCCCGACCAGAGCATCGTTGAACTAATCGACAATGCAGTGTATTCGAAGAGAATAAGAATTCCAATCGGTGAGACTCGCCATGCGGGTTCCAGCCCTCCAATGAGGCCCCAGGATTCGGAATCCGATCTGTCGGCGCTTGGGCTACGGTCGGTCAAATTTGAACCACTGGTCAATCTGATTTCCTTGATTAGGCGCACCTATCAGTGTTCGGGGCTACTAAACGAGCTAGAATGGCGTGTGAGAGGAGATGTCGCGCCATCAACGTACGAGGCACTTGTTTCCTTCGTACGCACGCGTGGACCAGCGGAAACGGCGCGTGAACTCATCTTGTCCACTGCGCAGATCACCAACGCAGCATGTCAGGATCTGCATTTTCCGGTTGGCTATGTGAATGCCGCGGATAACGCAGCCGTCAACTTCCTGTTATGGAAGCTCGGGTTTAATCCGATGCAGTTTGACGACTCTCTGCCGAGATTCAAAGCGAGGCTTTCTGAGTTCAATGAGACGATTCTAGTCAGCTCGCCAGTTGCCACAGAAGACGCCCGGGAGCGCCTTCGGGCGGCTGGCGTGAATGTGTTCGTGTCCGTTGAAGATTTCCTTGACCGCCTGATTAGCTATAACGTGTGGCTCCTATCATCGGATCATTTTCTGGCTTCGAATTTCAGGTACTCATCCAGCCAAGCTCGGCAATCAGTATCCCGTACGCTCGGAACTCTGCATGTTAATGGAAGCAAGTTGTTGTGGAACGCAAACGGAGAAAATCCGCTGGGGACCCTACTTCGCTATCTCCGTGCGGTCACGGATTGGATTTATGGTCTCACGGATAGCAAGCGTGACGACCTTCTGCGACCGGAAGAGGATCTACCTCACTTTGCGTCTTGGGAGCACCTCCCATTTCCGTTCCGCCATACTGCATTCTGGGCCGATACAGATCCGGTTGAACTACGGCGGTACATGGACGTGTTCGGTCGCATAACCAAGTTGATAGAGGAATCTGAGCCGGCTGGCGTTCGCAACGGATTGGATCATTTTAGAGAGGCTGACAGATTTCCGTCGACCGACAAGTTGTTAGCGTGCGTCGCTAGGCTCCGCGAAGCCTTGGAACTATCCGACGTTCACCGTTACTTTCCGAGGCTCTTCTGGCTGTTTGGTCGTAAGGGGAACCGCTTTGGCTCGATAGAGTATGAGTTCCGGGACGCTGCTGGGCGAAGCAGCTTCACATTCGGTCCCGAGCTAGTATCAGGCTTGCCTCGCAATATGTACCGCGGCGCGTATTTGTTGGCTCCTGCCAGTCTCTTAGGCAGCCCCAACAGCGCATTGATTTTTGAGTTCCGCGAGACTAGCGAGTACTCATTATACTGGGAGAACTATCCCAGACGTCGTCGAATCGCGATGGTTGATGGTACGATGGTATCGACCGAGGCGCAACCGCCCGCTCCGTAGGTGACACAAAAAGTAGCTGACAAGAGAATGAGGTCCTTCAACTCGAGGTCACGTGAGGCAGGAATGTGCTCCAGCGGCCAAAGTGCCCTGACCAAGGCGCGCGCGGACCAAGACTCTGCGACGGCAACCTGCCGGCATGTGTTGACCAACTTTCACTTTGGACGCAGTAGAGTCTTCTCCCTTGATGAGCACGACGCCAGGCGAAACCTTGGCCAACCTCCATGTAATCCGTGGCTTGAAAAGCGCAGGCTTCAGATTGCGAGTGGAGAAATCTATGATGCCGTCTCGGTAGTAGCATTTGGCGACCGGAAGGATCTTGCGATCATTAAGGTCGCGGAGTCCGATCTTCCAGTGATCGGGCTTGGCAATTCCAACGACGTCAAGAGTGGGGAACCCGTCGTAGCGATCGGCAGCCCCCGGGGCCTTCAAGGTACTGTGACGGCGTGGTAGGCGCGATCAGGGCGCGCAAGAATCCAGGGACAGTCACGGTCTATTAGAGCGCGATGCTCAGGGCTTGGGTGAGGCCGGATCTTCGCGCTCGGCGAGGAAGATGTTGCCGGTGGTCTCTTGCAGCGCAAAAAACAGCCTGTCGCGGATGATCGCTTTTCCAAAACCTGAATGCAGGGGGCGGCGCGCGGTATGGAATGGAAGCACTTCGAACGGCGCTCCCACCGGTTGCTTGGTTAGGGGATCGAGCTTTTGCGCCCAGAGATCTTCGAAGCCATGTCGCGCGCTGTGGAAGTAGAGCAGATTCCCATCGGGCGCCCACTTTGGACCACCGTCGTCGGTGGCGCCGTCCGTGATCGAGATCCATTCCTTTTCCGATCCGGCCAAGCCGTTTCGAAAAGGGACGATGCGGACCGAGGATGACGTGGCATTCTTGGTGTTGAAAGCCAGCCAGCGCCCATCCGGCGAAAACTGAGGCCGGTGCATGTCCCAGTCCGGATGGTGGAGCAGCGGGGTGCGCTTCTTGGACTGGATGTCCAGCAGAAAGGGCGCGATCGGTTTGCCCGCTTCATAAAGAACGACCTGACGGCTGTCCGCGGTCCAGCCAAGAATAAGCACGGTGCAGGCCTCGCAAAGTTGTTGCTCGATCCCTCCTCGCGCCGGCATGAGGAAGACCGGACTGAGGCGCGAGGCGGAGCCGCGGACGTACGCAACATTGACGCCGTCAGGGCTCATCTCCGCGCGAAGTTCATCCTCCGGAGTGGTTGTCAAAGCCCGCTCCCGGCCGGTTCGAAGATCCCGCAGATACACATCCATATTGCCTGAGCGCCGGGAAGTATAGGCGAGCAGGCTCCCATCCGCCGAGGTGGTCGGATACCAGGAAAACGCCGCTGCCTCCGTGATGTGCTCGGGGACCCCTTTGACCCGGCCGCTGCCAGCCTGCATGGAAACACTCCAGATCTGCGGGCTTTGTTGTACCGACGCCGTTACGAAGCGGCGGCCGCTCGAGTCGGAGGAAAAGCCAGAGACAGTTCCCGGCCCCGTCAGCCACGTCTCGGCGGATTGGAAGCGCAGTTTGCCCGTAAGCTGGATCGCCCAAAGGCGGGAGGAGCGATTCGGCTGGGCGAGCACGCGACCATCCGGCAGCCACTGCGACGGATTCGTGAAATTGAATTGGGGCGGGAGATCCAGTTCGGATGCGTTCCCCCCTTCCACCGGCGCCGTAAACCACTGCTCCGCTCCCCTGGTGGCCTTGCTCCCCGCAAACAGCAGTAACTTGCCATCGGGCGACCAGACCGGGGCCTCGGCATGGGCTGTGCCGGTCGCCAGCTTTCTTGGCGAACCGCCGGCGGCGGAGACGACATACACGCTGGAATCACTGAGGAATCTGCCGATCTGAAAGACGATCCACTTTCCGTCCGGCGAAAAGCGGGGAAACCGGCCGTCTTTCGCCAGGAGACGCGCTTCGCCGCCGAGCGCAGGGACCACGTAGATCCCGCCGCCGTCGCGCTCGTAGCGGAAGACGATCCGAGATCCGTCGGGCGAAAAGTTGGGATCCCGATCGTCGGCGGGATCCTCCGTCAGCCGGACCGGCTTGCCGCTCCCCACCTGCTGGACGAAGAGATCCAGATTGGTCCCGCCCGCGCGGTCGCTGGCGTAGACCACCAGCTTTCCATCGGGAGAAAGCGCGGCGCCGGTGGTCAGTCCAGAATCGAAGGTGAGCTGGCGGAAATTGTAGAGTGGCGTGTGCACCGCCGGCCGCGTCGCGAACCAGGCGCCCGCTACCACGGCCGCGGCCAGGGCGATCCACGGCCAAGGGCGTTGCGTGCGCGCTGCCGGGGCCCCGGAGGCCACGGCCAACTTGCCGGATTCGGCCTCCTCCTTCAACTCGTCGAGAGCGACCTTGAGGTCCGCCATGGTCTGGAAGCGGCGCTGCGGATTTTTGCGCAGAGCCCGGGCTACGAGGCGATCCAACTCGCGCGGCAGAGCGGGGACGACCTCGGTCACGGGTTTGGGCTCCTCGCGCAGGATCGCCGCCATAGTCGACAGGTTGGTCGGGCCGCGAAAGGGGCGGCGGCCCGTGAGCATTTCATAAAGGATGGCGCCGAAGGAAAAGATGTCGGACCGCGCGTCAAGCTTTCGCCCTTCGGCCTGCTCCGGCGACATATAGGCGACGGTGCCGAGGACAGCGCCTTCTTCGGTGAGCAGAGGAGTGCTGTGGGTCTCATCATCGGGGGAGGCGGTTGCCTCGGCCTGCTTGGCCAGTCCGAAATCGAGCACCTTGACCTTGCCGGCCGGGGTCACCATGATGTTGGACGGCTTCAAGTCCCGGTGGATGATGCCGTTCGCGTGAGCGGCGGAGGCGGCGTCCGCGACTTGGGAAGCATAGCCGAGCGCTTCCGCCATGCGCAGGCCGGCGCGGCGGAGAGGAGCGCATCGAGCGTGCCCCCTTCGATGAATTCCATGGCGATGAAGTCGATTCCGTCCACGGGGTCGACATCGTAGATGGTGACGATATTGGGGTGGTTGAGGGCCGGGGCAGCTTTGGCTTCCCGCAC
>JACOSH010000487.1 GCA_016178945.1 Acidobacteriota bacterium
CCGCACTGCGGCCAACGTCGCCTTCGCCCGCGGCCGCGCCAGCGTGGACCAAAGCGTCGACCAGGTGGCCGGGCAATTGAACTCCCAATTGGGGCAACTGAACCGGCCGCGCCTGGATGGCGCCGTCACCGACGTCAACGCAGCGATTCTCAGCTTGAATCTGGGCGCTAAATCCGGCGTCCGCGCCGGCGACCGCCTGGAGGTCCGCCGCGAGGGACAGCCCATCGGCCAGGTCGTTGTCACCAAGGTGGAGGACAGCTTTTCCGTGGGGCGCTTCACCGGCGCTTCGCCGGCCAAACCTGGGGATACCGTCACCGGCCCGCGGCCCGCGCGGACGCCGCCCCGCCCGTGAAGATCATGACGCCCGCCTCCAGCGTCGAGAAATCTTTCCAGCTCTCCCTGCTGGGCCTGGTCGCCAGCGGATTCCTGGCCGTGGCCGGCTCCGGCCACCTGGACGCGCCCACCACGGCGCTGACCGCGGCGGGTCTCTTGCTGCGGGCGCTGCTGGTCACCGGCCTGGTTCGGTTCCACCTCTCCGAGCGCGTCCTGACCGCCCTGACGCTGGCCTACATCGGCTTCTACCCACTCGACTACCAGTGGGTTTCGCGCGAGTTTCTGCCGGCCACGGTCCACCTGGTGTTCTTCCTGGCGGTGATGCGCATCCTGACCGCCTCCACCAATCGGGATTATCTGTTCGCGGCGGCGATCTCGCTGCTGGAGCTGCTGGCGGCCGCGGTGATATCGGTCCAGTTCAATTTCTTTGTCTGGTTCGGTTTCTACCTGTTGTTTGCGGTCGCGGTGCTGGCCAGCGCGGAGATTCGCGGGTCGGTGGCCTGCGCGGACCAGGTTGCGCGCTCCTCCAGCCAGCGGCGCGTCGGGCCGCGCCTGACCGGCCTGACGCTGTCGATCACCGCCGGAGTCCTCTTCCTGACGGCCGGTCTGTTCTTCCTGCTGCCGCGCAGCGCGGGCGCCGCCTTGCGGCATCTGGCGGCCAAGGGCTACTTCCTGCCGGGCTTTTCCAACGAGGTGACCCTGGGCCAGATCGGCGAGATCAAGACCCGCTCCACTCCCGTGATGCATGTGCGTTTCTACAACAAGGACGGGCGCTTCGACACCCGCTGGCGCGGCTCCACGCTGAGCGAATTCGACGGACGCCGCTGGTTCAATCCGCTGCTGCGCTCCGACCCGGTCGACGTGCCGCGTGGTGGGCCGGCGATTCTGGTGGACAACGAGCAGCGCCGGCGCGAGGGTCTGCGCGTCCCCTACCGGGTGGATCTTCAGCCCGTGAGTTCCGGCACGCTGTTTTTCGCCGGCCTGCCCGAGGTTCTCACGGTCAGCTCCCCCATCGTCTACCGGCTGCCGGGCGGCGGCTACCGGCTGGGCTCGGCGGATCCCGACGGCGTGCGCTACGACGTGCATGCGTTCTTTGGCCCGGATCCCTTTCCCGTGGACAGCCTTTGGACGCGCGAGCGCCACCTCCGGCTGCCGGAGGTGGACCCGAGAATCGCTGTCCTGGCGAAAGAGTTGAGCGGCGGCGCCAGCGACCTGTATGTGGCGGCTCGCGCCGTCGAAAAGCGGTTGCGGACGGATTACGCTTATACCCTCGAACTGCCCAAGAAGGAGGCCCCGGATCCGCTGGCGCACTTCCTGTTTGAACGCCGCCGGGGACACTGCGAATACTTCGCCTCGGCGATGGCGGTGATGCTGCGGACTCTGGGCATCCCCTCGCGGCTGGTGACGGGTTTTCTGGGCGGCGCGTACAATCCGGTTTCCGGCCTGTATGTCATTCGCGCTTCGGACGCCCACAGTTGGGTGGAAGCCTGGCTGCCGGGCCGTGGCTGGGTCGAGTTCGATCCCACCCCGCCGGACCCGCGCGGGCAAAACCCCTCGCTGTGGTCGCAGGCCTTGTTTTACGTCGATGCCGCCGAGACCTTCTGGCAGGACTGGGTCATCAGCTACGACTTGGGCCGCCAGATGCTCCTGGCCGAGAACATGGAGCGCTCCAGCCGTTTCGGACTGAACTGGCTCACCAGCGGCCGCAGCCGCGCCTCGGCCTGGGATTGGCGCCGCCTCCAGCAATACCTGCCCTGGATCGCGACCGCCCTGGCGCTGCTGGCGCTGGCCGTGTGGCTGGGGCCTCGGGCGGGGCGCTGGATCGCCCTCCGCTGGCGAGTCCGCCGCGTGCGCCAGGGAGAAGCCTCGGTGGACGACGCCACGCTTCTCTATCGCCGTTTTCTCGAGATCCTGGCCGCCCGCGGGTACGTGAAACTTCCGTCCTGTACCCCGGACGAATTCCTTGAGGAGCTGCCGGCGGCCGCGCTCCAGGGCCTCGCCGCCGAGTTCACCCAGCGCTATCAGGAACTGCGCTTCGGCGGCAAGCCGGAGGCCGCCCAGGGACTTCCCCGGTTGTTGGAAGAGCTGGAAGCTCTGTAGGGAGTCCTACCTCCCGTACTTCTTCATCGCCTCTTTCAACCGCTGATGGGGCAGCGCCACCACCCGATGTCCGTCCACGCCGGTTATGGTTTCGGCTCCCGTCATGGCGTTGACGATGGCCTCCTCGGTGGCCTGAACGGTGGCTTCAAACAACGGGTTCATCTGGTCGTTGGAGAGCATCTTCAGATCGTGGACCCCCGTTTGCGCCGCCGCCCCCGGATTGGCGTTGGAGAAGGCGAGGAAGATATCGCCCGATCCGTTGCCCGAGGTGGCCCCGGTGCGGGCCAGCCCCATGGTGGCGCGCCGCGCCAGCCGCTTCAACTGGTGGGGCAGCAGCGGAGCGTCCGTTCCGATCACGATGATGATCGAGCCGACATCGTCGTGAACCCAGTTCGGTCCCTGGGCGTAGGGAAGATCGCCGGGGATCTCCGCGCCCACCGGCACACCCGCGATGGTCAACTGCGGACGCCGCCCGCAATTGCACTGCACAAAGGCGGCCACGGTATACCCGCCCGCCACTCGCGACGAGGTTCCCGATCCTCCCTTGAAGCCAAAGCACACCATGCCCGTCCCGCCGCCCACATTGCCTTCCGCCACTGGACCCGGCTGGGCCGTATCCAGCGCCTGCGCGACATGCTCCGGCTTGACGTGAAACCCGTTCACGTCGTTCAGGAATCCATCGTACGTTTCGGCCACCACCGGCAGCGAAAAGAAACCCGAGGGAGAGAAGTTGGTTCCCGGCTTGCGCGAGTTTCGCACCTGCCATTGGATGTACGCGTCGCGCACCACCCCGACCGAGTGCGTATTGGTGATCATCACCGGCCCGTCCAGGAACCCGGACTCCTCCAGCCAGGTGGTGCCGGTCATCTCGCCGTTGCCGTTCTGCGAGAACCACGCGCCGAAAACCGTGTCGCTCGATTGCTTCCCGCGCGGCCAGATCGCCGTGACGCCGGTGCGCACCGCCGGGCTCTCCCCGGAGTTCAGAGTGGCATAGCCCACTTCGACTCCGGCCACATCGGTGATCGCATTCCACTTGCCGGGACTGCCCGCGAAGGGAACCCCCAAATCGCGCGCGCGCGGCTTTTGTGCCGCCAGCGGCAAAGCCAGTACCACAATCGAAGAGAGCGCCAGCAGCGTCCGCATCGGGTTAGCGCGCCGCGTTCCGTTCTTTTCTGCCGATAATGTCGCGCACCGCATAAATCCGCCGGTCCTGACTCTCGAAATAGGTCCGGATCAGGACCTCGCCCAGCAATCCGGTCGAGAACATCATCAGGCCGGCCAGCAGCAGCAGGCCCCCGGCGATCATCAACGGCCCGTGTTGGATCGCAATCTCGTGGCCGGTCAGCCTGTAGATGGCGAGGTAAGCCAGGATCAGCCCGCCCAGCCCGGTCCCCAGCAGCCCTAACGTGCCGAAAAAGTGCATCGGGCGCGTGAAGTACTTGAGCAGGAACCGCACCGTCAGGAGGTCGAACATCACCCGAAACGTGCGGCCGAGCCCGTAGTGCGAGTCGCCCTGCGCGCGCAGCGTGTTGCGGATGGGCACCTCCGCCACTCGCGCGCCATAGAAGCTGGCCAGCGCCGGAATGAAGCGGTGCAGATCGCCATAGAGCTGCACGTCCTTGAGGACCTCCGCGCGGTAGGCCTTGAAGGTGGTGCCGAAATCATGGAGCTCGATGCCGGACGCCTTGGCCATCAGCCAGTTGGCGATGCGCGACGGGATCCTGCGGGTGACGGCGTTATCCACGCGCTCCTTGCGCCAGCCGCTGGCGATGTCGTAGCCCTCGGCGATCTTTTCGAGCAGCGCCGGGATGTCCTCGGGAGCGTGCTGGAGATCGCCATCCATCGCGATCACCACGCCCCCGTCGGCCTCGTGGAAGCCCGCCGACAAGGCCGCCGTCTGCCCGAAATTCCGCCGCAGCCGGATCACCTTCAGCCGGTTGTCGATCTCCACCAGGTTGGCCAGCAGCTCGAAGCTGCGGTCGGTGGAGGCATCATCCACAAACAGGATCTCGTAGGGCCGGTGGAGGGACTCGAGCACCGCCGTCAGACGGTCATAGAGAGGCAGGATCGACGGCTCTTCGTTATGGATGGGGATAACGATCGACAGCATCCGCCCCATCTTAGCACGCGACTTACCTCCGGAATGTCCATCGCAGCTTTACCGCCAGAACGTCCTTGTCCGGAATGATGTTCAAATCGCTTCGGCTGAGCAGCAGCCTCTGCCAGCCGCGATTCCACACGATGAAGAGATCGTTGCCCGGCTTGAGCGTCCAGCGCAGACGCATGTTGTTTCCAACGTTCTGCGACTCGGTATCGTACTGCAGGAAGTTGCTCCACGCCAGATTGGGGTTCAAGGCATAGACCAGGTTGAGCTGCATCAGGCGCTGCACGAACGTGCCCTCCTTCAGCGTGCCGAAGTTCTGGTCACTCGTCAGTCCCGCCTGCCAGCGGCCCTTGCGGTCGGTGAAGCGCAAGTAGTTGGCCTGCTGGAGCAGCCGCCCATCGTAGAAACTGCCGAACCAGGTGGTTGTCCCTAACTCCCACCAGCGGTGGCTGCTGGTTTCGAACTCTGCGCGGAACCGGGTGAAGTTGTAGGCGCCCACGGGCAAGGTCACACCTTTGGCGATTTCAAAGGGCCGCGGCAGGTACTCGTACCAAGGCGCCCAGTTGAATTCGAATCGATCACCGGACTCCATCCGGAGGTTGACCGGCGCCCAGAAGAAACGCCAGGATTCCGTGATCCCCTGGTAGTTCGTCACCCGGTAGTAGCGGTGCTCCATGAACTCCTGGCGCACCCACCGGAAGGGACCGTTCTTGCTGGGCCGCGGCTTGAACTCGCACGACGCATCGAAGCGGCGGATGCCAGGCCGGGGCAGGAAGCCGAGGCCGGCGTCGAGAGATTCGCCGAACTGGTTCAGCGAAGTGAAGCAGTCCCAGAGGTCATTGGGGTAATCGATATTGAAGCCCCAGCCGGTGCGATTGCCCTTGAGAACGTCTCCGGAGCTGAAGGCGGTCCAGGCTCCGGCGAGGAAGTTCTTGTTTCCCAGGAACTGGGACGTTCGCCACACGCCGTCGAACCCGGCGAGCGTATTCCGGTGAATTCCGTCCGGATTGCCATTGGTCACGAGCGTGCCGAGCCGCAGCTTCGGGGTGACGTCGTAGGAAACACGTCCGGCGAAGAGGTTCGTTCCCGGCACGACGGACCCGATCGAGGTGACGTATTTGTCCCGAGACTGGACGTCCAGCAGCCCCAGGTTCCACTTACCAATGCGGCCGTTCAGTTTCACGCCGGTGTTGATCGGGATCTGCTCGCCTTCGTACAGACCGACCTTGCGGCTGAAAAACGGAATGAACTGCTGATCGAGTCCGAGGCCGAACTGGAACTGGTTTGCGCCCTCGAGGAAGAAGGAGCGTTTCTCCGGGAAAAAGAGCGGGAACCGGGTCACGTTGAGCTGGCGGGAATCCACTTCCGTTTCCGCGAAGTCCGTATTGAACGTGAAGACGGAGGCGAGTTGCGGCGTAATCCGCCACGTGATGTCGGCGCCGGGCTGTCCTTGCCATGCACGGTTGCCCTGCCGGAAATCGGTCTGCGCTCGCCCCACGGTGAAGGGACTCACTTCGATTCCGCGCCCTTGCTCCAGCCCCTCGACGCCGGCGAGTGAACCGGCGCGGCTGAGGTCGTAGAGGACCGAATCGAGCGTCGGGGAGGTCCAGCGCAAGACCGTGCGGTCCCGCGCGATATTGCGCTCGAAGTTCACGCCCCACTCGGTCAGACCCTTCGTAAAGCTCAGCGTATTTGCGGGGACAACGATCTCCGTTGACCAGCCGCCCGGCATTCTGGCAGTCCGCGCGTCCCAGATGCCGTCCCAGTCGAGTTTGGGCTGTTCGGAGCCGGCAATCAGGCCGTCCACTCGGGCGCCGGCGGCATTGACGCGGAAGAAGTAGCCTGTCCGGTGGTCGCCGTAGGTGTCCAGCACGACGGACACGGTGTCGTCGCCTTCCACTTTGCCATCCCGCTGCATGGTGTGGACCGCGATCGCTCTCGGGTCCGGATCGGTGCATTCGAATCCGAAATACAGCTTATTTCCCGCTACGAGCGCACGGACCCTGGTGCGATACGGGCTTGGCGCTCCCGGCTTTGGCGACTGCTGCACCAGGTCGACGATAATCTTCGCCTCTTGCCAGGCCGGCTCGTCCAGCTTGCCATCGAGTTGGATTGAGCCGCCCGGATGACCGGCAGCCAGGACGAGCGGACCACCTGTGCCCCCGTTCTGTTGGGCGCGGGCCAACGAAAAAAGGCACAATGCGGCCACGCATGCTGGTATCGATCGCCGCATGGAGACGGGCACACCGGAGATGGCTCGGCGTCCGAGCACACGTCCACTCTAGTCCAGCTCGAACTTGTGCTCGTAGTTGATCTTCAACGCGGGATTCTGGTCTTCTTTGCGCAGGAAGCAATTCCCCACGGCCAGCGCCTCGATCTCGGTGCCCATAAAGCAGCGGAAGGCGTCTTCCGGCGAACCGACGATCGGCTCGCCGCGCACGTTGAAGCTGGTGTTGACGATCACCGGGCAGCCCGTCCTGGCCTTGAAGGACGAAATCAGCGCGTGGTAACGGGGATTGGTGTCGGCGTGCACCGTCTGGATGCGCGCCGAGTAGTCCACGTGGGTCACCGCCGGAATCTCCGAGCGCGGGACGTTGAGTTTCTCGATGCCGAAGAGCTTTTGCTCCTCCGCCGTCATCTGGCGGCGCCGCGACTCCTGGACTCCGGCCACCAGCAGCATGTAAGGGCTGTCTTCATCCAGCTCAAACCAGCCGGCGGCATCCTCGCGCAGCACCGAGGGCGCGAAGGGCCGGAACGACTCGCGGTACTTCACCTTGAGGTTCAAGACCGACTGCATCTTCGGAGAACGCGCGTCGCCCAGAATCGAGCGCCCTCCCAGAGCCCTGGGGCCGAATTCCATGCGGCCCTGGAACCAGCCGACGGCCTTGCCTTCCACCAGCGCATCGACGCAGGCGCCGATCATCCCGGCCTCGTCGAGCACGGTGTACCGGGCGCCGGCCGCGGAGAGCCGCCGCTCAATCTCTTCCTGGCTGAACGCCGGTCCCAGGTAGGCTCCGTGCATGGCATCCTTGCCGTCCCCGCTCACGCGGCGGGGTTGGCCCTTGTGCAGATGGTAGGCGGCCAGAGCCGCTCCCAGCGCCCCGCCCGCGTCGCCGGAGGCCGGCTGGATCCAGATCTTGTCGAAGTGCCCGTCGCGCAGAATCTTCCCGTTGGCCACGCAGTTGAGGGCCACGCCGCCCGCCAGGCACAAATTCCTGGCCCCGGTCTCCTTGCCCAGCGCGCGCGTCAGCCGCAGGACGATCTCCTCCAGCACCACCTGGATCGACGCCGCCACATCCATGTGAAGCTGCGTCAGCCGGTCGCTGGGCTTGCGTACCGGCGCGCCGAACAGCGAGTCGAACTTGCCGTTGGTCATGGTCAGGCCGGTGCAGTAGTTGAAGTACGGCAGGTTCAGCCGGAAGGAGCCATCGGGCTTGAGATACACCAGGTTGTCCAGGATCTTCTGGACGAACCGGGGCTCGCCGTACGGCGCCAGACCCATCAGCTTGTACTCGCCGGAATTGACCTTGAATCCGGTGTAATAGGTGAAGGCGGAATACAGCAGCCCCAGCGAGTGCGGAAAGAAGATCTCTTTGATGATCTCCAGGCTGTTCCCGCGCCCCAGGGCCGCCGACGTGGTGGCCCATTCGCCCACGCCGTCCATGGTCAGGATGAGCGCTTCCTCGAACGGGGATGGGAAGAAGGCGCTGGCCGCGTGGCTCTGGTGATGTTCGGTGAAGATCAGCTTCTCCAGGTCGAAACCCTCGCCGAGCTTCGCCAGGTGGTCCTTGAGCAGATCCTTCTGGAAGAGCTTCTCCCGCACCCACAGCGGCACCGCCATGGAGAAAGAGCGCAGGCCGTTAGGCGCGAAACTGAGGTAGGTTTCGAGCAGCCGTTCGAATTTCAGGAAAGGCTTCTCATAGAAAACCACGTAGTCGAGGTCTCGCAGGGATACGCCGCCCTCGCGCAGGCAGTAGCCGGCGGCGTTCTCCGGAAACCGCGCGTCGTGCTTCTTGCGGGTGAAGCGCTCTTCCTGGGCGGCGGCCACCACTTCGCCATCCCGCACGAGCGCCGCGGCGCTGTCGTGATAGAACGCGGAGATTCCCAGGATTCGCATTCGCCGCTTAGAACAACGTATAGATGAACGGCGCCACCGCCGAGCCCTGCGCCAGCACCAGCAGCGTGCCGAACAGCGCCATCATCACCAGGATCGGCACCAGCCAGAATTTCTTCCGGGTGCGCAGGAACGCCCAAAGTTCGGAAATCATCGACATAAAACGCGTGCCTCCTAAAACTGATTGCGCATGGTCTCCGGGGGCGGCCCTGGAGGCTGGCGCGGTATCCAATAGCTGTCCGCATCCGGGTCGGGACGCAGGCGAAGCAGATCCTTGCCCATCAGACGCATCGCCAGCGCCGCCGGGGTGAAGATCACGTAGAACATGAGCCCGGTGACGATCGGGTTCGTGATCCTGGCCAGCAGCAGTCCCAGCTTGGTCCACAGCAGGTTCAGCGGATGCAGAACGGCCGGCGCGATCAAGGCCAGCGCCAAAAATGCGCCGCCCAGCGCTAGTGACCAAAGCCTGGGCGCACCGCCTTTCCAAAGCGGCCACAGCCCGTAGATCCCAAAAAAGGCTGTGAACACCAGGCCAAACGAGCGGTCCGAGGAGCCTTTGACGGCCTCTTTGCGCGAAAAATCCTCGTGAGTCGCGACAGCCATACTCTTCTATGGATTGTCCGACACTTTGGACCCCGTAGCAAGCACGGTGAGGGTCCGGCAGTAATGGTACTTGGCCCTATCTCCTGTAGAATCCGACGATCGACTCGGCCACCCGCTGCACTTCGGTCTGCCCCAGATACGGCCAGATTGGCAGCGAGAGGATCTCCCGGGCGGCCCGCTCCGCCTGGACCAGGTCCCCTCGCTTCGCGCCGCAGCCGGCAAAGGCCGGGTGCAGGTGGAGCGGCACGGGATAGTGCACGCCGGAGCCAATTCCCAGCTCGGCCAGGCGCCTCCGCAGGCGCTCCCGATGGGGCACCCGCACCACGTATAGGTGATTCACCGATTCCGCTCCGCGCCGCACCGGCCGGACCGCGCTGCAACCGGCCAGCGCCGCGTCGTACCAGGCGGCGATCCGTGCCCGCTGCGCGTTCCAGGCATCGAGATGCGGCAGGAAGGCGCTCAGATAGCAGGCCTGCATCTCGTCCAGCCGCGAGTTGACGCCCGCCACCAGACTGACGTGGTTCGATCCCCGCCCGCCATCCCTCAGCAGCTTGATCCGGGCGGCGACCCTCCGGCTGTTGGTCGCCACCGCGCCGCCGTCGCCCAGACAGCCCAGGTTCTTGGTGGGGTAAAAGCTGTAGGCGACGTACGGGGAGTAGGCGGTCAACGGTTTGGCGCGATGCCGTGCGCCATGAGCCTGGCAGGCATCCTGGATCAGGATCTTGCCCAGCGCGGCGAAGCGCCGGAGGTCGCACGGCTGGCCGTAGAGATGAACCGGCAGGATCGCCGCCGTACGCCGGCTCATCCGGTTGCCGGCATCGTCCGGATCCAGCAGCAGGGTCTCCGGGTCGATGTCGGCGAACCGCGGCGCGGCGCCCGCGGCCAGGATGGCGAGGCCGGTGAAAGGCGCCGTCAGGGGCGAAGTGATCACCTGCTGATTCCCGCTCGTGACCCGCGCGGCCCGCAGGCACAACTCGATTGCGCCGGTCCCGCTGCCTAGCCCGGCGGCGTAACGGGCTCCGGTGGCCAGCGCAAACTCGCGCTCGAAGGCCGCCACTTGCTCGCCCAGGATGAAGTGCATGCGATCGAACATGCGCTCGAGCCGCGCCCGCCACTCCGGAGCCGCGGCTTCCAGCGACGGCCGAAGATTCATCAGCGGGATCATGCCAGGCGGCGGTCCTTTCCCGTGAAGGCCGGCGCCAGCACCAGGCGGACATACAGCCGGCTCAGTTGATACAGCGTGGTCAGCAGCGACCGCACCCGAAAGAATTGCGAGCTTCCGTGCAGCCGCGGGTAGTGGTGCACTCCCACTTCCACCACGCGCATCCGGCCCAGCTCGAGCTTCCGCACTAGCTCGACGCAGATCGTCCCGCTGGTCGACGTCAAGCGGATCTCCTCCAGAAGTCTTCGCCGGATCAGCCGGAAATCGCAGTCCACGTCCCGGATGCGGATCCGGAAAATGGTCCGGGCGAACCGGTTATAGACGTTGCCGATGAAGACGCGGTGCCAGGGGTCGTTCCGCTCCAGCTTGTAGCCGTTGACCAGCCCTACCTCGGGCGTCATCTGTTCCAGCAGCTTGGGCAGCTCGCCGACGTCGTACTGGCCGTCGCCGTCGGTGTAGAAGACGAACTCCTTGCGGGCGGCCTCGAATCCGCTGCGGAGCGCGCCTCCATAGCCGCGGTTGGCGGGATGAGTCACCACCCGCAGGGAGTCCCCAAACCGGGCTTGCAAGCGCTCCAGCACCGCCGCCGTGCCGTCGGAGCTGCCATCGTTGATCACAATCACTTCGTGTTCCGGCGCGTGCGCGCGCAGCACCGCGAAGGCTTTCTCGACCAGCTCCGGGAGAGAGGCCGCATCGTTGTAAGCGGGGAAGAAGACGCTCAGACTGGTGATAATCCCCGCTATTGTAGAATGGACTTCATGTCCGAGTCGACCGGCTTCTACCGCATCCGCAAGCTGCCCCCCTACGTGTTCGCCGTCATCAACGAGATGAAGGCCAACGCACGGGCAGCCCAGCAGGATGTGATCGATCTCGGGATGGGGAACCCGGACGGGGCCACGCCGCGCCCGGTAGTCAACAAGATGATCGAGGCGGCGCGAAATCCGCGCAATCATCGCTATTCCCAGTCCAAGGGCATCCCGCACCTGCGCCAGGAGATCGTCAAGCGCTATAAGGCCCGCTACAACGTGGACCTGGACCCGCAGAGCGAGGCGATTGTCACCATCGGCGCCAAGGACGCGCTGGCCCACCTGCTGTTCGCCGTGGTCGGGCCGGACGATGCGGTGGTGTCTCCCAATCCGGCCTACCCAATCCACCAGTATGGGGTGATCATGGCCGAAGGCCACGCCTGCATGCTGCCCATGCCCAGCGCCGCCGAGTTCCTCAACCACCTGGAGGATTTGTACGAGAAGTCGGCGCGCAAGCCCAAGCTCATCCTGATCTCGTTCCCACACAACCCCACCACCACCTGCGTGGATCTGGACTTCATGAAGGAGGTGGTCGGCCTGGCGCGTCATCACGGCTCCATGGTGGTCCACGACTTCGCCTACGCCGACATCTGCTTTGACGGCTACCGGGCCCCCAGCATTCTGGAAGTCGAGGGCGCCAAGGATGTCTGCGTGGAGATCTACTCGCTGTCGAAGAGCTTCAACATGGCGGGCTGGCGGGTGGGCTTCTGCGTGGGCAACGCCAAGATGATCGGCGCGCTGGCGCGCATCAAGAGCTATCTGGACTATGGCGTTTTCCAACCTATCCAGATCGCCTCGATCATCGCGCTGCGCGAGTGCGACGCCGAGACCGGCAAGATCTGCGCCACCTACCAGAAGCGCCGCGACACGCTGGTGTCGGGCCTGAAGCGCGCCGGCTGGCCGGTCGAGCCCCCGCGCGGCTCGATGTTCGTCTGGGCCCCCCTGCCGGAGCGCTATCGCGGCCTGGGGTCGCTCGAGTTCTCCAAGCTCCTCATGGAGAAGGCGCTGGTGGCCGTCTCCCCCGGCATCGGCTTCGGTCCCCTGGGCGAAGGGCACGTCCGCTTCGCGCTGGTCGAGAACGACCACCGCATCCGCCAGGCGTGCAAGTCGATCAAGCAGTTTCTGAAGTCGTAGCCTGGAAGGTGGAGCCAGTAGCCGCCAACCTATCCATCCGCGAGCGCAAAAGCCTCGGGTTGAACGTTCGGGATTGAAAGCGATGCTGACGAGCAGGAGGCGCGTTGAATATGCGATCTGCGTGGCCAACGAGGGGTACGAGGATCTCGACCTGTGGAAGCTCTACCAAGTCCTTCCCGATACAAGAGCCGCGGGCGTCGGATGCCTCCGAGTCGTCGACGAGTCTGGTGAGGACTACCTTTACCCGGCCGATCGGTTCGTCTCGGTAGATTTTCCCAAGGAGGTCTGAGGCGGCGATGATAACGGCGTCCCTGACTCTTTTCGCGATTGCAGCGCTCAGGATGACAAATCAAAACGG
>JACOSH010000123.1 GCA_016178945.1 Acidobacteriota bacterium
CGCAGCGGGGACCTGACCGGCGTCGAGGCGCGCGATGGGAGTCGAGGTGATCCGCTGGCGGATCTCGGCGGCCACCTCGGGCGGCGTGCGATGCCCGTTCACATGGATGCACTGGTGCGCTCCGTCCCAGCAGGCGACAAAACAAAGCTGGCATCCGATGCATTTCTCCGCGTCGATTCGCGCCACGATCTTGTGGTTGAGGTTGAGATCGTTCCAGTTCACGACGCGCGCGAGACTCGCCCCGCGAAAATCGGCGATGGTCTTGAATCCCTTCTGGTCCATCCAGTTGGCGAGCCCGTCGATCATGTCCTCGACGATGCGGTAGCCGTAGTGCATCGCCGCCGTGCACACCTGGACGGTTTCGCAGCCCAGGAGCAGAAACTCGGCCGCCTCGCGCCAGCCCGAGATGCCGCCAATGCCGGAGACCGGCAGCGCCCCTTCCGGATCGCCGGCGATCTGCTGCACCATGTGGAGCGCGATGGGCTTGACGGCCGGGCCGCAATAGCCGCCGTGCGCCGACTGGCCGTCCACGTTGGGGCGCGGAAGCAGCGTGTCCAGGTCGATGCCGGTGATCGAGTTGAGCGTGTTGATGGCCGAAACGCCGTCGGCGCCGCCGAGGCGCGCGGCGCGAGCCATGGCGCGGATGTCGGTGATGTTGGGAGTCAGCTTCACCAGCACGGGCGTGCGCGCCACTTCTTTGACCCATTCCGTGATCAGGGTGGTGTACTCGGGCACCTGGCCGACGGCGCTGCCCATGCCGCGCTCGCTCATGCCGTGCGGGCAGCCGAAGTTCAGCTCCAGGCCGTCGGCGCCCGAGTCCTCGGTGCGCCGCACAATGTCGTGCCAGGCCTCGCGGCTGGACTCCACCATCAGGGACGCGATCACCGCGTGCTGGGGGTAACGCTTCTTGACCTCTTGGATCTCGCGCAGGTTCAGGTCGATGGGCCGGTCGGTGATCAGCTCGATATTGTTGAGCCCCATCATGCGCTGGCCGTTCCAGTCGACCGAGGAGTAGCGGGAGGTCACGTTGACGATCGGCTCGCCGATGGTCTTCCAGACGGCTCCGCCCCAGCCGGCGTCGAAGGCGCGCATCACCTGCTCGCCGCAGTTGCTGGGCGGTCCCGAGGCCAGCCAGAAGGGATTCGGACAGCGAATCCGTCCGGCGAACAGAGTGGTGAGGTCGGCCATGCCGCAATTATGACACGCGTCCTACGCCCCGATGTACTTCGCGTACAGACTGCGCGCCACGCCCACATCCGTGGTGCCCTTGACGATCGCCCGGCCGTCCGGAAAGACCGTCAGCTCATACGGGGAGCAGAAAAAGCGCAAGCCGAATTCGTTGCAGCGCACTTCACCCAGGGACGCCAGCGCCTCGCGAAGGCGGCGCAGATCCAGCGGGCGGGACCGCTCGTGAATCTGGACGGCGTTGCGTCCGCACAGACTGATCGGCGCGCGACCCTCGCCCCGCAGGCCGGGGAACTCGCGCCGGCCGCAGGTGCGGCAGTCCGGATCGGGAGGCGGCTGGCCGATCTGGCGCACGCCGCCGTTCCAGACATCCAGAGTCGTCACGAGGGGCGGAAACGTGGTCCCGCAGAGCAGTTTCAGCGCATCGGCGACTTGCAGCGCGGCGATCGCCGCCGTGATCGACCCCAGCACGCCCGCGGTCTCGCAGGTCGGCTGCACACCGGAGGGCGGCTCCGGATACATGCAGCGGAAGCAGGCCCCCCGTCCTGGCACGACCGGCATGGTAATCCCGTAACTGCCCACCGCGCCGCCATAGATCCAGGGTATGCCTTCGCGCACCGCGTAGTCATTGATGAGGTAGCGCGCTTCGAAGTTGTCCGTGCCGTCCAGGATGACCTGCGCTCCGGCCAGCAATTCCTCGACATTCGACGCCGTGAGGTCGGCGACGATCCCGCTGACCTCTATCCCCGAATTGATGCGCCGCAGAGCGCGTTCGGCGGCGGCGGCCTTGGGCAGCGCCGCCTCGGCATCGGCTTCGTCAAACAGCCACTGGCGCTGCAGATTGCTCGGCTCGATGAGGTCGCGATCGAGGATGGTGATGCGGCCCACGCCGGCCCGCGCCAGCGCCGCAGCCTGGAAGCTGCCCAGCGCGCCGCAGCCCACCACCACCGCGTGGGACTCCAGCAGTTTCCGCTGGCCCGCTTCGCCGATACCGGAGAAAACGATTTGCCGGGAGTAGCGCTCGCGATCGCGGGGAGTCATTGCCACTTCGAGGATAACATCGGGAGTGTTGCTTTTCCTTCGCCATTTCTAGTATGCTGCCCGATTGAACGTGACGCCTCCCCCGATTTCAGGCGCGAAAGTGATTGTCGCCGGCGCCGGACTGGCCGGGCTGTCAGCGGCCTACGAGCTGCGCCAGAAGGGCTGCGACGTGGAAATCCTGGAGGCGCAATCGAGGCCCGGGGGGCGGGTTCAAACCCTGCGCGAACCCTTCGCCGACGGGATGTACGCCGAGGCGGGCCCCATGTCCTTCCCCGACTCCCACCAGAACGTGATGAACTACGTCGAGATGTTCGACCTGCCGCTGTTCATCACGGAGGGGCGGCACCTGGCCACCACTTATCACGTACGCGGGCAGAACCTGGTGATCGAGCCTGGTAAGCCGGTCGCCTTTCCGCTCCCGTTGACGTCCGCGGAGCAGCAAATGGGCCTGGCGGGAATGAGCCAGAAGTATCTGCTGTCCGGCGTGGCGGATCTGGGAGATCCCACGCAGCCCGGCTGGCCGCCCGAGTCGCTCCGCGCATGCGACGCGATGACCGGCGCCCAATACATGAAGACGCGCGGGGCCTCGGATGCCGCAGTAAAGCTGTTGAGCCTCGGCTACCTGGATGCGACAGGCGATGGCACCGGCAGCTACTCGGCCCTGTACATGCTGCTGTGCTTCTGGGCGGTGACCGGCGCCCGCCATGTGTACACTCTGCGCGGGGGAAACGACCAGCTCCCGCGCGCGTTCGCCTCCGCGCTGGAAGATCGCATCCGCTACGGCGCGCAGGTGCTGCGTATCGAGAGCCAGGAGCAGGGCGTGCGCGTGGCCTACCGGCACGCCGGCCGGATCGAGTCGAGTGAGGCGGACCACCTGATCGCGGCCCTGCCCTTTTCGGTCCTCCAGGACGTGGAAGTCGAGCCGGCGTTCTCGCCGGACAAACAGCGCGCCATCGCCGAGCTGCCGAACACCTCGGTGACTCGCGTGTACCTGCAATCCCAGAAGCGATTCTGGGAGCGGGAAGACTTGTCGGGTTCGGCCTACACCGATCTGCCCATCGGATCGCTGTTCTCGGCCTATCAGCGGACCGGCGCGCGCGGCATCCTGGAAACGTTTACGGCCGGACCCCAGTCGCGCGCTATGACGGCGATGAGCGAGGCCGCCCGCTTCGACTTCAGCTTCGAACAAGCCCGCCAGGTCTATCCGGAGATCGCCGGGTTCGCCGAGGGCGGCGCGGAGAAGTGCTGGGACCTGGACCCGTGGGCGCGGGGCGGGTATGCCTGGTACAAGCCCGGGCAGTTCTTCGATTTGTATCCGCACCTGGCTACCCCGGAAGGCCGCGTGCACTTCGCCGGCGACCAGACCTCGCTGCTGCCGGGCTGGATGGAAGGAGCGCTCCAATCCGGACTTCGCGCGGCCCAGGAAATCATCAGCGCCGGCGGTTCATCAACCCCCAATCAAGGAGACGAAACGTAAATGGACGACACTCACATCAAGCTTTCGAAACTCATCGCCGCCGCATGGGCGGACGATAAGCTCAGGAGACGGCTGGTCAAGGATCCCCACACGGTCCTGAAGGAGCACGGCATTCCCCGGGCGGCCGGAACCAAAGTCAAGGTTCTGAGCAACACCGCCAAGCTCCACCACCTGGTGATCACGCGGAAGCCAGAGGGGGATTTCCAGGAGGGCGCCGGAAAGAAGATCGCCAACTTCACCATTTGCTTCCTGTAGCCGCTTTCTAATCCGGCGTGGCTGAGGGTAGACGTGAAGCCCTTGGCGGGCTTACGATATTTCTCGCAAAGAACACCAAGCCCGCCAAGCAGAACGACCGGCGGCGGCGGCTCGGGGCGGCTTCGGCTACACTGAGAACGTCCCCATCGCTCATGCAGCCATCCGGTCCGCAGCCCGAAGATTCGATGGTGGGCCGCACCATCGCTCACTACAAGATCCTGCAGCGCCTTGGCGCCGGAGCGATGGGCGTAGTGTACAAGGCCGAGGACCTTCGCCTCAAGCGCATTGTGGCCCTGAAGTTCCTCTCCAACGCCGGGCTGGAGAGTGGAGACGCCAAGGCGCGCTTCCTGCGCGAAGCTCGGGCTGCCGCCTCGCTCGACCACGCCAACATCTGCACCATCTACGAGATCGTCGAGGCCGAGGGGCTCACTGGCTTGGCCATGACCTACCTGGACGGCTCCTCGCTGCACGAGCGCATCCGCACCGGCGGCATCACCTTGGACGGCGCGTTGGAGATCGCCACGCAGGTGGCGCAGGGCCTGGCCGAGGCGCATCGCAAAGGAGTAGTGCACCGCGACATCAAGCCCGCCAATCTGTTCATCACCGGCTCCGGCCAGGTCAAGATCGTCGATTTCGGCCTGGCCCAGCTCAACGAGGAGACGCGCCTCACGCGGAGCGGCATCGCGCTGGGGACTCCGGCGTATATGGCGCCGGAGCAGTGGACCGGCAGCGACGTCGATCATCACGCCGATATCTGGTCGCTGGGCGTGGTGCTGTACGAGATGGTAACCGGCGCGCTGCCTTTCAGCGCGAGAAATCAGATTGCCATGGCACACTCCATCCGGTCGGAGGACCCGGCCCCGCTCCACACGGTGCGGCAGGGCCTGCCCGACGAGCTGGAGCATGTCATCGCCAAGGCCCTGGCGAAGCGGCCGGAAGAGCGCTACTCCAGCGCTTCGGAACTGGCGGCCGACCTCCAGATCCTGAAGGCGAGGGTCTCTTCCTCCGCCTCGGCTCCCACGCTGGCGCAACTGAGCGCGACGGCGCCCGCCGCGTCGCGGCCCGCCACTACGGCGGTTCCGCCGCCCCCGCCCCGGCGAAGGCGGATCCTGCTTCCCGCGCTGGCGGTGGGGCTGCTGGCCGCGCTCGCCGGCCTGATCTTCAGCTTCCGTCAGAACCTCCGCGGGCTCCTGCCAGTCCCGATCGAGACGGCCCATCCTTCCATCGCGGTGCTGCCTTTCGAGAACGTGAACCGCGATCCGGAGATCGACTACTACAGCGACGGCATCACCGAGGACCTGATCAACACCCTGACCAAGCTGGAGCGGCTGCGCGTGGTGGCGCGCACCTCCGCCTTCCAGTTCAAGGGCAAGACCCAGGATCTGCGCCAGATCAGCAAGCAGCTCCGGGTGGGCGCACTGCTGACCGGCACGGTGCGGCGCGCGCCGGACTCGCTGCGTATCACCGCCCAGTTGATCAACCCCGAGGACGGCTACCAGCTTTGGTCGGAGATTTTCGACCGGAAGACCACCGAAGTCTTCGCCATCCAGGAAGAGATCGCCCGGGCGGTGAGCCGGAAGCTCAAGGTCGAGCCCGGCGCGGACCAGCCCGCCGTTTCCGTCACCCGCTACACGCAAAATCCCGAGGCCTACAACCTGTATCTGCAAGGCCGTTTCTTCTGGAACAAGCGCACCGAAGAGGGATTCCGCAAGGCCATCGATTTCTTCGAGAAGGCCATCGCGGCCGACCCTAGGTACGCGCCGGCCTACGCGGGTCTGGCCGACGCCTACTCGCTGTTCGGCCTCTATGGCTGGGGCGCTCCCGGACAGACCATGCCGAAAGCCAAGTCCGCCGCCGCGCGGGCGCTGGAGATCGACCCGTCTTTGGCCGAAGCGCACAGCTCGCTGGCTCTGATCAAGACGGTTCACGATTGGGACCGGCAGGGAGCGGAGGAGGACTTCCGCCGCGCCTTGAAACTGAACCCCGGCTATGCTACGGCGCACCACTTCTACGCTCACTATCTGCTGTGGACCGGTCGCTTCCCGGAAGCCATGCAGGAGATGAGCCGCGCGATTGAGCTGGATCCGCTCTCTCTGATCATGGAAACCAACCGGGGATGGTTTCTGGTTTTGCAGCGCAAATACGACGAAGCCATCAGGCAGTTCCAGGCCACACTCGGGCTGGACCCGTCCTTCCTGCGCGCCCGGTACTTCCTCAGCGCGGCCTATATGCACAAGTCCCAGTTCCCGCAAGCCGTCGAAGCCGCGCTGAAGGCGCGGACCTCCCGCGCCGGGGCCACGGCGGAGCTGGCGCAGGTGGGGCTGACCTACGCGCTGTGGGGCAAGCGGCAGGAGGCCGCGCAGGTGCTGCTCGAACTCCAGGAGATTGCCCAGAACCGCTACGTCTCGCCGGTCGAGCTCGCCATGATCCACGGCGCGCTGGACGAGATGGACCAGGCATATCGCTACCTCGACGAGGCTTATCAAGAGCGGGCTTCCTTCCTGGTTTTCCTGAAGGTGGACCCGCGCTTCGACTCGCTGCGCAAGGACCCGCGCTACAACGCGCTGCTCCGCAGGATGGGATGGAACTAGGAATATCGGCAACCGACATATCTCACCGAGTAGAGAAGAGGCGCGCCATGTGTAGGTCACTCGGCTTCCGATGTATCCGCCCTTTCGAGCTTCGTGGCAAAGAGCCGCCAGACCATGCATACGTTTCCTCCTCCCCCTCTAAAATTCCGTACGACGGGTTTTCCCCAGTACGGCTTCAAACTGGCTTTCAGCCGCTGCGACCTTCCGCTGACTCATCCCCTTGCGGGCAAGAGATCGGGGGTGATTGTCAGGACGCCCCAGTCCAGAGGCCCTTGGCTCGCCACCCGGTTCTGTTGTCCGGGCGGGTCGTCGCTTACTATGGCCTCATCTGCGCCTCTCCATCCCTCCCGCCGCTTTATGGATTATGCAGCGAGCCTTCGCCCGACGGTCTGCTCTGGGCTGGGATCGAGAGGGTCCCCAATTTACTCTGCTTGTCTGTTCTTTTCGTGCCATCTTCCGTACCCCGGCGGACGAAGCGGCTGCGTCTGACTGTTCCTTCACCGCTCCCACTGGCCTTCATCTCCTTTGCACAGATTCGGCATCCGCATCGCCACCATCGACGGTTCCCAGGTGGCTGGCGTCACGAGGCTGCAAAGTTCACTTCATGTTACGGCCCGAAGAGATTGCTAGCCCTTCACCGACAAGGGCGTTTACGCTCGAGCTTTCACCTCCCAAGTCACCTCCAAGAGATGTCGAGTATTACTACGCGGGCACTCAGTCAATTCCCGCGGCCGGACTTTCACCGGCAAGACAAGCAGCCTCATGGGCTGCAAGCAAAGGACGCCAATCAGAACCCCGGGGCGGGTTGACACCCGTCGGGCGATTTTCTGTGTTAACATTGCAGGGAATCAGGTGTATCATCTAGGCAGTTGCTTTGCAGTCGCTTAGACGACGGTTGGGGGTCTGACTTGATGGCGGACGTGGAATACGGTCTCCGGACCCGCGGATTGTCGCGGGGAGGGGGAGGGTCCCACTCATTGGTGTTTCACTGCCTGCCAGCCCCGCGGTCTCGTACCGGAAACCAATCCAAACACAGGTTGAGAGGACAACGTGTTGACTACAAATCTAATACGACGCTTCACTCCGCTAGTACTTCTGCTCCTTGCCGCTAGCGCCGCGTTTACCCAGGAGACGACCGGCTCTATCAAAGGGGTCGTCACGGATCCATCCGGATCGGCCGTGCCCAATGCCAAAGTTGAGGTCACGGGTACGACCCTGGTGCGCGGCCAAACCGTTACCACGGATGGCGTGGGCGCCTATGTCTTCGCCTCGCTGCCGCCGGGCATCTTCACGGTATCGGCGTCGGCCTCCGGTTTTGTGACCCACAAAGAGGCCAACCTGCAAGTCCGCGTCGGCAAGACGCTCATGGTGAACATCAAGATGGAAGTCGGGGCGGTCACCGAGAGCGTGGTGGTGAACGCGGACGCGGTCTTGATCGACCTGTCGCAGAGCACCACGTCGGCCAACATCTCCACCGAGTTCATGGACCGGCTGCCCAAGGGCCGCACCTTCGATTCGCTGATTGCGATCGCTCCCGGCGCGCGCAACGAGAGCAAAGCGGGCGGTTTCCAGATCGATGGGTCCAGCGGCTCGGAGAACAGTTTCGTGCTGGACGGCGTGGACGTAACCAATCTCCAGAACGGCCTCTTGCCGGTGACGTCCCGCATTCCTCCGGAGTTTGTGCAGGAGCTGCAGGTCAAGAGCAGCGGGTTTGAGGCCCAGTACGGCGGGGCCACGGGCGGCGTGATCAACGCGGTATTGAAGAGCGGCAGCAACGATTTTCACGGCAGCGCCGGCTTCTTCTTCAACAGCGACTCCATGAACGCGCGTCCGCGTCCCAGCTTCCGCTTCAACCCGGACGACGATAGCAAGGTCGAGTACTTCGACAACAAGAAGGACGGGCAGCGCTACATCGAGCCCGCCTTCAACCTGGCAGGCCCCATCAAGAAGGACAAGCTGTGGTTCCTGGCCAGTTGGAGCCCGCAGTTGTACAGCATCGACCGCACGGTCACCTTCTTGAGCAACAACCGGACCGGGAGCTACAACCAGAAGGTCAAGTACGACAACGGCATGGCCAAGCTGGACTACGCTCCGTTCAGCAAGCTGCGCACCAGTTTCACCTATCTGTACACGCCGGTACGGCTCAACGGCCTGCTGCCCAGTCTGCAAGGCACCGACAGCTTCTCCGCTCCGTGGGCGGACCAGGGATACCGCCGGCCCGGCGCCAACTACAATTACTCGGCCGATTTCACGGCCACCAGCCGGCTGATCTTCAGTACCCGCGGCGGGTACAATTATCGCAACTACAAGGACTACGGGATTCCGCGTGGGACTCGGTACCGGTTCGCCAACTCCAACCGCGCCCTGCCGCCCAACCTGCCCGTCCCGGCGAATCTGCAAGGCCCCGCCGGCAACTTCACCGCCAACAACTTCCAGACCGTGTTCGACAAGCAGCCGCGCTGGAATCTCAATGGTGATGTTGCCTATCTGACCAACATCGGCGGCCAGCAGCACCAGCTCAAGGCCGGCTACTCGACCAACCGCATCAACAACCAGGTCAGCTCGACCTGGCCGGACGGGTACATCTTCATCTACTGGAACCTGGAACGCCAGGGCGTAGTCACGCCCGGCAAGTTCCGGGGTACTTATGGCTACTACATCGACCGCGTATTCGGCACCTTCGGCGATGTGGGCAGCAACAACACCGGCCTCTACGTTCAGGACAACTGGCAGGTGACCCGGCGCTTGACCCTGAACCTGGGGCTGCGCACGGAGCGCGAGTTTCTGCCCTCGTTCCGCACCGACAGCGGCATCAAGTCGCGGGCCATCGAGTTCGGATTCAGCGACAAGATGGCGCCCCGGCTGGGCTTTGCCCTTGACGTCACCGGCACGGGCAAGTTCAAGATTTCGGGCTTCTGGGGCATGTTCTACGACATGATGAAGTACGAAATGCCGCGGGGCAGCTTCGGCGGGGACCAGTGGAAGGACTACGTCCACGCGCTGGACGATCCGGACTTCACCAAGATCAAGACGGGCAACACGCCGGGCAGGCTGTTTGAAACGGTCGACTGGCGCATTCCCTCCAACGATCCCAGCGACAACACCATCGATCCGAAGCTCAAGCCGATGCGCGTGATCAGCATGGATTGGGCGGCCGACTATCGGGTGACCAACAACGTGGTGCTCAGCGCCCGCTATGTGCACAAGCGCCTGACGCGAACCATCGAAGACGTGGGCATCCTGACGCCGCAGGGCGAGAAATATTTCATCGCCAATCCCGGCTTCGGGCTGACCGCCGATCCCAAGACCTGGGGCCCCGGTATCCCGGTCACGCCCAAGGCCAAGCGCGACTACGACGGCCTGGAGATCCGCGTCGACAAGCGGTACTCCAAAGGCTACCAAATCACTTCCAGCTACACCTACAGCCGCCTGTACGGCAATTACAGCGGCCTGGCCAGCTCGGATGAGAACGGACGCACCAGCCCGAACGTGAACCGCTACTTCGACCTGCCCTTCATGAGCTATGACGGTCACGGGAAACTGGTGGAGGGCCTGCTGGCCACCGATCGCCCCCACACCTTCAAGTTCTTCGGCGCGAAGGACTTCAAATCCAAGCTGGGAACCACCACGTTCTCGCCGATCTTCACCTGGTTCACGGGCACGCCCATCACCAGCGAGACCGGCGTGTTTGGCGTGCCGGTTTTCTACGACGGGCGCGGCGATCTGGGCCGGACGCCGGTGGTGACCGAGACCAATCTGCTGGTGGCGCATGAGTGGAAAATGCCCAAGCATGAGAGGCAGCGTCTCCGGTTCGAGCTCAACTTCCTCAACCTGTTCAACCAGAGCACGATCACGAACCGCGATACGTCGTTCGTTCATCCCAACGACGGCGGTCTCCAGTTCGACAACGAGGCCGACTTCTTCAAGGGCTTCGATCGCGCCAAGGAGATGAAGGCCCAGGACCTGCGGAAGAG
The DNA here is from genome assembly GCA_016178945.1 of Acidobacteriota bacterium. Lineage (GTDB taxonomy): Bacteria > Acidobacteriota > Terriglobia > Bryobacterales > Bryobacteraceae > JACOSH01. Next base: position 10,524 of record JACOSH010000123.1, read on the forward strand.
CCCCTCGCTGGGCTTCGCCAACGGATTCCAGGGTCCGCGCGTCATCCGCTTCGGGATCCAGTACTTCTTCTGAGCCTGAGTTTTTAGGAAGGGCGTCCCGCGAGGGGCGCCCTTTTTTTTCGGCAGCTGTGCGGCTCGCCAGAAGCAAACAGTCAACCCCTAGTGCGAGACGCCCAAGCGCGCCGGCTCCGGAGGCCCACCAGCCCGAAACATGTGAGCAGCAGGAGGATGTCTTCCGGTTCCGGTGTGGCGATCAGGCTGATCGAGTCCGGCTGGGAGTCGATCGATCCGGTGTACAGCAAACCCATAGGGCCCCCGCCGACCTGGAAAACGTCAAAGGACAGGGTGTGGCTGCCCTGGCTCAGGCCGTTCAGAAAGATCAGGGCGTACTCGTTCTGCTCGCAGCCGATGGGGCCGATGGCGCAAATGCCTTGCGAGAAATTCGGAGCGGGACCGATGGCGAGGCCATCCAGGAAGACCTGCGCCGTGTCGTCAGCCCACACCTGGAGCCAGCCCAGGTTCTGGGTGTGGGGAAGGTAGAAGGTCTCGGTGAAGACCACCACCGGCGTGCCGGTGTTGTTGAGCGGGGAGAAGGATCCGGCCCCAATCCCGGTATTGGTGTAGGAAACCCAGGCCGCGCCCAACGGTGGTAACGCCCACTGGGGCGGCGGCACGACAAACACGTTGGAGCCGGTCAGGCTGTTGGCCTCGTTCATGAGATCGGAATTGATCAGGACCGTGTCCGCATGCAAGGAAGCGACGGAAAGCAGAGCCCCCGCGGCGAGGGAGAGAATTGTTCTCATGCATTCACCCTAGCGGGGGAGCGCGGCGATGCCAATTGCCCGAGAGAGACATTCCGGGTGGGGATATCCGGTACGGAGGAAGAATAGTACGGGATACCAGGATGCGACAATCGTGCCATCGTGGGATCATGGAATAGGGGCCGATGGGCCAGGGTCAAGTATGGCCATGACGATCGAACTGAACCTGGAACAGGAACGCATCGTTCAGGAGGCGCTTCGCCAGGGACTCTTTCACTCCGTTGAGGAGGCTCTGGATCAAGCCATACAATCCATCGCTCCGCGGGAGACACCGCTCCAACCAAGAAAGACCGCAGCCGGTAAGAAGAGCTTGGTGGAGGTGTTCGCCCCTCTACGCGGTCTTGATTTGGACTTCAGCCGCAATCCGTCCACGGGCCGCCCCGTGGAGCCATGAGCGGATTCCTGCCCTCGGACTTGATTCGAGTTCGCCCTGAACCGCGAGTCGCGAGTGGCTACAGGCAGCGGATGATGAGCAATTGTTCCTCAGTGTGAAAACCCGCGGCGGGCGCCCTTCTCTTTGTCCGCAGCGCGGTTGAAAGTCGAGGCTCGCCAGAAACCAGCTAGACATCAATCAGTCCCAGGCTGGCCTTGATGGCCAGGTCAATTTCGCTCATAACAGCGGCATCCACGCTGCCCAACCGTGTCAGCAGCCGACGACGGTCTACAGTGCGAAGTTGATCCAAACGGACGGTCGAGAGGACCTGCAACCCGGAGCCACCTGCCGGGATGACGGCCTCGTTGGGATAGGGGGCAGGGAGACCTTAGAGGTGATGGCCGCGACAATGGTGGTCTGGCTGTACCGGTTGCTGATGTCGTTCTGAACGATGAGCGCTGGCCTGGTCTTCTTGATTTCGTGGCCTAGCGCTGGGTCGAGCGCCGTGAGGTAGATCTCGCCGCGCCGCGGGTAGCCTTTGCCGTGGCTTGTTCTTCGTGCTCGAGTCTCTGCCATGCTTCTTGCTCCACTGGAAACCACTCCTGGGCGATTTCCAAATTCAGCGCAGCGTTGGCCAAGGCTCCTGCTTTAAGGGCCCGATCAATGAATCGGCTGCGATTCCCTCTAGGGGCAACCCGGTCGAGAACGGCGGCCGTGGCGTCCGGCAGAATGATATTGAAACGCTTGCTCATAAGGGCGCCTTGCGGGGCCAATGACTCCGTGAAGGAATCGTAATCACCTTCAGTATGGACATCCAATCTTGCCCTGTCAATCGAGTCTTGCCTAGTCTGGCTCTCGCCTGCGACTTCCTTCATGGTCAACCGGCCGTGCAAGTACCCAAGCGCGCCGGCTCTACCTGTTACCGGGCGGTGGAAAGGTGGGCGCGGCGGTTCTCTTGCCAGCAGGCTTCGACCGGCTCCGTGCAATGCGGGCGATCCTTGCCGTAGCTGATGGCGCGCAGGCGGGCGGCGGGAACACCCAGTTGTTGAAGGAACTCCCTGGCGCGCTGGGCCCTCAGGTCGGCAAGGGCCAGGTTGTACTCGGCCGAACCGCCCTCATCGCAGTGGCCTGCCACGGTGACGACGAAATCGGGGAA
>JACOSH010000488.1 GCA_016178945.1 Acidobacteriota bacterium
CCACCAGATGAAGGACATCGACCGGGGGCGCATCTATCGGCTGGCGCCGCCCGGGTACAAGCCGTCGGCGGTCCCGGTGAATCTGGAAACCGCTCCGGGACGCGCCGCGGCGCTGCGGTCGCCGGCGCAGTCGGTGCGGTATTTGGCCTGGCAGCGGTTGAAGGACATGGGCGAGGCGGCAACGGGCGAGCTGCGCGGGATGACCAAGTCCGGGGATCCCGTCCTGCGGGCGCGGGCCTTGTGGCTGCTGGGCGAGCCGGAAGCGCGGGCGGCCGTGCGCGACGCCGATCCGAATTTCCGCATTCTCGGCATCCGCCTGCTGGAGGCGCGGGGCGCCGATTTGGTTGAAGCGACCCGGCCCTTGCTGCGCGATCCCTCCCCACAAGTTCGCCGCGAGATCGCCGTGGCGCTGCGCAACGCGCCGGGCGACGCCGCCGTCGAGAGCCTGGCCGAGCTGGCCCGGCAGCACGACGGCCAGGACCGCTGGTATCTGGAAGCGCTGGGCATCGGGGCGCGGGGGCGCGAAAACGCGCTCTACGCGAAACTGAAGCGGGATCGCTGGGATGCGGCCTACGGGCAGCTCCTATGGGAGTTTCGGCCCAGTGACGCGCTCTCCGAGCTGATCCCGGCGGCGCGGCGGAATCCCGAAGCTCTGACGGCGCTGGCCGCGTCGGCTTCGCTCGAGGCGGGGCGCGCGGTGGCCGGGATGGTCGTGGACGCCGGGATGGGCGCCCAGGCGCTCGCTCACCTGAGCACGCGCCTGTTCAGCGAGTGGATCGAGCTGCGCAAGGATCCGCCGGTGGTGGCGGCGATCCGCCAGGCGCTGGGCGAGCCCAAGCTGCAGGCGTCCGCGTTGGAGCTGGTGGACGACCTGGAAGATCCCGTGTACGGTCCGGAACTGCAGGCCCTGGCGCGGTCCGAGTCCGCGCCGGAAGAAACGCGCGGCGCGGCGATTCAGGCGCTGGGCAAGACCCGGAACCGGGAGTACCTGGCGGAGTTTCAGCGCCTCATGAAGAGCGGGCCGCTGGCGCTTCGCGTGAAAGCGCTGCGGGCGATCGGCTACATCGGGCCGGCGGGGATGGAAGGCGACCTGCGCAAGCTGATCCTGTCCAAGGAGCCGAACGAACTGCGCAGCGAGGCGGTGCGCGTGCTGGCCCGCTCCGGCAGCGGCCTGGCGATGCTCCTCGACCTGGAACAAAAAAGCGAGCTGCCGGCCGAGATGCGCACGCTGGCGTCGAACCTCGCCAACATGAGCCGCGACCCCGCCATCCGGGCGCGAGCCGCGAAGCTGCTGCCGCGCGTGGCCGGCAAGAACCAGAGGCCGCTGCCGCCGCCCATGTTTCTGGTGCGTCAGCAGGGCGATCCCCAGCGCGGCCGCCAGGTCTTTATGGCCCAGGAGGGGCCCAAGTGCAGTGGCTGTCACAACCTGGGCGAGGGCAAACCCAAGGCCGGGCCGGATCTGGCCAACATCGGAACCAAGCTCGGCAAGGACGCCCTGCTTGACTCCATCTTGAACCCCAGCGCCGGCATCGCGCCGGAGTTCTACCAGTGGATTCTGCAAACCAAGTCGCAAGGCGAAGTCATCGGAGTGATCGCCGAGGACACGCCGCAGCGCGTGGTGGTCCGGACCGAGAACGGCGGCGAGATCCGTCTGAAGCCGTCCGACATCGCCAGCCGCCGCAAGAGCAACCTGTCGATGATGCCCGAAGACCTGGTCCAGCACGTCACCGAGCAGCAGTTGGTGGATCTGCTGGAGTTCCTGGCCACGCTGAAGAAGTAGGTCAGCGATTCGTCCCTGAAGACGGCCGTCAACCCTATTCTGGCGTGAGTCGGCCGACATGACTTCAGCGTGGCTAGTGAGCGGATGTGCGCGGCTGCGTGCGCGCCGAAGCGCTAGCGTCCTGAGCTTGAACTGTTTCCAGAACCATGATAGCCTCGGACCACTTTGAGGAGGCATCCATATGCTACAGAATCTGGATACGGCGATGGCGTTCGCCGTACGATCCTCGCCGGCGCGGTCGCCCAGTTGAAAACTAAGGAGCCGGACGCCACCAAGGGCATTGGAGAGCCGCCTGCGTTCCAGACTCGCGACGCCGCAGTCGCCTGGTTCTCGGGCGCTGCCAAGGGAGACGCGAAGCTGGTGGCGGAGTTCCAGCAGATCCTGAACGACTCGTTGAAGACGCAGACCAGCACGCTCCAGGCGCAGGCGAACGACATCAAACGGCTGCTGGGCGATTCCGGCATCCAGTTGCTGCCGTCTCCCTACCCGGGCATCCATTTCAACGGCAAGCGGGAGGTCGCCGGAATTCTCGTCACGGCCGCGTTCCTGAGCCTGGGCGCTCCCTTCTGGTTCAACGCCCTAAAGGGCCTCAGCAACCTTCGCCCGATGCTGGCCGGGCGGCCTCCGCAGCCCAAGGCTGCATAACCGATCACGCGGCGCCAGACGAAACTTCGGATCCTCAGGGAGCTTTCAGCGGTGAGCAGTCGGCCATCAGCCGCGCCGGTGAAGCTGAGCGCCGACCGCTGAAAGCTGACGGCTCAGTCCAAATACGTCACCAGGCGAAGTATAAGTAGAACACCGTCCCCGCTTCGCCCTCGTCCGCCTTCCCGTCTACCACATGCTGTAATAGCCGTCGCGGCGCAGGATTTCCACCGGAGCCCCAAAAAGTTGCGAGAGGATCTCGGGCGTTAGCATCGCCTCCTTGGAACCGTCGCGGAAGATGCGGCCTTCCCGGATCAGGATGACACGGGACATCTCGGGGAGAATATCGGCCAGGTGGTGGGTGACCATCAGGATGCTGGTCCCGGAGCGGGCCAGCTTGCGGAGTAGAGCGCGCAGCTCGTGGGTCGCATGAAGGTCCAGGCTGGCGGTGGGTTCGTCCAGGACCAGCGCCTTGGGATCGTGCACCAGCGCGCGGGCGATCAGGATGCGGCGGGCCTCGCCGCTGGATAGCTCGTCGACCCAGCGGTCGGCCAGATGAGATATCTCCAGCAGATCCAGCACCTGGTCCGCTTTCTCTTCCATTTCCGGCGTCACCTGGTGATAGGGCCAGACGCCGACGCTGCTGAAAAAACCCGATAGCACGATCTCGCGGCCCTTGAAGTCGCGCGTGCAAGCGGCTAACAGGTCGTTGGAGACGATCCCCAGCAGCACGCGCAGGTCGTACACGTGCCACCGTTCCTGGCCGAGGATGCGCACGGATGCGCCCGGCCGCTGCAGCGGGTAGCAGTCGCGCGTGATGGTCTTGATCAGAGTCGATTTGCCGGAGCCGTTCGGTCCCAGGATAGCGACGTGCTCACCGGCGCCGATCGCCAGGTTCACGTCTTCCAGCACCGCCCGGTCCTTGCGGACCACCGTCACGTTACGGAATTCGAGAAGCGGGGCCGCCATTAGATGTGGCAGTGGGACAGGCCCCGTTTCTCCAGGTATTGCTGATGGTATTCCTCGGCCCGGTAAAACGTGGACGCGGGCACGATCTGGGTGACGATAGGGCGCGCGTAGCGGCGCTGTTTTTCCAGCTTCTCCTTGGAGACGCGCGCGGCGGCTTCCTGTTCCGGGCTGTGGCAAAAGATGACGGATCGATACTGCGTGCCGCAGTCCGGACCCTGGCGGTTGAGCTGGGTGGGGTCGTGGTTGTCCCAGAAAATTCTGAGCAACTGCTCGTAGGAAACCTTGCGGGGGTCGTATTCCACTTGTACGACCTCGGCGTGCCCGGTCTGGTCCGTGCAGACGTCCAGATAGGTGGGGTCTGGATAGGTTCCGCCTTCGTAGCCTGCCGCGGTCGAAACGATGCCTGGAAGCTGGCGGAAGGTGGCTTCCACGCCCCAGAAACAGCCGGCGCCGAAGGTTGCTTTTTCGAGCGAAGGGGTGTCCATAGGGCGATTGTACCCTAGCCGCGCTATAATCAAAGCGGCCAATGCATCCTGCCGGTGCGACGGTCTCACATGGCTTTGTGGGGCAGTCACCGCAGATCGCTCAGATCCGGGCCCTGATCCCGAAACTTGGACGCTCCCGCTCCGCGGTGCTGCTGCTGGGCGAGAGCGGCGTGGGCAAGGAAGTGATCGCCCGCGCGATCCACGACAGCAATCCCACGGGCAACTTCGTGCCGATCGATTGCGGCTCGCTGGTGGGTCCGCTGATGGAGAGCGAGCTGTTCGGCCACACCAAGGGCGCCTTCACCGGGGCCGCCGAGGCCAAGCGGGGCCTGATCGACCTGGCCAACGGCGGCACCGCGTTCTTCGACGAGATCGGCGACCTTCCCCTGGAGATGCAGGTGAAACTGCTGCGGGTGCTGCAGGAGCGCGAATACCGTCCGGTAGGCTCGCTGGTTCGTCACAAAGTGGAACTGCGGGTGATCGCCGCCACCCATCGAGACCTGGCGCGGGAAGTGGAACAGGGCCGCTTCCGGCAGGATCTCTACTACCGGCTGAACGTGATCGCCGTGCATATTCCGCCGCTGCGGGAGCACAAGCAGGACCTGCCTGGGCTGATCGAGCATTTTCTGGCTGAGCTGGGCGGAAGGCACTCCCTGGCGCAGGAAGCGTTGGCGGCCCTGATCGACTGGGACTGGCCGGGCAACGTGCGGGAGCTGTGGAACTGCCTGCAGCGCATGACCGCGCTCAACTCCGGTCCGCTGCTGCACACCGGGGATCTGCCGTCGCCGGTGCGGAATCATATGGAGGCGCGGCAGGGCGCGGGGCGCGTGATGGCGGCCGCGGCCGGCGGCAACAGCCATCCCGCGCCGCTGCTGGCGCTGCATCATCCTCCCACCATCGTCCCCCTGGCCGAGCTGGAACGGCGGGCGATTCTGGAGGCGCTCGAGTTTACGCGCGGAGACCGCAGCCTGGCGGCTCATCTGTTGGGCATCGGGCGCACCACGCTGTACCGGAAGCTGAAGGAGTACCGGCTGGAGCCGTAGTGGTGCGGTCCCCCTAGGGCAGCGCGAAAGCGATCAGCGACGACCCCGCCGCGATGGCGATATACTGCTTGCCCTGGAAGGTATACGTGACCGGAGGCGCGATGATCATGCCGCCGGTCTGGAACTTCCACAGCGGCTTGCCCGACCGGGCGTCGAGCGCGATGAAATAGCCCTCGCGGTCGCCGCCCAACACCACGTCGCCCGCCGTGGCCAGCAGGCCGGAGCTCGGACTGGTGATCATGTCGAACCGCCACTTAGTATCGCCGGTGGCGGGGTCGACCGCCAGGACCGATCCGGTGGTCGGCGCCTGCGGCAGTCCTTGCACCGTGCTGCCCTGATACCACTGGCCCTCGATGAAATCCTGCTTGGTCTTGTAGTAGATCTGGCAGCCGTCGGTGGAGCCGAAGTAGTAGAGGCCGGTCTTGGGGCTGTAGGCGGTGGCCTGCCAGTTGTGGCCGCCTCCGATTCCGGGGCAGGACTTGTTTCCATCCTCGGTCGGATCTTCGCCGGCCACCAGGTGCGGACGTCCGTCGGTTCCGATGCCGTCGGCCCAGGTGACCTTGGTGTAGGCTTTGGCGCCCAGGAATTTTCCGGTCTCCCGATCGAGCACGTAGTAGAACCCATTCCGATTGGCCTGCACCACGGCTTTGACTTTCCTGCCCTGGATGGTGAGGTCCATCAGGACCGGGTCGGCGATGGCGTCCCAGTCGTGGACGTCGTGGGGAGTGAACTGGAAATGCCATTTGCGTTTGCCGGTGGTCGCGTCCAGGGCCACCAGGCTGCACGTGTACAGGTTGTCGCCCGGGCGCTCATCGCCGAACATGTCCGGACCGGGATTGCCGGTGCCCCAGTAGGTCAGGTTCAATTCGGGGTCGTAGGTGCCGGTGATCCAGGTGGACCCCCCGCCGCGCTTCCAGGAGTCTCCGCCCCAGGTGCCTGCGCCGGGATCTTCGGGCCCGGCCACGGTCCAGAAGCGCCAGGCGCGGCGGCCGGTCGTGGCGTCGTAGGCGTCGACGAATCCGCGCACCCCGAATTCCGCCCCGGCCACTCCCACCAGCACCAGGTTCTTGGCGACCAGCGGGGCGACCGTTGTCGAGTAGCCCTTCTTGATGTCGTCGATCTGAGTTTCCCAGATCAGGCTGCCGGTCTTCGCGTCGAGGGCGACCAGCGTGGCCTCGAGATTGACCTTGTAGAGCCGGTCGCCGAGCGCCGCGAATCCGCGATTGACCTGGCCGCAACACACGTTGAGCGCCGGGGGCACCGGCTTGTAGTAGTGCCAGATCTGGCGGCCGGTCAGCAGGTCGAGGGCATAGGCGTGGTTGGATGGCCCGGTGATAAAGATCATGCCGTCGAAGATGAGAGGCGTGGTCTCGAACTTCCCGGCGACTCCGGTCTGGAACATCCAACGCGGCGTCAGGCGCGAGACGTTGCCGGCGTTGATCTGGGCGAGATCCGCATAGCGCCAGCCGAAGTAGTTCTTCCCGTAGGTCAGCCAGGTGGCCGGATCATTCTGCGCCTTGCGCAGTTTTTCCTCCGTAATGGAGGCGGCCGGCGCCAGCGCGGCCAGGAGCGCAAACAGACAAAGTTCCTTCACGGGGGCAGAATACCAAATTCTTTTCTTGGTGTTCTTGGCGTCTTTGCGAGAGACATGAGGCTTAGTGGTTCAACTGAAACTCCTTCGAGTTCAGCACGCTCCACAGCAGGCTCTCCATGGCCTTGCGACGGCTGCGGCCCGCGGACTGCTCCGCATCGAGGAACTTCCCCAGCAGGGCGCGTTCGGACTCCGAAGGCGGGCGGCAGTAGGCCCGCTCGTAGATCAGGTCCACCGAGTCGAGCGCCAGGACGTTGCCCGGGGCCTGGACCTTGTCTCGCACCGCCTCGCCGTTCATCAGATGCAGCGCTTGGCCTAAGGTCGGCGACTTCGGCCGGCCCGCCAGAATATCGCGCCGCGGCAGTCCGAAGGTCACCAGAAAGTAGTCCGGCCCGTCTGGCACATATAAGTCCTTGGCCGAGGTTCCCGCCGGATACCCGCGAAACCCGTGAGCCACGCCG
>JACOSH010000489.1 GCA_016178945.1 Acidobacteriota bacterium
CGCCCGTCGCATGGCACTGGAAGCAGCGATAGATCACCTCGCCGCTCTGCGCCACTCCCAGAGCGGAGCCGGGGTCGGGCGAGGGGCCGGCTGGATGCCCGAAGGTGAGAGCGGGCCGATCGGGCGCCCGATACCAGGAAAACCGATGCTCAAAATAGCGGCCATCGAGCCGTCCCACTGGAGTGATGCCTTGGGCTCCGGCGCCGAAGGCCCACTCCAGAACCGCGGAAACGCTCTCCTGATTCTTGTGGGCAGTGATCCCGAGACCGCCGGGGGACGCTTGGTATTCGAGCGTGACATCGCCTCGCTCACGCCAGGTCCGTCCCACCAGTAACTGCGCCAAGGGGCTCTCGCGGATGGGGCGGAGCGCCAGCGCGTGGCGCGACCGGACCTGGCGCTGGTATGGACCGGGATGGCATTCGGTGCAGCCGGACGGGCCGAGGAAGCCGCCAGCGGCGAGAAGATGCGCGGCGCAGGACAGCACAAAGGCCGCGCGCTGCGCCCTCACTGGCGGGCCTCCTCCAGGATATCGGCATCGCGCTGGACGCCTTGGGCAGCCAGCTTCCGCACGGCCTCCAGCTCGCGGGCCGCCTCGGCTTCGCGTCCCAGGGCTTTGTAGACCTGGGCCAGCAGGAAGCGGGCCTGGCGGTTTTCGGGGTCCAGCTTGACGGATTTCTCCAACAGCGCCAGCGCACCGTCGCGACGCTGCTTCCAGAGCAGCTTTCCGAGGTAGAAAAGGGTAGCGGCGTGAGCCGGCCGCATCCGCCGCGCGTGGGTGAGAAGGGTCTCGGCCTCTTCGTGCCGCCCTTTTTCGGCCAGGATTGCCCCCAGAGCGAAGAGGGCCTCGAAGCTACGCTCACCGAGCTTCAGCTCGGCGCGCCACTCGGCCGTGGCGCCTTCCTCGTCCTGCTGCTTCCAGCGCGCGGCGCCGAGCGAGAAATGCCCGCCGGGTAGCGAGGGCTTCAACTCCAGCGCCCGCCGGAAGGCGTCTTCGGCCTGTTGAAAATCGTTGGCCGCGAGATAGGCCTGCCCGACCGCCAGGTGTACCTCGGCGGAATTCTGGTCGCGGAGGGCCTCCTCGATCCAGCGCCGGGCTTCGGCGGTGCGCTTCAGCCGCGCGTAGGAGGTGGCCAGTCCCAGGCGGATGCTCAGATCGTCGCTGGGCAGCAGGGACTCGAACAGCTTCACGGCCGGCTCGTACCGATCGGATTCCAGGAGCGCCGTGGCAAGCAACTGGCGCGCCTGGCGGTTGTCCGGGTCCTTTTCGAGGTAGAGTTGGAATTGCCGGATCGCGGGCGCTCGCTGCCCCGCCTTGTAATACGCCAGCCCCAGGTTCAATCGGATGGCGGTCAGCGACGGCCGCAACCGCAAGGCTTGGGTGTAGGCCTGGACCGCCGCGGCGAACCGCTCCCGCCGCACCAGCACCACGCCGAGATTGCCATAGGCCTCCGCCGACGCCGGCTCCTGCTTTAAGAAGGCGCGGTAGGCAGCTTCCGCGCACGCCCAATCGCCGGACTGCTCGCAGGCGCGGGCCTTGTCGAACAGGGTCTGCGTGCCGGCCGCCGCCATCCAGCAAAGCGGCAGCCACACGCACAGGAACGCTCGCCGGCGGAACATCCTCAGCAAGTCTGAATCAGAATTCAAACTTCAATCCGAACTGCATGGTGCGCGGGTCGCGGGCGCTGGTGACCTGGCCGAAATTACCCGCTCCCAGGCTCGCGCTGACGCCCTCGAAATTGGTGTGGTTGAACGTGTTGAACATCTCCCAGCGGAACTGAATCTGGGCGTTCTCCCTGAGGACAAAGTTCTTGAGCACGCCGATGTCCCACTTGTGGATGCCGGGGCCGCGCACCAGGTTGCGCCCCGCGTTTCCGAAGAAGCCGAAAGCCGGAGCGCGGAACGCCGCGGTGTTGAACCACTGAGCCACGGTCTTGGGTCCTGGCGCCGCAGTCCCCGCCACCACGTCGGGGCGGCCCGCCAGGCCGACGGTGGCGCCGGTAATGCCGATATTGAAGGGCCGCCCGCTCATGAACTCGGTGATGCCGCTCAACTCCCAGCCGCCGACGATCCGCTCCACCAGGTTGGTGGGTTTGCGGAAGAAGGGCAGCTCGTAGGTGTAGTTGACGATCGCCATATGGGTGCGATCGAAAGAGGCCATCGAGCGCTCGGCGCGGAGGTTACGCGGGTCTTGCGGAGTGGCGCCGAAGTCGTCGGCATCAATGATCGCCTTGGAGTAGGTGTAGGCCGTCTGGAACCGCAGCCCGTTGTGGTAGGCGCGGTTGAAATCGACCTGCAACGAGTGATAGGTGGATGACGCGGTTGGCTCGCGCTGATTGATGCTGCCCCAACCCGGAAACGGCGCGATCCTTTCGAAGGCGATCTCGCGGGTGTTGAGGCGGGGGTCGAAATCCTTTCCATCGGCGGTGCGCCCGGGATAGTTCAACTGCCGCGAGCGGTCCAGATGCGTTCCGCGGCTGCCGACATAGCTGGCGGTGATGGCGGTATTGGCCGCGAGCTGTTGTTGGATGCCGAGCGAGTAGGTCTGGATCATGGGGATCTGGTAGACCGGATCGAGCGTCACCAGGTTCTTGGGGCGGTCCGCCCCGACCGAGCCTCGGCCGGGATCGTCCAGGGGAGGATTGAAGACCGTCACGATGTTGGCAAAGGGCGGATTTCCGACCAGGCTGTACTCGTCGTTGCCTTCCACACGGTAGTAGCCGATCCCGTAGCCGCCGCGCAACACCGTGCGGGCATTGCCGCTCAGATCGTAGGCGAAACCGAACCGCGGGGCGAATTTCCAGGGATGATTCGCGACGAGGCCGCGGGGCAGCCCGTCCTTGACGCCGGTGATGCCGTTCAGCAGGTCGCCCGACCCTTTGGCCAGGGTGACGTCGGGAAGCACAGTCGGGGCCCGCTTGGGATCCCAGCGCTCTGCCCGGAACACGGACAGACTGTCGTCCTTTTCGTACAGGTGCGGGATGTAGAAATGCCGCATCCCGACATTCAGCGTGAGCCGGGAGGAAATCTTCCAGTCGTCCTGGATGAACAGCTCGAGGTTGTGGTAGTCGTAGCGCGGCTCGCGAAACTTGTCGAGCTCGCCGTAGGTGGAGGCCTGGCCGAGGAGGAAGTCGGCGTGCGGATGGTTGGTGAAGCTGCCGCTGAAGCTGAACGATCCCTGGAGCGAGGGATTGGTCTGCGACTGCACGGGCGTGCGGGAGAACTGATACTCGCCGCCGAAGCGCACCGCGTGGCGGCCCCAGTTCTTGGCGGTGAGGCTGCTGACGGTGGTGATGTCGTGGTGCGCCCACCAGGGGTAATAGGAGGAGGCGATGCCGCCCCAGCCGCTGGAGAAGGTCAGATCGGGAACTTTGTTGGGCCGGTCGGCCGGCAATGGGAACAGGCGCCCGATCTTCAGGTCGTTGGGCTGCAAATAATTGCCGCGCAAAGTGACCGCGTTCTTTTCCCGGGCCCCGTAATTGTTCGCGTAGTTGAAGGAGACTTCGGTGAGGACCGAAGGGCTGACGATCTTGGTGATCTTTCCGACGAAATTCCGGCCAGGAATATCGGCGATGCTCGAGATCGTGGGGAACGACTGGCCGGACCACAGCGTGAGAGGCTGGGTCTGAACCCAGGAGTCGTTCAGAAAGCGGAACATGACCCGGGTCCGTTCGGTGAAGTTGTGATCGACGCGGATCATGTCCTGCCGGAAATCCTCCGGCACCGAGAAGTTCTGCTGGAAGTTGAGAAAGCCGGGCGAGTTGGCGGCCGGGAACACGTGGCCGAGCAGGATCTTGGCATTGTTGTTGAGGCGGCTGGCGGGGATCAGGTTGCCGGCGAAGGCCTGTCCGGACAGGGGATCGAGAACAGGCCTGCCGATGCGCGCGGCTTCGGCGGAGAAGTCGCCGAGGCGCATCGCCGGGCTGGGCGTGGCGGCCCGGACGATCTGGGCGGAGCGCCGTTTCCGCCACTCCTGCGACCAGAGGAAAAACGTCTTGTCGCGGCCCTTGTTGTACAGGCCAGGAAAAGTGACCGGGCCGCCGATCCGGTATCCGAAGTTATTCAGGCGCAGGGGGGGCTTAGAGGCGGCGAAGAAGTTGCGGGCGTCGAAGGCGTCGTTGCGCACGAATTCGAAGGCCGCGCCGTGGAAGTCCTGGGTGCCGGCGCGGGTGACCACCAGCGTGTTGGCGCTGCCGGCGGTCCCGTATTCGGCGCTGTAGTTGCTCATCAGAATCTTGACTTCCGAGATGGTCTCCAGGCCGGGATAGGTCATGATGCCGCCGTTGCTGCCCATGTCGGTGTTCTGCACGCCGTCGATCATCATGCTGGCGTACTTGGCGCGCTGCCCGTTCATGGCGAAGCCTTTGGCGCCGGCGAATCCGCCCGCGCCCAGCTCGTCGCCGGCCGTGCGCGCCGATCCGGGGACAAGCTGCTGGAGGGAGAGAAACGTGCGATTGCTGATGGCCAGCTCGGTGATCTGCTTGGTGGTCACCAGGTAGCTGACATCGCCGGTCTCGGTTTTTACCAGCGAGGCCTCGGCGGTGACCGAGACGGTGTCGGCCATCTGACCCACTTCCAGCCGGAATTCGACCGGCAGACGGTCGGCCACATTCAACTGCAAGCCGGTCCGAATGGCCTTCTTGAATCCGGGCACGCTGACGGCGACCTCGTAGAGACCGACCGGCAGCGCCTCGGCGAGATAGCGGCCATTGCTGTCGGTGATCAGCTTCCGCTCGGCGCCCGTGCCGAGGTTCTTGATCAGGACGTCGGCCTTGGTGACGACCGCGCCGCTGGAATCGAGCACCGCGCCCGTGATAGCGCCGGTGATCTGAGCCGCCGCCGGCGCCGCCAGGGCGCATAGGACCAGACACACAGAAAAGGTGAACCTGCGCATACTGCCTCCCTGGTTGGCAGAGTTTATCACAAAGTGGGGTGGACGCAAGCGGTCGGCTTTCAGCTTTCAGCGGTCAGC
>JACOSH010000490.1 GCA_016178945.1 Acidobacteriota bacterium
CGAGCTGGAAGCCAAACTCCGAGCCCGCGCGGAGGCGGACGGCATCACCGTAGATTCCTACCTGGAGCGGCTCATGCAGGACGAGGATGCCGAGATTGCCCACACCGAAACGCTCGTGCAGGAAGCCGCTGACAGTGGGGAGTACGTCGAACTCAACGAAGAGGAGTGGGAGCGCATGGAGCGGGAGGCGGTCGCGGAAGCCGAAGGTAAATCAAAGCGACGTGGGAGTTCCTCGTAAGGTTGGCGGACCCGGGTTCCACGGCGTCAGGATGTGGCGGGTTCGGGGATTCGAGAGCTACTTGATCTACTACATGCCTCGTAGGGACGGTATTGCGGTCGAAAGAGTGATTCACGCATCGCGGGACTATCGCCGTCTTCTCAAGTAACCGAGGTCAAACCAATCGAGCCCGCACGGCCCGGAGCATTACCTGGCGTGCCGACTGGGCCTTCCCAAAGTCGGAGCGGCGCTGGGCTATCATCGAAGGAAGACGCCTTTTTTTTCATGACTGCCGACGACCGCCGCCAAGCCCTCTACGACGCTCTCGAATCGCGCATCCTGGTGCTCGACGGTTCGATGGGCGCGCTGCTACAGGCGCGGCTCACCGTCGAGGACTACGGCGGGGTAGCGTTGGAGAATTGCAATGAAGTCCTGCTGAAGCGGCGTCCGGACATCATTCTCGGGGTCCACCGGGACTATCTGGAGGCCGGCGCCGACATCATCGAGACCAACACTTTCAACGCCACCAGCGTGTCCCTGGGCGAGTATGGCCTGGCGGACCAGGTCCACGAGCTGAACGTGACGGCTTCGCGGCTGGCGCGCCAGGCGGCGGACGAGTTCTCCACTCCGGCCAAGCCGCGTTTCGTGGCCGGCTCCCTCGGGCCCACCACGCGAACGGTGTCGGTGACCCGCAACCTCACCTTCCGCCAGGCCGAGCAGGCCTACCACGAGCAGGCCCGGGCGCTGGTGGAGGGCGGCGCCGACATTCTGCTCATCGAAACCTGCAACGACACGGGCACGGCCAAGGCGGCGCTGAACGGAGTGAACCGGGCCGTGCGCGAGCTCGGACGGCGCGTCCCGGTGATGATCTCGGGCACTATCGAGCCGCAGGGCAAGATGCTGGGCGGCCAGGCCGCGGATGCCTTCTGGACATCGGTCTCGCACGCCGAGCTGCTCTCGGTGGGTCTGAACTGCGGCACCGGGCCGGAGTTCATGACCGACCATCTCCGCACCCTGCACGAGCTGGCGCACACGCGCATCTCCTGTTATCCCAACGCCGGTCTTCCCAACGAAGAATTGAAGTACAACGAGACTCCCGAGTCCGTGGCCGCGCAGCTCGAGCGCTTCGTCGACCACGGCTGGCTGAATTTCGTGGGCGGCTGTTGCGGCACCACGCCGGCGCACATCCGCCGGATCGCCCAGATGGCGGAGGGCAAGAAGCCGCGGAAACCCAAGGACCGTTCGCGCCGCGCGTTCTACTCGGGCATCGACCTGATCGAAGCGGAAGACTCCACCCGCCCGCTGATCGTGGGGGAGCGCACCAACGTCATCGGGTCGCGGTTGTTCAAGAACCTGGTGGCGGAGGAGAAGTGGGAAGAATCCACCGAGATCGCCCGGCGGCAGGTGAAGAACGGGGCCCAGATCGTGGATGTCTGCCTGCAATCCACGGATCGCGACGAGATCCAGGACATCCCGCCGTTCTTCGATCAGCTCACTCGCAAGATAGCGGTTCCGATCATGATCGACACCACCGATCCCCGGGCCGTGGAGCTGGCGCTGACCTACTGCCAGGGGAAGTCGATCATCAACTCCATCAACCTGGAAGACGGCGAAGAAAAGCTCGATCGGGTCTGCCCGATCGCGCGGGAATACGGCGCGGCGCTAGTGGTGGGCTGTATCGACGAGGACAAACAGCAAGCCCAGGCCTTCACGCGCGAGCGCAAACTGGCCATCGCCGAGCGCAGTTGCGCGCTGCTGACCGGGAAGTACGGGATTCCGCCCGAGGACATTGTCTTCGACCCGCTGGTCTTCCCTTGCGCCACCGGCGACGCTAATTACATCGGGGGCGCGGTGGAGACCATCGAGGGCATCCGCCTGATCAAGGAAAAGATCCCCTTCGTCAAGACCATCCTGGGGATTTCCAACATCTCGTTCGGACTGCCGCCGGCGGCGCGGGAGGTGGTCAACTCGGTTTTCCTGTATTACTGCACCAAGGCCGGACTGGATCTGGCCATCGTGAACGCGGAGAAGCTGGAGCGCTTCGCCGCCCTCGCCGAGGAGGAGCGGCGGCTGGCCGAGAATCTGCTGTTCAACACGCCTCCGGTGGACACGGAAATCGAGGATCTGCGCCTGGCGCCGGAGGACTGGCGCGCGCAGTCGCGGGAGCAGAAGACCGCCATCAACCAGTTTCACATCGCCGCGATCACCGAGCATTTCCGCAAGGCCGGCGCGCGCGTCAAGAAAAGAGCGGCGGACCTGCCGCTCGACCAGCGCCTGGCCAACTACATCCTGGAAGGCACCAAGGATGGGCTGATCCCGGACCTGGACATGAAGCTGCGGGAGGGCGCCGCGCCGCTGGACATCATCAACGGCCCGCTGATGGCGGGCATGGCCGAGGTCGGGCGGCTGTTCAACAACAACGAGCTGATCGTCGCGGAAGTGCTCCAGTCGGCCGAAGCGATGAAAGCCGCGGTCACCTACCTCGAGCGGTTCATGGAGAAGAGCGAAAGCTCCACGCGGGGGAAAGTCGTTCTGGCCACCGTGAAGGGCGACGTCCACGACATCGGCAAGAACCTGGTCGAAATCATCCTGAGCAACAACGGCTACCAGGTGATCAATCTGGGCATCAAGGTCCTGCCGGAAGCGCTGATCCAGGCCTATCACCAGCATCAGCCCGACGCGATTGGGCTCTCCGGGCTGCTGGTGAAGAGCGCGCAGCAGATGGTGGTGACGGGCGAGGACCTGAAGGCCGCCGGGATCACCGTGCCGGTGCTGGTGGGCGGCGCGGCGTTGTCGGAGAAATACACGCGCTCGAAGATCGCCCCGGCCTACGGCAACGCGGTCTGCTACGCCAAGGACGCCATGACCGGCCTGCGGTTGATGAACGAATTGACGGACCCGGCCGCGCGTCCCGAGACGCTGCGGGCCAACACCTACATCGAAGCCGCCGCCGCGCCCACGCCGGCAATCGAGGTGGCGGGCCCGGTCACCGATGTCCGGAGCCGCAAGGTGCGGATCGACCTGCCGCTGCCACCGGCGCCGTATCTGGACCGCCGCGTGCGCGATGTCCCGCACCTGACCGAGATCTGGAGCTACATCAACCCGTTCATGCTCTACGGCCGTCACCTCGGCTACAAGGGCAACTTCGAGAAGGACCTGGCCGATCACAATCCCAAGGCGCTGGAGCTCTACCACCAGATGGAGGACCTAAAGCGCGAGGCGGCCAAGGTCATGAAGGTCAGAGCGGTCTGGCAGTTCTTCGAGGCCAAGCGGAACGGCAACGCGATCGACCTGTACGCTCCCGACGGCGACCGCCCGATCCACACATTCCACTTCGGCCGCCAGCGCCGGACCGATGGCCTGTGCTTGAGCGACTACATCCTGGAAGCCGAGAACGGAGCGCGCGATCACCTGGCGCTGTATGTGGTGACGGCGGGCGCGGGCATTCGCGAACAGTCCGAAGAGTGGAAGCGGGCCGGCGAGTACTTGAAGGCCCACGGGCTGCAAGCTCTGGCCATCGAGACCGCCGAAGGCTGCGCGGAATGGCTGCACCGCCGGATCCGGGAGGACTGGGGCTTCCCCGATCCGCCCACCTTGACCATGCAGGAGCGGTTCACTTCACGGTACCGCGGCAAGCGCTACAGCTTCGGCTACCCGGCCTGTCCGAATCTGGACGACCAGCAGGGAATCTGGAAGCTGCTTCGCCCGGAGGAGATTGGCGTCTCGCTGACCGAAGGGATGATGATGGAACCTGAGGCCAGCGTCAGCGCGCTGGTGTTTCATCACCCGGATTGCGCGTACTTCACGGCTTCAGAGGGTGAGCCCGGGCAGCCCTGATGCGGCGTTCCCAATCCAGGAACTCTCGCAGGGGCTCGGCCTTGGTGCAGGCGACCAGCACGTAGGCGGTCCGCTCCTCAAACCGGTCGCCGGTCGCGAGCGGGGTGTCCAGGTAGTTGATGATCCGGCGGTCCCAGTACTTGCCGTTATCGGCGCCGTCGTTGATGCTGGTGATCGGATTGGCGCTCCGCGTGGCTTTGTAGTCCAGCACTACCGCGCCGAAGCCATAGCCCTTGTCCAGGTTCAGAAAGCAGACCCAGGGAGCATCCACGGCGACCGGCTCTTTCGCCAGGATCGGCTTGCGCTCCTCGAAGGTGGCGATGCGCGGCTTGCCGTCGCGCCCCGGCCAGGCCACGTGCGTGAACCGCTCGTCCATGGTCATCTCCTGGTTGCGCAGCAGGTCGATCGAGAGCGGCTTCTCCACCGTCATCACGGAATGAAACAGGAAATAGGGCACGGCCGCGTAGAAGCGAGACTCGGCCTCGATCTTGACCTCGTGGTAATCGGCCAGGTAGCCCTCGCGGTAGTGCCGGTAGGAATCCGGCTGGATTTCTTCGCGGAAGGTCTGGACCGGCTCCCACGTTCCGATTCCGGAGTAGCTTCTCGCGCCGCTGCGCTGCAGGCTGGGGGCCCAGTGCATGCGATTCTGCGTCCGCAGCAGGGTGACGCCGAACCGCTTGAAAGTGAGGGCGCGCAGCGTGCCGCTGTCCTCTTCTCTGCCCCGCACGGTGCGCCGGGACAGGTCGGCGACAAAGACCGCATTCTCGACGCGCCGGCCCACGCGGTCGGTGTTTTCGACCCTGAGCGGCTCCGCCGCGAGGGCGGGCGCCGCCAGGATGAGGAGCTGCCAGGGGACGAGCTTCATCGTCCCACCAGTCTACTTCCTGCTCTACTTTCCGGCAAGGATCTTGGGCCAGTTCTGGTCCGCCCGCGTGATGGCGCCGGGGGTGTCGCGTTCGAATTTGCCTTTGGCCAGGGGGTGATTCAGGTAGAGCTTGCCGTCGACCACCTTCCAGGCATTGGGCGAGATGTTGGCCGTGTGGCCCTGGCTCACCGCCCAGGCGCAGTATCCGCCGTAGCGCGGCAGGTACTTCTCCGGACTGGCCTGGAACAGGTCCCGATTCGAGGCGCTGGCGAATC
>JACOSH010000491.1 GCA_016178945.1 Acidobacteriota bacterium
CCTCCTCCAGCACGACATCCCCATCGATCTTGTGGGCGATTGTCTGCATTTCCGCCTGCTGACAAGAGTATCACGGGTGGACCGCTGCTCCGGGACTTGCCGGAGCACGGCTTGGTCCGGGGCCAGGCCGGCGCCGTCGAGGACTTGGCGCCGGTTGCCTACTGGCTAGCTTCTCCCGTTCCAGTCGTCCCCGTTCGGTTCAGACAATAGTGCAGACACTGTCTGCACTTTTCGTCCGGCTATCGCGCATTCCGGAAAAGCAGCCTATAGACTATGATGAACCAATGTCCACAACCAACGGTCGAAAGCTGCGCAGCAAGGAGTGGTGGGGGCAGCGCAACTATGAGAGCTTCACGCGGCGGGCCTGGCTGCGGTCGGAAGGCTTTGCCGCGGACGCCTTCCAGGGCAAGCCGGTGATCGGGATCTGTAATTCCTGGAGCGAGCTGAACAACTGCAACGCGCATCTGCGCACGGTGGCCGAGGCGGTGAAACGCGGCGTGTGGACGGCGGGAGGGTTCCCGCTGGAGTTTCCCACCATTTCGCTGGGCGAAGTGTTCATGCGCCCCACCACGATGCTCTACCGGAACCTGATGGCGATGGACGTGGAGGAATCCATCCGCGCCAACCCGATTGACGGCGTGGTGCTGCTGTGCGGCTGCGACAAGACCACGCCGGCGCAACTGATGGGCGCGGCGAGCGCCGACATCCCGGCGATCGTGGTGCCGGGCGGCCCGATGCTGAGCGGCCAGTGGAAGGACCGGGAGCTGGGCTCGGGCACCGACGGGCGCAAGCTGTTCGACCTGTTCCGCACCGGCCGGCTGAGCGAAGAGGAGTGGAGCGAGATCGAGGGCGGGATCTCGCGCAGCGCCGGCCACTGTACCGTGATGGGCACGGCCTCGACCATGACCAGCCTGGCCGAGGCGCTGGGCATGACGCTGACCGGATGCGCCAACGTTCCGGCGCCCGACTCGCGGCGCCTGACCATGGCGGAGCTGAGCGGGCGGCGCGCCGTGGACCTGGTGCGGGAGGATGTGCGGCCGTCCCGGATCATGACCCGCCAGGCGCTGGAGAACGCCATCACCGTGGACATGGCCATCGGCGGGTCGACCAACGCCGTGGTGCATCTGCTGGCCATCGCCGGGAGGCTGGGCATCGATCTGAAGCTGGACGAATTCGACGCGATCTCGCGGCGGACGCCCTACATTGCCAACGTCAAGCCGTCGGGCGAGTACCTGATGGAGGATTTCTACTACGCCGGAGGTCTGCCGGCAGTGATGCGGGAGATCCTGCCGCTGCTCCACGGCGACGTCCTGACGGTGACCGGCAAGACCATGGCCGAGAACGTGTCCAAGGCGGAGTGCTGCCGTCCGGAGGTGATCCGCACCCAGGCCGAGCCTCTGAACAAAGAGGGCGGCACCGTGATCCTGTACGGCAATCTTGCGCCGGACGGGGCCGTGATCAAGCAGACCGCCGCCTCGCCGCACCTGCTGCAGCACCGCGGCAAGGCCTACGTGTTCGAGACCTACGAGCAGATGCGGGCCCAGATCGATTCCGGCGACCTGCCGGTGACCCAGGACACCGTGCTCGTGATGAAAAACTGCGGCCCGCACGGCGCGCCGGGATTCCCCGAATGGGGCCACATCCCCATGCCCAAAGCGCTGCTGAACCGGGGGATCAGCGACGTGGTGCGGATCAGCGACGCGCGCATGAGCGGCACCAGCTTCGGCACGGTAGTGCTGCACGTGGCGCCGGAGTCGGGCATCGGCGGTCCGCTGGCGGCGGTCCAGAACGGCGACGAGATCGATCTGGACGTGGAAGGGCGCCGGGTGGAGCTGCGCATCCCGGCCGAGGAGCTGGAACGGCGGCTGAAGGCCTTCCGGCGCGCGCCGCCCCACTACGATCGCGGCTACGGGCGCTTATTCCTCGAGCATGTCACGCAGGCCAATCTGGGCTGCGATTTCGATTTCCTACGGAAGGTATAGATGTTCTCGAAAGTAATCCGCCGCATTCACATGTACCTGGCGCTCTTCCTGACGCCCTGGGTGTTGGTGTATGCCCTCAGCACGATGGCGATGAACCATCGCGACTTTTTCAAAAAGCGCTATGGCGGGCCGATCCTGCTGTACGAGAAGGAGCGGGAACAGGCCTATCCCGCCACTTTTCCGGCTGGAACCGCTCCGAAGGCCATGGCTCTCCGGATTCTGGGCGATCTGCATTTAGAGGGCGCCCACAACGTGCGCGGGTCCGCCGCGGGGACCATTACGATCCAGCGTCAGGATCCGCTGACGCCGCGCCGGATCACCTACACGCCGGCGGCCGGAAAGCTGCTCATCGAGCGGGAGGTTTTTCGGACGCCGGTCTTCCTCGAGCGGATGCACCGCCGGCGCGGTTACCAGCACGACTACGCGCTGGAGGACACCTGGGCGTTTTCCGTGGACTTGTTCATCGCCGGCATGATCTTCTGGGTGTTGTCCGGGTTGTGGATGTGGTGGGAGCTGCGGGTGACCCGCGGGCTGGGCGCTCTGTTTCTGGCGGTGGGGCTGGCGCTGTTCGGATTCTACGTAACGACCATCTGAGGCAGGGAGCTTCCGTGACTTTCAATCACTTCAATCGACGCTTGCACCTGTACCTGGCCCTGACGCTGCTGCCCTGGTTTCTGATGTACGGGATCAGCTCGATTCCGTTCAGCCATGGCAAGCTCCTGGACGAGTGGTACAACGACGGCGTACCGTTGTGGACGACGCGGTTCGATCGTCCCTTTGACATGGCCGTGCCGCCGGGCGATTTGCGTCCGCTGGGCGAGCGCATCGTGAAGGACTCGGGACTGGAAGGGTCGTTTGGAACGTACCGGGATGGCAAGACCATCAAAGTGTATCTGCACACCTTCCGGAAGTCGACGCAGTTCACCTATTTCCCGCAGGAAAAGCGGCTGCTCGCCCAGGACCGCCGGTTCCGGTGGGACGGATTCTTCACCGGCATGCACGCGCGGGGCGGATTCGAGCACGCGGGCCCGCTGGAGACGTCGTGGTCGCTCCTGGTCGATGTCGTGTGCGTGGGTTTTGTGCTGTGGATCGCCTCCGGCGTGTACATGTGGTGGCAACTGAGCGGGCACCGGTTTTGGGGGTGGATCGCGCTGGGGAGCGGCGCTGCGTTGTTTGTGATCTTCCTGGTTGCGCTTTGAGCGCCAACTGTGGCGCTTGACCGCTGACCCGCGCGGGAGTATCGTAACCTCAGAAAAGCTAGTCCTATTCTGACCAGCAGAATAGAAAGGGAGTGGGATTATGGCACGAATTCGGCAAGGGCTCGCGTCGTTTGTCTTCAGTCTCATCGGCGCCGTGGTTTTGTTGGCGCAAGGAACGGATCTGGGTACGATCCGGGGCACGGTGACGGACCCGACCGGGGCGGTGGTGCCCAACGCCGCGGTGGAGGTGGTGGATGTCGCGACCAGCCTGTCGCGCAAGCTCACCACGGACTCGGCGGGCAACTATGAGGCGTCCGGCCTGCGGTCCGGGGCCTACAAGGTAACGGTGAACGCCGCCGGATTCTCCACCGCGGAGATCGTCAACATTGCGCTACAGCCGGGCGGGGTAGCGCGCGCCGACGCCGGCCTGAAGCCCAAGGGGACGACCGAGGTGGTGGTGGTGACCTCCGAAGCCCCGCTGGTGCAGACCGAATCGCCGACCGTGTCGGCAACGCTGAACAACCAGGCGCTTCTCGCCCTGCCCCGCGACAACCGCGACATCTATTCGTTCCTCTATCTGAATCCCAACATCACCCAGGCGGATTCGGATGGCTCCTACAAGTTCCTGGGATCGCAAAGCTACGGAGCGAGTTTCTCGCTGGACGGGCAGCGCTCCAATGGCGGCGTGTTCGGCCAGCCCACAGCCAGCCAGCCGTCGCTTGAAACCATCGGCGAGCTGACCGTGCTGTCGAACAACTTCACGGCCGAGTTCGCGGGCATCGCCAATATCCGGGTCTCGACGCGGCGCGGCGCGTCGCTGTATCACGGCTCGCTGTTCCACAACAACAAGAACTCGGCGCTGGCCGCCTGGGACCTGCGCGACAAAGTGGCCCAGAACGCCTTCTTGCCCACGGCGGCGATCTCGAAATACCCGACGCCCTACTTCAATCTGAACGAGCTGGGCGGCTCGTTCGGCGGTCCCGTGCCCAAGATCAGGAACACGTATTTCTTCGCCGCCTTCGAGCGGCGCTGGCAGAACAGTCCGGTCAACCTGCGTGTCAACAATCTGCCGCACCCCGCGTTGTGGAGCGGCGATTTTTCCAGGCTGGCCGACAATCGAAAGCCGGTGGTCCCGGCCAACGTGCAGCTCACGGCCGCGGAGATCGGCAGCGACACGGTGGGCGGCCAGGGCGCGCGCTTCATCCGCATCCCGCAGCGGCTGCTGAATCCGACCACCGGGGCGCTGATTCAGAAGTACTTTCCGCAGGTGAACCCGGCGGCGCCGATCAATGCCACCAACGGA
>JACOSH010000124.1 GCA_016178945.1 Acidobacteriota bacterium
CGAGGTCAGCGTGTCGCTCACCATCGACAACCCCAAGCGCCTGCCCGAGATCTGCGCCGAGCTGCGCCAGTTCTCCGAGGTTTCCATTGAAGATAACCAGGCCATCGTGTGCGTGGTCGGCGACAACATCCGCAGCACCCCCGGCGTCGCGGGCCGCGTCTTCCAGGCCCTCAACGGCATCAACATCCGGATGATCTCCCAAGGCTCCTCGCTGGTGAACCTGAGCTTTGTAGTCGCCGAAAAAGACCTCCACCCGGCCGTGGAAGCTCTGCACCGGGAGCTGTTTACACAGTTGGACCCGAACGTGTTTGAATAGGGAGTTGTCAGTTGTCAGTTATCAGTCGTCAGTGATGAGGCGACCGGCAACTGACACCTGACGACTGACACCTGACACCTGACACTATGATTGCCCTCATCGGTTACGGCAAGATGGGAAAGCTGCTTGAGCAGCTCGCGCCGGAGTATGGCGTCTCGATCGGCCTCAAGCTGGATGAGTTCAACAACGCGCGCTTCGAGGGCATTACGGCGGAGAACTTCCGCGGGATCGAGGTGGCGGTCGACTTCTCGATTCCGGAGGCGGCGGTCGAGAACATCGAGCGCATCGCGGCGCTGGGCGTGAACATCGTGGTCGGCACCACCGGCTGGCTCCAGCATCTGGATCGCGTGAAGGGGGTGGTGGCCCGCCACCAGATCGGGCTGGTGTGGAGCCCCAATTACTCGATCGGCGTCAACGTGTTCCTGCGAGTGGTGGCCGCGGCGGCCAAACTGCTTGCCGGGCAGCCGGAGTACGGGGCCTGGGCCTATGAGATTCATCATTCGACCAAGAAAGACGCGCCTTCCGGAACGCTGCTCAAGCTGGTCGAGGAGATGCGGAAGGCCGGCTACCGGGCTGGAATCGACATGAGCTCGAACCGGGCCGGCAAGATACCCGGCACGCATGAGATCGGTTTCAGCTCCGCCGCCGACACCCTGACCCTGCGTCACACCGCGCACAGCCGCGAAGGCTTTGCCCGTGGCGCGCTCACGGCGGCCCAATGGATCAAGGGCAAGAAAGGTTTCTACGAATTCGGCGAGATCGCCTTCTGACTCCCGATTCCGGCTCTGAGGAGGTGGTACATGTTTACTGGATGCGGCACCGCGCTGGTGACTCCTTTCAAGCGCGACCTGTCTCTGGACGAAGCGGCGCTTCGCCGGCTGGTGGAGCGCCAGGTGGAGGGCGGGATCAATTTCCTGGTGCCCTGCGGGACTACCGGGGAGAGCCCCACGCTCACCCGCGCCGAGCACTTGCGCGTGGTCGAGATAGCGGTTCAAGTGGCGCGCGGAAAGGTTCCCGTGCTGGCGGGCGCGGGCGGCTACAACACCGCCGAAGTGATCGAGCTGGCGCACGAGCTGGAGCGGCTGGGCGCGGACGGACTGCTCTCGGTGACGCCCTACTACAACAAGCCGACGCAGGAGGGCCTCTATCAGCATTACAAGGCGATTGCCTCCAGCACCCCGCTGCCCATCGTCATCTACAGCGTGCAGGGGCGCACGGGGATTAACGTGGAGCCCGCGACCCTGGCGCGGCTGGCCGAGATCCGCAACATCGTGGGGGTCAAAGAAGCCTCCGGAAACATCGCCCAGATCGCACAGGTGGTGCATCAGACGCCGGACAGCTTCATCGTGCTCAGCGGCGACGATTCGATCACCATCCCGGTGATGGCCCTGGGCGGGCGCGGCATCATTTCGGTGGTCTCCAACCAGATTCCCGCCGAGATGACCGAACTGGCTCAAGCCTGCCTGCGCGGCGATTTCGCCGCGGCCCGTCGCATCCAGCGCCAGTATCTGGCCCTGATGGAGGTGAATTTCGTCGAGTCCAACCCCATTCCGGTGAAGGCGGCCATGGGTCTGATGGGTCTGCTCGATCCGGTCTACCGCCTCCCGCTGGTTCCGCCCAGGCCGGAGAATCTGCAAAAGATCCGGGGAGTCCTCGAAAAGACGGGACTGGCCAGTGTGCGGAGCGTGCCCGTTGCAAGCTGAGATCGAGAAGCTCTTCGACGAAAAGCCGGAAACCTATTCCGAAGATCACTACTCCCTGTTCCAAGCTTTTAAGGCGGCGCTCAACGCCGGCCAGGTGCGCGCAGCGCAGCCCGATCCCGCGGCGCCAAGCGGCTGGCGGGTAAACGGATGGGTGAAGAAAGGCATTCTGCTGGGGTTCCGCATGGGCGCGGTGGTCGACATGTCGGTCCACGCGGGACGGCAGCCCTTCTTCGACAAGGCCACCTACCCGGTGAAGCAGCTTACGGCCTCGAGCGGCGTGCGCATCGTGCCCGGCGGCTCCTCGATCCGCGACGGCTGCTACCTGGGCAAGGGCGTCACCTGCATGCCGCCCATGTACATCAACGCAGGCGCGTGGGTCGGCGACGGAACCATGATCGACTCGCACGCGCTGGTCGGAAGCTGCGCGCAGGTCGGGAGGAACTGTCACATCTCGGCCGCCGCCCAGATCGGAGGCGTGCTCGAGCCGGTGGGCGCCCTGCCGGTCATCATCGAAGACGACGTGCTGGTGGGCGGCAACTGCGGCGTCTATGAAGGCACCGTGGTCCGGCAGCGCGCCGTGCTGGGCACCGGCACGATCCTGAACCGCTCTACGCCGGTCTACGACCTGGTGCGCGAGACCGTGCACCGCGCGACGGACGACCAGCCGCTGGTGATTCCGGAAGAAGCGGTCGTGGTGGCCGGCTCGCGCGCCATCGCCGGCGGCAAGGGCAAGGAGTGGGGGATCTCGCTGTACACGCCGGTAATCGTGAAGTACCGCGACGCTAAGACGGACACCAAGCTCCAATTGGAGGATCTGCTGCGATGATCGACTTGACGGGAAAAGTTGCGCTGGTCACCGGCGCGGGCCGGGGCATCGGCCGCGCCATCGCCGGGAAGCTGGCCGCCTGCGGCGCGGCGGTGATGATCAACGATCTGGATCAGGCGCCCGCCGCCGAAGCCGAAGAAGCCATCCGGCTGGCCGGCGGCAAAGCGGCCATCCTGGCCGGCGACATCACCGAGCCCGAGTTCCCGGCCTACCTGGTGGAGAGCGCGCTGCGGGTATTCGGCGGCCTCGACATCCTGGTCAACAACGCCGGATACACCTGGGACAACGTCATCCAGAAGACCGGCGACGAGCAGTTCCAGGCCATGCTCGACATCCACCTGGTGGCGCCGTTCCGCGTCCTGCGGGCGGCGTCGGCGCACCTCCGCGAATCGGCCAAGAAAGAGACGGCCGAGGGCCGACGGGTGATGCGCAAAGTCGTCAATATCACCTCCATCGCCGGCACGGACGGCAATCCCGGGCAGGCCGGCTACTCCTCGGGCAAAGCCGGGATCCTGGGACTCACCAAGACCCTGGCCAAGGAGTGGGGACGCTACAACATCAACGTGAACGCGGTCGGCTTCGGGATGATCGAAACGCGTCTGACTCAGGCGCTGGCCGGACCCGCGGCCAGTATCGAGGTGAAAGGCCGCCAGATCGCTGTCGGCGTGCAGCCCAAGGCGCTGGAGGCGATCAAGGTGACCTGCCCGCTGGGCCGTCCCGGCACCCCCGAGGAAGCCGCCGGCGCAGTTCTGTTCTTCTGCTCACCGTTGTCGGATTACGTGACGGGCGAGGTGCTCATTTGCGGCGGCGGCTTGCACTTCTGACGCTGGCGGCATGGGGCGCGGCCGCCGCGCTGGAACGTCTATAATACTGGCATGAGCGCGGTCACCACTCCGATGACGATGGAGGAGTTTCTCGAACTCCCGGAGAAACTCGGAGTCAAACTGGAACTTCTGGAAGGAGTCCTCATCGAAATGCCCGCCGCGAACTCCGGACATGAGATTGTCAAGTCGAACTTCGATGAAGAACTCGTTGCCTGCGTGCGGCCAAACCGCATTGGCAGGGTATTCTCCGAGGCTGGGTTCACGCTGAGCGGAACGGACTATCTGATTCCCGACGTCGCGGTGTTGTTGTCGGCGCGTCTCCAGGAGTCGGATCCCGCCAAGCGCTTCCAAGGCGCGCCGGATCTAGCCGTCGAGGTGGTATCTTCCGAGTCGGCCGCCGGCCTGGAGGACAAGATCCGCACCTACCTCCGCTGCGGAGCGCGACTGGTCGTGGTGGCGTACCCTGCACAGCGTGTCCTCCATACTTATGACCGGCAGGGGAACTCCCGCGTCCTGGAAGAAGGCCAGATCCTGGAGATCGACTTCCTGCCGGGATTCCGGATGCCGGTCGAACGTGCATTCGAGGACCTCCGGCCGGCCAGACAGACGTGATTCTCCCTGTGCTGTTGGCTCTGGCCGTGGCGGAGACCTTTCCCTTTGTCACGCGCCAGTCCGGCGAAGTCGTGGCGGATCTGGAAATGTCCTCGCCCGGCTCGGATTGGGGCGTGGCCGGACGAGAAGCGGCGCTGGCCACGGTGACAGTCGACGATCGCGCGACGCAGCACGTGATGGTCTGGAGCGGCGAGGCGCGCCATACCTATTCGGTGTTTCTGGGCGCCTGGCCCGCCGGCCGGCACCGGCTCGCCATTGAGCGGCACTCCGGATACTCCGCGCCGCAATCCCGGCTCCAGGTGCACGGCGCGCGCTTCCGCGAACTGCCTGCGGACGACCCGATTTCCTTTGCGCCGGTGCTGTTCGCCCGCGCCGACACCGTGGGGGGCTTCAGCGATGTCCCGCTGATCGCCTACTGCGAGCGTCTGCCGGAGGGCGTCTTGCAGTACACCGTCATCTTCTCCAACGAGGACGGCGGCACTTCCACGCGCGCGCTGATGGCCCGGTGGGGCCGCACCACCGACATCGAGTACATCTACCGGCTCCGGACGTCCAAGAACCTCGCCACCATCCAGGCCAAGGATCACCAGGAAGTGGAGTTCCGGGGACGCCGCGACGGCCGGCATCCGCTGCTGATCCCGTCGACGAAAAACAACATGGTTTCCGGCGAGGGGGAGTCGCCGATCCGGTACCAGCTCGCTCCGGTCGTGGTCGACCTGACTCACAGCTCCCGCGAGCAGCTGATGGACGACCAGCCCATCAGCTACCGGGTGGCGGCCCAGGAACTTCGGCGGGAGGACAAGCTGCGACCGTTCGGCACGGTAGACGGCGAGAGAATCAGCGACCCGCGCAACTATCTTTACCTCGAAGCGAAGGTATCCAACCAGCACTCCGCGGTCGCGGCGGCGGCCCGCGTGAAAGGGGAGGACTTCTGGCGCTTCGGACACCTGGGCCGCGCCGACTACGCCATCTCGCGCGACGGCTGGGTGCGCACCACCATCGAGCTGCC
>JACOSH010000430.1 GCA_016178945.1 Acidobacteriota bacterium
CCGGAGAATTCGATCGCGGTCCGGCGCGACTTGGGAAACCGCTCGCCCAGTGCGTACAGAATGTGACCGAAACCCGCCCCGATATCCAGGATGCGGGGCGACTCCGCCCGGACCCGCGGCGCGACCAGGTCGGCGATGGATTGTCCCCGGTTGTAGTAGAAGAGGTTGTCCTTGGGAAAAGCGGTAGGATCGGCCACATCGGAGCCGTAATAGCCGGCCCGCCGGTAGTCGACTGAATAGTAGTCGTTCAACTCCCGCGCGTCGGGACGCGGCGCCGCCTGAACCAGACCGCACCCCGAGCACTCGTAGAGCCATGAGCCCCCCAGTACGTTGCGGCCATGGCGGGAGTCGGTGCGATACGGGCGGACGCGGCGCAGCCCCTGCTGGCCGCACCCGAGGCAGGAATCGATCATCGGTTCATTATGGCAGGAAGTAGAAAACCACGCCCAGCACCACGTACACCGCCAGCAGTTGAACGCCCTCCAGCCAGTTCGATTCCCCGTCCGAGGTGATCTGGCCGCTGATGGCGACGGCCAGCCCGATGGCCATCACCTCCGCCGGACTGAAGACCAGGTTCAGCGGACGGGGTCCGAGCGCGTAGCTGGCCAGCACCAGCACGGGCGCGACGAACATGGCCACTTGAATGCTGCTGCCGATGGCGATCCCCATCGCCAGGTCCATGCGGTTCTTGTAGGCCGCCACGATAGCGCTGGAATGTTCCGCCGCGTTGCCGATGATGGCCACCACGATCACGCCCACAAACACCCGCGTCATGCCGAACGAGTGCGCCGCCAGATCCACGGTCGCCACCAGGATCTCGCTGATCCAGGCCACCATCGCGGTGGCCGCCGCCAGCACCAGGATCGATTTTTTCAGGCTCCAGGGACGCGTCCGTTTCTGGTCCAACTCGCCCACGGGCTCGCCGGCGAACAGTTGCTTGTGCGTGTGCAGCGAGAAGACCAGGCTAAGGGCGTAGGTCGCCAGCAGCACCAGCGCGATCTCCAGGCTTAGATCGGCCTCCCGCGCCAGGGCGTGCGCGCCGGCCAGGTGATGATAGGCCGCGGGCACGATCAGGGCGATCGCCGCCAGCGTGAGGGAGGTTGACTGCGAGCGCGCCGCCACGGCGTTGAACTTCTGGCTCTTGTAGCGGACGCCTCCTACTACCACGCTGACCCCCAGCACCAGGAGAATATTGCCAATGATTGAGCCGGTCAGCGAGGCCTTCACCACCTCGTACATGCCCGCCCGCAGCGCCACCAGCGCGATGATCAGCTCGGCGGCGTTCCCGAAGGTGGCGTTGAGCAGCCCGCCGATCCCTTCGCCGGTCTTGTCGGCCAGGTGCTCGGTTGCCCGCCCAAGCCATCCCGCCAGGGGAATCACCGCCACGCAGGCCAGCAGAAAGACTACAGGCGGCGGCCCAAGCCGTCCGTAGTGGGCCACAAGGGTGAGGGGGACGAATACCAGAAACCAGTTCATGTTGCAATTTTTCCCGTATTGAGAGAAGCTGTTAGGTTTTCCCCTTCAGGGTACTTGATGCAAATACGGGTTTTCTATCACGATCACTGTTTCGACGGCGCGGCCTCGGCGGCCTACTTCAGCCGCTTCATCGAAGCCCGCTTCCATCCGGGCGCCGAGTTCACCTTCACCGGACTGGCGCATGGACCCTCCCAGTACTTCGACGATTCCCTGTTCGACGGCGAAGAGAACGCCATTGTAGACTTCAAGTACTCCCCGCATCCTCGCATTACCTGGTGGTTCGATCATCATCAAAGCGCCTTCCTGACGCCGGAGGACGCCGAGCACTTCCAGCGGAACCGGTCGGGGAACAAGTTCTACGACCCCACCTACAAGTCCTGCACGCTGTTCATCTCCACCGTGGCGCGGGAGCGATTTGGCTACCAGGCCCCGGACCTGGCACAGTTGGTGCATTGGGCCAACATCATCGACGGGGCGCTGTACTCCGATGCCCGGACGGCCGTCGAGTTGGGCGCCCCCGCGATGCCACTGACGCTGGTGATCGAAGGCGCCAAGGGCCCCGGCGCGGTGCAGAGGATCATCGGGTGGATGCGCCACCGCACGCTCGAAGAGATCATGGCCGAGCCGGAGATCCAGGAGATCTACAAGCCGCTCTACGAGAGCCACCTGGCTTCGGTGGAGGTGATTCGCCACCGCGCTGTCCAGGACAACGGCGTGCTGTTCTTCGATCTGACCGGCTACGAGATTGAAGGCTACAACAAATTCATCCCGTACTACCTGTTTCCCGAGTGCACCTACACGGTTTCGATCAGCCCCTCCAGTTTCCGCACCAAGATCTCGGTGGGCTCCAACCCCTGGGCGCCGCACGAGCCGCGCCACAACCTGGCCACGATCTGCGAGCGCTACGGCGGCGGCGGACATCCACGGGTGGGGGCGATCAGCCTGCCGCCCGGGGAACTGGAGAGGGCGCGGAGGACGGCCAGTGAGATCGTCGAGGAGTTGAAGAGGTAGCGGCCGGCTCAGAAGCCGGCTTCCCGCAGCTTGTCGACGGTCAGCTCCGGCTTTACGTCCAGCCGTCCCAAGAGCTTCTCCACATGCTTGGCCAGGATGTCACACTCCAGGTTGAGGCGGTCGCCCGGGCGGTGAGAGCCCAGCGATGTGTTTTCGATGGTGTGGGGGATGATGGTGACGCCCAGGACCCCGGCTTCCAGCGAAGCGATGGTCAGGCTGATGCCGTCGATGGCGATCGATCCTTTGAAGACCAGATACCGGTCAAGATCCCCAGGCGCCCGAATCTTGAGCCACCAGTTGTCCAGCCCCAGCGGCTCCAGCGCCAGGAACTCGCCCGTGCCGTCCACGTGGCCCTGCACGATGTGCCCGCTCAAACGCCCGTTCGCCGCCAGCGGGCGCTCCAGATTGACGCGCGACCCCGCGCGCAGATCGCCC
Source organism: Acidobacteriota bacterium (assembly GCA_016178945.1). GTDB lineage: Bacteria > Acidobacteriota > Terriglobia > Bryobacterales > Bryobacteraceae > JACOSH01. The sequence goes on from JACOSH010000430.1 coordinate 2,923, forward strand.
AGATCTTGCGCCACGGAGTGAAGGGTCAGGTGGTGGACCCGAATAGCATCCGCGCGGCGCCGCCTCCCGGCGCCTCCCGCCATGGGCAGCGACTGCATCCCTCCCAGGATCTTCGCCCCGTAGTAGAGGAACACCTTGTCCACGATGCCTGCTTCCAGAGCCGCCCAGTTCAGCTTGCTGCCCGCTTCGAGAATCAGGGACCGGTACTGCTCGCGGTGCAGCCAGTCCAGCAGGGATCGCAGATCCACGCGGCCGCCCGACCCGTCGAACACCTCGATCCGGGCGCCCTGCCGCTCCAAGGCGGCGCGGCGCTCCGGGGATGCCGCCGATGTCGTGGCGACGAGCACATCCGCACGGCAGCTCACGGCCATCTTGGAACCGGGAGGGATTCTGAGCTGGGAGTCGGCCACGATCCGCAACAGGGGACGGCTGCGAGGAAGCCCGGTGCGGTCCGTGAGCAGGCAGTCGTCCGCGAGCACCGTTCCGATGCCGGTCAGGATGGCGTCGCTGGAGTGCCGGAGCTGCTGCACGTGGGCGCGCGCCTGCTCGCTGGTAATCCAGCCCCGGTTATCGTCCGGGGCGGAGATTTTTCCGTCCAGCGTCAGCGCCGCCTTCAGGGTCACCAACGGGCGGCCCGTGCGCATGGCATGCACGAAGCTCTCGTTCAGCTTGTCGGCTTCGGCGGCCAGCACGCCGCCGATCTGGACCTCCACGCCGGCCTCTCGAAGCAGCCGGAGGCCGCGGCCGGCCACCAGGGGATTGGGATCCTCGATCGCGCAGACCACCCGGCGGACGCCCGCCTCGATCAACGCCCGGGCGCAGGGACCGGTCCGCCCGTCGTGCGAGCAGGGCTCCAGGTTGATGTACAAGGTGGACCCCCGAGCATCGCCGCCGGCCTCTTCCAGCGCCAGGATCTCCGCGTGTTTGACGCCGGCCCAGGTGTGAAAGCCCCGTCCCACCACCTGGTCGCCGTTCACCAGCACGGCGCCCACCAGCGGGTTGGGACTGACCAGCCCATGGCCCCGCAGCGCCAGCTCCAGCGCTTCGCGCAAGAACAGAGCGTCACCAGGGGCGAGTTGCGGCGTGGTCATGGCTCGAAGATCGACTGGATGTACTTGGCGGCGTCGAACGGCAGCAGATCGCCCACCTGCTCGCCGATGCCGATGTAGCGGATCGGAAGATTCAGCTCGCGTGCGATCGCCACCACGATGCCGCCCTTGGCCGTGCCATCCAGCTTGGCCAGCACCAGTCCGGTGACGCCGGAGCTTTCCGTGAATTTGCGCGCCTGTTCCAGGCCGTTCTGCCCGGTCACCGCGTCCAGCACCAGCAGGACCTCATGGGGGGCGCCGGGAACCACGCGTCCGGCCGTCCGGCGCATTTTCTCCAGCTCCGCCATCAGGTTCGCCTTGGTCTGAAGCCGCCCGGCGGTGTCCACGATCACGTAGTCCACTTTGCGGGCGCGCGCCGAATGCAGGGCATCGAACAGCACCGCGCTGGGATCCGCGCCGGGCTTCTGGCGGATCACCTCGACGCCGGTGCGCTGGCCCCATACCTCGAGCTGATCGATGGCCGCCGCGCGGAAAGTGTCGGCCGCGCAGAGCAGGACGCCGCGGCCCTCGGCCTTGTATCGCTGGGCCAGCTTCCCGATGGTGGTGGTCTTGCCCGCGCCGTTCACGCCCACCACCAGCACGACCGCGGGCGGCTCCTTGACCAGGGGCGGCGCATGGTCGGAGGCTTCGAGGATCTCCAGCAGGTGCTCCTCGATCAGGCCGCGCAATTCGGCCGCGTCGCCCACCAGATGGCGGTCCACCCGCTGCCGGATGCGCTCCAGGATCTCGGTGGTCGTGCGCACCCCGATATCGGCGCTGATCAGCGTGTACTCGAGCTCGTCGAGCAGATCGGCGTCGATCTCCTTGCGCCCGGCCAGCGTCTCCTCCAGCCGTGACACCAGGCCGGCGCGCGTCTTCGCCACGCCGCTCTTGAGGCGCTCCAGCAGGCTCGGTTCCTGCTCTACCGAGCCGAATAGCGTTTGGATCATTGTCGATTCATTGTAGCAACCATCCGCGCGGCCTCCGAAGCTCCGGCCCTTGTTACAATTCCTCATTGAGACCCGCGCTGCTGCTGCTCTGTCCCGCCCTCTGCCTGGCCACCGAGACCATTCTCTTCGACACCGACTCGGGATTTTTCGGCGACGACGGCGCTTCCCTGGTGATGCTGCTGCGCCGCCCGGACAAGGTGCGCATCGCCGGCATCACCGTGGTTTCGGGGAATGTCTGGGCGCGGCAGGGCGCCGAGTACATGTTCCACATCCTCCGGCTGCTCGACCGCCCGGATGTGCCGCTCTACCTGGGCGCGCAAGCGCCGCTGGTCCACACCGCGGCCATGTCGCGGCAGGAAGGCAAGCTCGAGTTCGCGGGCGCTTTCGCCGATCCACCGGACCGCGTCCAACCCCCGCACGGCGGCCGCTTCTCCGGCCTGAAACCACAAAGCCAACCGGCGGTCGACTTCCTGATTGAGGCCATCGAGCGCAATCCCGGCCAGATCACCTTCCTGGCGCTGGGCCCCATGACCAACCTGGCGATCGCCTTGCGCCTTCGGCCCGATCTCGAGACCAAGATCCTCCGACTGGTCTTCATGGGCGGGCAGATTCGGGCGGCGGGCAATGCCTCGCGCGCGGCCGAGTTCAACTTCTGGTTCGATCCCGAGGCCGCACAGGCCGTGCTGCGCTCGCGCATCCCGGAAAAGGTGATGTTCGGGCTCGACATCTGCAACCAAGCCCTCCTCACCAGGCGCCACTACGACGAGCTGGTGTCCGTCCCCACTCCCCTGACCGATCTCATCCGGGAAGACATGGGCGTCCGCTACCCTGGCTTTTTGAACAAACCCAAGGCCATGCTTCCCATGTGGGACTCGCTGGCCGCCGCCTGGCTGTTGGACCCCGAATTTGTGACCTCGGAGCGCAGTCTGCGGCTCGATGTCGTCACCCGGTTCGGCCCCCGCTACGGCTCGGTAATTGCACTCGATTCCAAGCTGGCTCCGCAAGCCACTCCGGTACGCGTGATGCTGACCCCGGACTTCCCGCGCGTCTTCCGCCTCTACAAAGAGCTCCTTGCCCTCCGATAACCCGTCCTTTCGGGGCCAAATTCCGCCCGATCTAGGGCCTTCCCCCGAGGCGGTCTTAGGAACGCAAGTCGTATCATGAGGGCAGCTATGACCACGACGGAACAGCAAGAGGACTACGTCGACTTCTACGAGCTGCTGCAGATCGACCGGGCGGCCGAGCCGGAAGGCATCCAACGCGTCTACCGCGTGCTGGCCGCGCGCTACCATCCCGACAACAAGGAAACCGGCGATATTGAGCGCTTCCTCCGAATTAAGGACGCCTATCATGTCCTTTCTGACCCCAGCCGGCGGAAGGAGTACGACGCGGCCTTTGAAGCCAAGAAACAGGCACCCATTCCTATCTTCCTGACCAAGGAGTTCACCGAAGGCATTGACGGAGAATCCAACCGTCGCATGGGCGTGCTCTGCCTGCTCTACACCAAGCGCCGGCAGAGCCCGATCACGCCCAGCATGTCGGTGCTGGATCTGGAGAACGCCATGTTCCAGCCGCGAGAGCACCTGGTCTTCACGATCTGGTATTTGAAGGCCAAGCGGTTCATCCAGTCCGACGACCGCAGCAGCCTGCTGATCACCGCCGACGGCATCGATTACCTGGAGGCCAGCCTGCCCAAGCAGGACACCATCCACAAGCTGCTGAAGGCCGCCGAGAATGGGACCAGCCGCTCGAGCGGGTCCAAACACTTCACGACGGGGTGGGCGGAAGACCGGGGGTGACGGCGGTCAAGAAGACAAGAAGGCAAAAGGCAAAAGGCAAAAATCAAAAGGCAAAAGGGATTAGGTGGGCTTCGCCTGTTGTTGATTGCGCTTCGCGTGGCGGCCACCTCAAAGGTGTGAGACCTCAAAGCTGCCGTGTTGTGTTATCGTGGAGCGAGAACCATGTGCGATCGCGCAGTTTTTCGAGTCGCTGCACTCGTGTTGTTCCTGCTGACAGGCGGTGAGATCCTTGCGTGCGAGGTCCTCTACCCGAATGGCTGTGAGTCCGACGGCGTTCAAGGGAGCCAGCAGACGGACGATTGCTGCATTTGCTGCTGCATGCACATCGTAATTGTGCGGCCCATTCAACTGGATCGTCAGGAAGCGCCCGTTTCCGCCTGGGTCGCGCCGGACACCGGCCGGCCCCTCACTCAACCTTCCCACATCGACCACCCTCCCAAAGCCTAGCCTCCGCGCAACTCTTCGAGTTCAACGATACAGGAGGTCCCAATGAGGTTTGTGTGCCAAGTGTCCCTATTGCTCGGTGTCGTCTCCGCGATCGCCTTGTCGCAAACACCGGAGCAGGAGTCTTTCGTTGTTGATGTCTTGATTCGGCGCGCGGTCGAGCGCAATCGCGGCCTGGCGGCCTTGCGTCAAAGGATCGCCGAAGCACTGGGACTACAACGCCAGGCCGGGGTCAAACCTGTTCCGACCCTTGAGTTCAGTTCCTCGACCGGCCGCCCGCTGGCTACGAAAGGAGAAGAGGAGTACTCGGCAGGATACTTCTTCCCGGTCGAGACGGCCGGGAAACGCCAGAAGCGAGTCCGCGTCGCCGATAAGGAGGTTCAACTGGCGGAAACTGAACTGGCCGAGCGCATCCGCCAGCTCGCGTTCGAAATCCAGGGCCGGTTCGTCGACGGCGTGGCCGAGCAACAGAAGGTCGAGGCCCTGGACCGTCTGATTGACGTAAACCGGCAGGTGTTTCGGCTTACCCAGGCGCGTGTGGAGAAGGGCGACGCGGCGCCGTTGGAACGCGATCTTCTCTCGGTGGAGCTCAGCCGGGCCGAAGCCCTCAGGGCTTCGAGCTTTGGCCGCCTCATGGGCGCGGTGTCGGACTTGAAACGACTTGCCGCAGTCGATGGTCCAGGCGCCGTGAGGCCGCGAGACTTCCCGGCCGCGCCACTTGGCACGCTTGAAATCGCAGGACTCGAACAGCACGCGCTGAAGACCCGTCCCGATCTTCTGATTGCGCGGTTGCTGGAAGAACAGGGCAGCGCTACGGTGGACCTGGCGGAGGCTGAAGGAAAGCCCAACGTGACTCTCTCCGCCCGCTACGCCCGGCGGCACTCGCGGTTTGACGACCAGTTCGGTCTCACCCCATCCGGAGTCCTTACCGCGCTGCGGGACCGAGACGACCTTGTGACCGTTGGAGTCAGTATTCCCCTGCTCAACCGAAACCGGAACCTTGGAAACATCCAGGCCGCCGAAGCGCGCTTGGCCGGCGCTCGCCTTCGGCGGCTGTACCTCGAAGCCGCGATCCCCCTTGAAGTCATGGCGGCCTGGGACCGGTACATGGCGGCGCGCCGCGCACTCGACGTGTATGACCGCGGAGTCGTCGAGCAGTCTGAGAAGAACTTGAATGTCATCCGTCAGGCCTACTCCCTTGGCCAGTTGCGCATTCTGGACGTCCTCAACGAACAGCGCCGCCTGGTGGAGACGTACCTGGCTGTAATTGATGCCCGGGCCGAAGGGGCGCGTGCGCTTGCGGAGCTGGTTCGAGCTGTCGGAGGTACCCTGCCGTGAAGAAACGTACCCTATGGATTGCTGTAATCGCGTTCTCCGCCGCTTGCTCCCGTCCGACGCAGGAGGGAGCCAGGCCCGACGAATCGAATCGACCGGCGAACCTGGTGCGGATGGAAGTGGAAGCGCAGAAGCACGCAGGATTGCGGGTGGCGCCGGTGGAAGTGAGTCAACTGACCGAGTACCTGCAGGTGACCGGCGCCGTACAACCCGTGGACAGCCAGGTTGCCCACGTTCGGCCGCTCGCGAGGGGCCGCCTTGACGAGGTGTTCGCCCGGGTGGGCGATCGCGTTCGTAAGGGCCAGGCGTTGGCTCGTTACGACAACATCGAAGCCGGTGAGTTGGTTTCCCAGTACGCGTCCGCCGAGGCCGAGCTGACTCGCCTGCGGGTTCAGGCCGCGGCGCTGGCCAGGCAGACGGAGAGAAACAAGAGTCTCTCCGACATTGGCGCAGCGCCGAAGAAAGACTACGAGCTGAGCGTGGCGGAGCAGCATGGCGCCGAGCAGCACGCCCGTGCCCAGGAGAGCGTGCTGGCGGGGGTGGCGACGCGCCTCAAGCGCTTTGGAGTGAATCCCAGCGACGACCAGGGATCGCCGCGCACCGCTCTTCAGACGCCATTCGACGGCGTGGTCATCAAGGTCAACGCGGCGCCGGGCAGGGTGATCGAACCCGCCGACGAGCTGTTCACCGTCGCGGATCTTTCGCGGGTCTGGGTCCAGGCCGAAGTGTACGAAAAAGATCTTGGCCGCATTCGGGCCGGCCGGTCCGCTTCGATCACAGTCGACACTTACCCTGGCGAGCAATTTAGCGGCAAGATCGCCTACATCGCCGATTTCCTCGACCCGCAAACCCGAACTGCGCGCGTCCGGTGTGAGGTTCCTAACCCCGGTATCCGTCTCAAGCTCGATATGTTCGCTTCGGTGCAACTCCCCACCACATTCAGCCGCAGGGCCCTGGTGGTTCCACTGGCAGCGCTGCAGCAACTGGACGGCAAGACGGTGGTGTTTGTACGCACGGGTCCCACGTGGTTCGAAGTCCGCGCGGTGAAATCCGGGAATACGGTCTTGAACCAAACAGAAATCGTGGATGGACTGAAACCCGGCGAGCCGGTGGTTGTGCAGGGGGCTTTCCACCTCAAGTCGATCGTTGCCGGCAAACAACTGGGGGAGGAGTAGCGATGAAAAAACTCGTCGCTTTGTCTCTCGAATATCGGTTTCTGGTTCCCCTGGTGACGCTGCTGGTGGCCGGCTTCGGAGTGATATCGCTCGGGAAGCTGCCCATCGACGCCGTCCCGGACATCACACCCAACCAGGTTCTGATCCTCACCAAAGCTCCCAGCCTGTCGCCGGTGGAAGTGGAACAGTTCCTCACCTTTCCCGTCGAGTTCGCCATGAGCGGGCTTCCAGGAATCGAACGTATCCAGTCCGTTTCGAAGTACGGTCTCTCTTACGTGGCGGTCTACTTCCAGGACGATATGGACCCCTACTCGTGCCGCCGCCTCGTGATGGAGCGATTACCCCAGGCAAAGGAGGCGATCCCGGCCGGCATGGGGAATCCGGAGATGGGCCCGATTACCACCGGCCTTGGCGAGATCTTCCAGTTCAAAGTGACTGGAGAGAACCAGTCTTTGATGGACCTGAGGAGCATTCTCGACTGGGAGGTTGCGCCGAAGCTCCGCGGCGTGCCAGGTGTCGTGGAGGTGAACGCCCACGGTGGCCAGCTCAAGACTTATGAAGTCCAGGTGGACGCAGACAAGCTCATGGCCTACCACATCCCTCTCAGCAGAGTGATCGAGGCATTGGAGCGGAATAACGCCAATGCGGGCGGCGCCTATCTGGAGCGTTCCGAGCAGCAGTCTCTTATCCGCGGTGAGGCGCTCATAGGGAACCTGAAGGACATCGAAGACATCGTTCTCGGGGTCTCCCCTTCCGGAACGCCTATTTTGATGAAGAACGCCGGCCAGGCGCGATTTGCTCCCATGGTCCGGCAGGGATTCGCGACCCAAGACGCCAAGGGAGAGGTTGTGATCGGGGTCGCCATGATGCTCATCCACGAGAACTCCAGGGTCGTCGCGCAGCGCGTGCGCGCGAAGCTCCAGGAGATTCAGCGGACTCTTCCGGCCGGGGTCCGGCTCGATCCGCTTTATGACCGGACAGACCTGGTGCGGCGCACCATCGGAACAGTCACCCGCAACCTGGTGGAAGGCGGCCTCCTGGTCGTGGCCGTTCTACTGGCGCTGCTGGGGAGCTTCAAAGGAGGCCTCATTGTTTCCGCCGCCATTCCGCTCTCGATGCTGGTGGCCTTCATGGGCATGGTCAAGGCGGGCATTTCAGGCAACCTGATGAGCCTGGGAGCGATCGACTTTGGCCTCATCGTGGACGGCTCCGTCGTGATGGTCGAGAACATCCTGCGAAGGCTGAGCCAACGCCGGCCCGAAGAGGATCCCCTGGCCGTCATCGGCGCCGCCGGAGCGGAGGTTGCCCGCCCCATCTTCTTCGGGGTGCTGATCATTGTTCTCGTCTATGTGCCGATCCTTACTCTTGGGAGCGTCGAGGGCAAAATGTTCCGCCCCATGGCAGTGACGGTGCTTTTTGCTCTAGCCGCGTCACTGGTGATCGCGTTGGCTCTGATGCCGGCCGCGTGCTGGTACGTCTTTCGCCAGGGGGCCGTCCAGAGGGAGACCTGGCTGATGAACCGTCTGAGTTCCTTGTACGCGCCCGCTTTGCGAGGCGCAACTCGTTTTCCGCTGGCGACCGCGGGGATAGCCTTCTCGATCTTCGCTGTCTCGTTGGGAGTGGCCCCGTTTCTGGGCGCTGAGTTCATCCCCGCTCTCGATGAAGGATCGATCGTGGTGATGATGTACCGCGTTCCCGGCATTTCCGTGGCGGAATCGCTACATGGCAATGAGATCATCGAGAGTGTGCTGCGGCGCTTCCCCGAGGTAGATCGAGTCGTCAGCCGTACAGGGCGGCCCGAGGTGGCGACCGACCCCATGGCGATCGACCAGAGCGATGTCTACGTATACCTGAAGCCGCCGTCTCAATGGCCGAGGCAGCGCGCGAAGGAAAATCTGATCGCCACGATGAAAACCGCCTTGCTGAAGGAGGCGCCGGGCGCGGCATACAGCTTCTCACAACCCATCCAGATGCGGACCCAGGAGTTGATGGAAGCCGGCCTACGTTCGGACATCGCCGTCAAACTGTACGGTCCCGATCTCCAGACGCTCCGGCAGGTGGCGGAGCAGATCGCGCGGGCCGTCGAGCGTGTGCCGGGCGCAGGCGATGTCCGGCCGGAGAGGGTCGCTGGATTGCCGTACCTGCGCATCCGGGTACGCCGCGATGCCATTGCGCGCCATGGCCTGGACGCCTCCGATGTGCTTACCTCGGTGGAAGCTATCGGCGGAAAGCCGGTGGGCCAGATTGTCGAAGGCAACCGGCGCTTCGTCTTGCAAGTCCGTTTCGAGGAGTCTCAACGGGGATCCACGGACAGCATCCGAAACCTCAAAGTCGGCGACCACGAGGGTCATTTCATCCCCCTCAGCCAGCTCGCGGACGTCACCGACGAGGAAGGCCCCGCTCAAATCAGCCGCGAGAACGGCCAGCGCCGAATCAGCGTGGAGATCAATGTCCGGGGCCGCGACCTGGCCGGTTTCGTGGCGGAGGCCCGTCAGGCCGTCGAACGGTCCGTACGGATTCCCGAGGGATACGCGCTCGGCTGGGCAGGGAAGTTCGAACAATTGGAGAACGCAAGCCGCCGGCTATCGATTGCCGTGCCGGCCGCCTTACTGCTGATCTTCATCCTGCTCTATCTGAATTTCAAGCGAACAATTCCCGCGGCCATCATCTTTCTGAACATTCCACTTGCGGCGACCGGCGGAATCTTTGCGCTCTTCCTGCGGGGCATGCCCTTCAGCATTTCGGCGGGAGTCGGGTTCATCGCTCTTTTCGGAATCGCTGTCCTGAACGGCCTCGTACTCTTGACGTACATCAACCAGCTCCGGGAAGGAGGGATGGCTCTGGAGGACGCGGTTCGCCAGGGCGCCGAGACGCGTCTGCGGCCAGTCTTGATGACAGCTCTTGTGGCCAGCCTTGGCTTTCCTACCCATGGCGTTCTCTCAGGGAGCCGGCGCGGAAGTTCAGAGACCTCTGGCCACCGTAGTGATCGGCGGGTTGATCGCTTCCACTTTGCTCACCCTGTTAGTGGTCCCGTCCCTCTACCTTTACGTGGAGAAACGCCGGAGGCGCCCACCCTCACCGCTCGGCCCCTTGGCTGAGGTATGATACAGGCACACCAAGGAGGACCATCGATGACACGCCGCGATTTCGCCGCCCGCGCCGGAATGGCCATGGCGGGCGCTCGCATTTTGACCGAGGCCGCCTATGCCAAGCGCGCCGCCGTCCCTGGGCAGTTGCCCAAGGACATGGTCTGGCTCAACGCCAATGAGAACCCGGCCGGACCGCCCAAGGTGGCGATCGAGGCCATGGTCAAGTGCTTGCCCAGCACGGGCCGCTACCACTATCAGGAATATCGCGAGTTCTACACCGCGGTGGCGCGCTTCGAGGACCTGGCGCCGGAGCAGGTGCTGCTGGGCGCCGGATCGAGCGAAGTGCTGCACGCCGCCGTCGACGCGTTTACCTCGCCAACGCGGCCGCTGATCGCCATCAACCCGACCTATGAAGGCCCCATCGATGTCACGCGCGCGCTGGGCCGGCAGGTGATCCGCGTCCCGCTCACTTCCAAGTACGGCGCAGACGTCAAGAAGCTGGTGGAAGAAGCGGGCAAGGCGCGCGGCGGGCTGATCTACTTGTGCAACCCCAACAATCCGACCGCCACGGTCACGCCCCGGAACGACATCGCCTGGATGATCGCGAACCTGCCGCCGGACACCATCGCGCTGGTCGATGAGGCCTACCACAGCTTCAACGAATCGCCGGAGTTTGAAAGCGCCCTGGGCGCCGTGCGGCAGGGCAAGAACGTGGTGGTCACGCGAACCTTCTCCAAGATCTACGGCATGGCCGGACTGCGCGCCGGATATGCCTGCGCGCGGCCGGACCTGATCGAGAAGATGGCGCCCTTCCGCAACAACGTCATCTCCTACGTCGCCGTGCAGGCCGTGCTGGCGGCCATCTCCGATACCCCCAACTTCATCCCGCAGCGCCGCGCCGAGATCCTCAAGACGCGCCGCGACCTGTGCGCCTGGCTGCGCTCGAAGAACTTGAAGTACATCGAGTCGCACGCCAACTTTCTGATGATCGACGTGGGGCGCGACTCGCGCCAGATCAGCTTCCCGATGGCGAACAAGGGGGTGGCCGTGGGCCGGCCTTTCCCGCCGCTCGACAACATGCTGCGCGTGTCCATCGGCACCGACGCCGACATGGCGAAGTTCAAGGAAGCGTTCTGGCAGGTGTATTCGGCATGAGCCGGCGCTGGATGGTGGCCGCGATGGCGGCGGCCAGCCTCGCCGCCGCCGAAAAACGCGTGATCTTCCCGGCCAACGCCAAGCCCATCGGACCCTACAGCCCCGGCATCCTGGCGGGTGAATTCCTGTACGTCTCCGGCCAGGGCGCGCGCGGCCCGGACGGCAAGATCGCCGGGACTTTCGAAGACCAGACCCGGCAGTGCTTCGAGAACATTAAGTCGATTGTGGAGGCGGCCGGCTTGACCATGGAGCACGTGGTCTACTCCCAGGTCTACCTGGAGAACGCCGCCAACTACGAGGTGATGAACAAAGTCTGGGCGCAGGTGTTTCCCAGGAACCCGCCCGCGCGCGCCACGCTGGGCGTGCACAAGATGCCCACCGACACGCCGGTCGAGATCAATGCCGTGGCCGTGCGCGACCTGTCGCGCAAGAAGGCGGTGATTCCGCCCGGCTATCCGGCCAACGCCACACTGGCGCCGGGCGTGATGGTGGGCGACCGGTTGTATCTTTCGGGCTTCCTGGGCCGGGACATCAACACCGGAAAGATCCCCGACGATCCCGCTGAGCAGGTCCAACTGGCGCTGGACCGCATGAAACAGACGCTGGCCGCTGCCGGCATGGACTTCCGCCACATGGTGTTCGTCAATCCCTACCTGACCAGGAATATCCCGATGGAAGTGATGAACCGGGTCTACGCCAAACATTTCGAGTTTGGGAACACGCCGGCGCGCGCGACCATTGCCGTGTCGAGTCTGCCCAACGGCGCCAACATCGAGTTCACCGGCGTGGCCATTCGCGATCTCTCCAAGCGCCGCGCCGTGCGCCCCAAGAACATGCCGCCCAGCCCCACCGCCAGCCCCTGTGTTCTTGCCGGCGACACCTTTTACTGCTCGGCCAAAGCCGGATTTATTCCGGGTCCCAACGGCGGCATTTTCGCCGAGGATGTCGAGAACCAGGTCCGCCAGACCTTGCGCAACTTGCTGGACGGCCTGGAGGAGGCCGGACTGGACTTTTCCAAGGTTGTGGCCAGCAACGTGTACCTGGATAACCTGGAGGAGTTCGGCCGGATGAACGGGATCTACGGAAAGTATTTCGGCAGCGCCCCACCGACCCGAACTACGGTCGCGCCGCTGGCTCCGGTGGATCGCAAGCGATCGGCATCCGGACACTGGCCGAAACTGGAAGAGATCTCGATTGTGGCCGTCGAATGACCCGCAGGCAGTTGCTGGCGGCTGCTGCGCCGGCGGCCCTGGCGGCGGACACGCGCCTGGCGATCTCCTCGGTGAAAGCCTACCCGGTGAAGGTAGGCGGCCTCTATCGCGACAAGCCGCCCAAATTCGCGTCCGACTTTGATCCCGCGCGATCGCGCTGGATGGGGCCCTTCGCTCAACTCACCGGCGCGATCCTGGTGGAGATCCAGACCGGGCAGGGAATCACCGGTTACGGTCTGGGCTGCGGGGGCGCCGCCGGCGCGGTCATCATCGAGCAGCACCTGAAGGACCTGCTGGTGGGGGCCAACGCCCTCAACGTCGAACTGCTCTGGGAACAGATGTACAACTCGACGCTCTTCTATGGACGCAAGGGCGTCGCGATCATGGCAATCAGCGGCGTCGACCTGGCGCTCTGGGACATTCGCGGCAAGCATCTCGGCCAGCCCGTGTGGCGCTTGCTGGGAGGGCCGACCAAGGACAAGGTTCCCGCCTACTACACCGGCTTTCAGGTGGAAGAGGCGCTCAAGCTCGGTTTCCGCGCGTTCAAGCATCCCATCCGGAACGGACTCGCCGAGGGCCGCGAAGGCATGAGGAAGACTATCGAAGAGCTGCGGGCGATCCGCAAGATCGTCGGGCCCGACGCCACCCTGATGATCGACTGCCTGTGCCAGTGGGACGTGCCCTACACGCTGGAGATGGCCGAGCGCATGCAGGAGTTTCGCCTGTACTGGATCGAGGAGCCGGTCTCGCCGGACGATCTGGAGGGGTACGCGCGGCTGTGCCGCGAAGTGCGCGGCCCGCTTATCGCCAGCGGTGAGCACGAATATACGCGTCACGGGTTTCAGGAGTTGATTGCGCACCGGGCAGTGCAGCTTGTGCAGCCGGACACCACCTGGTGCGGGGGCCTCACCGAGCTGCGCCGGATCGCGGCGCTGGCCGCGGCGCACGGTCTGCCGATGGTCCCGCATCGCGGCGGCAGCCCATACGGCCTCGGCGTGATCCTCACCACGCCGAACTGCCCGCTGGCGGAAAGCTTCGGCACGCTGGAGCGCTCCTCGCCCCTGATTCAGGCCATGACTTCGCGATTCGAGAATGGATTCTATTTCCCGTCGGACAAACCGGGGTTTGGCGTTGAGATTTCGAGGTCGATGCTATGAACCGCCGCCACTTCCTCTTCGCCTGCGCCGCCGCCGCTCTCCGGGCGGAAGCCAAACCCCTGAAGGGAATCTTCCCCATCGTCCAGACTCCTTACACCGGTTCCAACCATCTGGACACCGAGACCCTGGGCATTGAGATCCAGTTTCTGGACCGCTGCGGTGTGCACGGCGTGGTCTGGCCGCAGTTGGCCAGCGAGTGGAGCGAGCTGACGCCGGACGAACGGATGGACGGCGCCGCGGCGGTGATGGATGCGGCCAAAGGCCGGCGCGTGGCCGTGGTGCTGGGCGTCCAGGGCCCGGACCAGGAGGCCGCGGTTCGCTACGCCCGCCATGCCGCGAAGCTGGGGCCGGACGCCATCATCGCGCTGCCACCCCGCGACGCCGCCAACCTCGACCGCGTCGCCGGCTATTACCGGGCGATCGGCAAAGCCTGCGGACGCCCGCTGTTCGTTCAAACCATCGGCAACATGCCGATCGACTTCGTGCGGCGGCTGGCGCGCGACATCTCCACCTTGCGTTTCGTCAAGGACGAAGCCGGGCACACCCTGTCGCGGATCAGCGAATACAGCCGGGTCGCCCCGGAGTTGGGCGTCTTCACGGGCGCCCATGGCCGCACGCTGCTGGACGAGCTGGAACGCGGAGCCTCCGGCACCATGCCCGCGTCCGCCTTCGGCGACCTGTACGTGAAGGTGTGGGATCTCTGGCAGGCCGGCAAGCGGGAGGCGGCGATGGAGGTTTTCTCGAGGGTCGCCCTGCTGGTGCACCAGATGCAGGCCTACGGCTTGCCGGCGCTCAAGTACATCCTGCACCTGCGGGGCGTGTTTCCTAACTGGCGCTGCCGGGGCAAGGGTGAGGATCACTTCGACTCGGCCGCCGAGCGATCCGTGCGCGAGACGTACGAGTTCGCGCGCCTGAAATCCTGATGCTCAAGGCGCTGCTGATCGCGGCGGTCGCCTTCGGCGTGCTCTCCTTTCTCGCCAATCGCTCCATCTATTACCCCATGCGGGAAGGCCTTTGGGAGCTGCGCGCCCAGATCGGCGCCAGCGATGTCTGGCTCACGGCGGCGGACGGCGTCAAGCTACATGCCTGGTGGGTTCCAGCGCCCGAGCCTCGCGTCGTGACTCTGTTCCTGCACGGCAACGCGGGCAATCTCAGCCACCGCATCGATCACATTCGGGAGATCACCGCAGCGGGGTCGTCGATCCTGGTGCTGGACTACCGGGGTTACGGCAAGAGCCAGGGGCGCCCCACGGAAAAGGGACTCTACGCCGATGCCGCCGCCGCCTATGAGTACCTGGTTGGACAGGGCCACACCCGGCTGGTAATCCACGGAGAATCGCTGGGGACGGCGGTAGCGGTGGATCTGGGGTCCCGGAAGCCGTGCGCGGGCCTGGTGCTGGAGGCCCCTTTTAGCTCCGCCCGAGCCGTGGCGGCGCGCGTGCTGCCTCTGATCGGCCCGCTGCTCGTCTGGAGCTACGACTCGAAATCCAAGATCCAGGGCGTCGGCTGCCCACTGCTGGTGATTCACGGCGATCGGGACGAAGTGATCGACTATTCGCTAGGCCGCCGGCTCTTCGAGGCCGCGCGCGAGCCCAAGCAGTTCTGGACGGTGGAGCACGCGGGCCACAACGATTTGCTGGAAGTGGCCCGCCCGCACTATGGCCGTCGGCTGGCCGACTTCTACGCGAGTTTGTGAAGGCGACGGTGCGACCGCTCACTCAAACCGTAGGGCGGGAAGCGGCTGGATGACGCTCACGGGATTGCCACGCCCGTTCGTCGGTGCTA
>JACOSH010000431.1 GCA_016178945.1 Acidobacteriota bacterium
ATCAGGAACGACAGCACCAGCCCCTTGCGCCGTATTCCGGTGGCCTCGGCGAGTTGTTCGGCCAATTCCTTCACCGCCTGCTCGTAGAGTGCGGCCTGCCGGCGGCTCAGCGGGCAGAACGCCTTGATCTCGGTTTTGTCCGGCAGGTCCGCGATCACCGTCTTGTCGGTCTTCAGGCGTCGCAGAATATACGGCCGCACCAGTTCGCGCAGCGGCCCGTAGGAGCCGTGAGGCCGGTCGCCCAGGCGCTTGGCGAAGCTCGCGAACTCCTTCGCGGATCCCAGCAGTCCCGGGTTGACGAAGTCGAAAATCGACCACAGATCGCCCAGCCGGTTCTCCACCGGCGTTCCGGTGAGCGCCAGCCTGGCGCCCGCCTGGAGCTTCTTGACGGCGCGGGTCTGCTTGGCCTCGGGATTCTTGATGGCCTGCGCTTCGTCCAGCACGGCCAGCCGCCAGGGAACCTCCGCCATCCAGGGAACGCGGAGCAGCGAGCCGTAGCTGGTAATGACCAGGTCGACGTCCCGCAGCCGCGCGGTCTCCAGAGTCTTCAGCTCCGCCGCCGGCACAGCCGAGGGATGGGCGACCAGCGCCTTCAACCCCGGTGTAAAGCGTTCGATCTCCGCCGCCCAGTTGGCGAGCAGCGAGGCTGGCGCCACCAACAGGCTCGGCCGCGGCCTGGCGCTGTCCTGGCGCTTGAGAACCAGCAGCAGAGCAAGGACTTGAATGGTCTTGCCGAGTCCCATGTCGTCGGCCAGACACGCTCCCAGACCGAGTTTCGTGAGCAGATACAGCCAGCGCACACCGGCCTGCTGATAGGGCCGCAGCACGCCTTGGAGCGTATCGCCGGGATCGACTTCCGCCAGACCCTGCGGGCTGCGCAGCCCCTTCAAGGTCTCCGCCAGCCAGGGGCCGGCGGCCACTTGCGCCCAGTCGGCGTGGGCCGCGGCATCCGGATCCTCGGCCGCGACGTCCGCGCCGGCCAGCAGCCGCATGGCCTCGCCGAAGGCCAGGCCCTTGTCCTTCGCCGTGCGCTCCACTTCGCGGAAGCGCTCGATCATGCCTTGCAGACGCTCGCGGTCGAGCTCGATCCACCGCCCTCGCACCAACGCAAGGCCATCCGTTTGAGCCAGCAGATCGCGGATTTCGGCTGAGGTGAGCGGTTCCCCGTCGAGCGTGACTTCCATCCGGAAATCGAGCAGCGCGTTCTGTCCCAGCCCCGACGGCGCCTTGGCGCCCACCGTGCCCGTGACTCGCGGCCGCGGCGTACGATTGCCCCGCCACGCCGCGGGCATTCGAACCACCACGCCCGCCGCCTCCAGAGGCGGGACGTCTCTCAGGAGCTGCAACGCTTCCCGCGGCGTCCAGCGGAGCGGATGAAAGATCTCACCGGCATCGACCATGGCCTTCAGCCACGGGCACGTCTCCGACGCCCGCTGCACCGGAACCAGCAGCGACAGGAGGCGCTGCTTGTTCGCCGCGCCCGCGTACTCGCGCAGCGCCTGCCCCAGCGGCAGATGCTGCGCCTTGGCCTGCGCCGATAACCGCGTGGTATAGGTCGCGAGAAAGGCGAACGGGGCGTCTGAGTCCTTGCGGTTCTCGGCAACGTTGAAATACACGCGGCCTACCAGGTTCCATGCCGGATTCCGGCGCCTCAAGAAATCCTGCACGCCGCATTTGGACTCGGACAGCTCGACGCCAAAGGCTGCGTCAAGTTCCTGCCACAAAGCCTCCAACACCGAGGATGTCAGGTACTCAGCGCCCATCATGGGCGGCGCTGTCAGCGCCAGGCGCTCCAGTTCTTCGTCCGGCGGGGCCGCCACGCTCACTCTCTTCCCCGCCGCATCGCTATCCGGCTGGGTGCAGAGGGCGGTCAGGTAGTGCGCGCCGAATTCGCGCCAATAGGAGTGCGCCGGTGGCAGCGCGGTCCCCGCTTCGTCCGCCCCCAGCAGCAGGAGACCGTGGCCCGATCCGCGCTCGAAAGCTTTCAGCAGGCGTTCTGCAAGCGCGCTCTCCAGACCCGCTGCTCCGGCGTCGTGCGTCACGACCAGGCGGCCGTGCGGAGTGAGGCTCAAGGAGAGGGAGACGGCGTCCATGCTGGGGACCCTTCAGTTTAGCAGTCCACTTTTCCCGCGACGGCGATACCTCGCTAAAATAAATCTTGCCTCTCTCCCCCACTCCCCTTCGAACCGCTCTCCTCGCTCTCCTCCTCGCCTTCCTCAGCCAAGCCCTCACGGTCTACACCAGTTCGGCGGCGATTGGACCTCGCTGTTCCTGGCCGGCTCGAACTATCCTGCTCCTCCGGCGCTGGCCGGGATCAACCTGCTGTTCACCTTCCAGGCGCCTGTGGAACCGGCGCGGCGTGGCGCACGTCCACCTCCTTTCGGGTATCATAGTTAGGTAGATCTACGTTTCCGACATGCTTCGCCTTTTCTGCTCCCTCGCTGTATTGCTGTGCGCCTGGCCGCTGTCCGCGGCGGGTTTGCGCCTGAGCGCCGCCAGCCAGATGTTGGACCGGCTGCCGCTGCGGTTTGAGCGCAACGCCGGCCAGGTGGACGCACGCGTCCGCTACTACTCCAGGACACCCGGGTACACCTTGTTCCTGGCGGATCGGGAGGCGGTTGTGTCGCTGCCCGAGGGCGGCGCGCTTCACATGAGCCTGGCGGGGGCATCCCGGCGTCAGAGGGTCGAGCCCGAGGAGGCCCTGCCTTCGCGCAGCGCCTATTTTACCGGCAACGATCCGAGCCGCTGGCGCCGGCCGGTGGAACACTACGGGCGAGTGCGCTACCGAGAGGTTTACCGGGGGATCGACCTGATCTACTACGGGACCGGACGGCAGCTCGAGTACGATTTTGTGGTCGCGCCCGGCGCCGACCTGGGGGCCATTCGGGTGAAGTTCAGCGGCGAGGTGTCGCTGAACCAAGAGGGAGACCTGGTCCTGAAGGCCGGGGGCGCGGAGCTGCGACAGCCCAAGCCCCAGGTCTACCAGCAGGCCGGCGGACGACGCGTCGCGGTGGAGGGACGATACCAGCTCCGCGGGGACGGGGAAATCGGGTTCGCCGTGGGCCCCTACGACCGCGGCCAAACCATGATCATCGACCCGGTGCTGGTCTACTCGTCCTTTGTCGGCGGCGGCCTGGTGGACGAGGCCGGAGCGCTGGCCGTCGATCGCGCCGGTAACCTGTGGGTGGCCGGCATCACTACTTCGGTCAACTTCCCGACGGCCGGCGAACCGCTCAAGAGCGCCGCAGCCGGCAGCCAGGACGTGTTCCTGGCCAAGATCGATCCCTCCAAGGCGGGCGCCGACTCGCTGGTTTACGCGACCTATTTCGGCGGCTCCGGCAGCGAAACCGTGCGCGACATCACGGTGGATGTGCTGGGCAACGTGTATCTGACCGGCTTCACGGATTCCACGGATTTTCCGCTGGCCGGCAGCGGCCCGCAGACCGAGAACGGCGGCGGACAGGATATCTTCGTCTCCAAGTTCGAGACCGCGGGGAAGACCACGCCGGAACTGGTTTTCAGCACGTACCTGGGCGGCAACTCGTTCGACATCGCCAACGCCATCGCGGTGGACTCGTCTTTCCGGATCTACATCGCCGGATACTCGGCTTCGGAGAAGTATCCGACGGCCGGCTCGCCGCCGCAGACTTCGGGTCAGGCCGGCTGGGACGCGGTGATCTCGGTGCTGGATCCGTCCAAAGGGGCGTCCGAGGCGCTGGTGTTCTCCACCTACTACGGGGGCTCGAGCACGGACATCGCCACCGGCATCGCCGTCGACGGCGCCGGGAAAATCTACGTCACCGGGTACACCTTCTCCACGAATTTTCCCTTGTCCGACAAGCCCTATCAGAGCGAGTCCAATCACGGCGGCGACGCGTTCCTGGTAAAACTGGACCCCTCCAAGCAGGGCTTTGATACGATCGCTTACGCGACCTACCTGGGCGGCAGCGGCTACGACGTGGCCAACCGGATTCTGCTGGAACCGGGCGGCGCCATTTGGCTGGCGGGACTCACCCTGTCGAAGGATCTCCCCATGGCCGGCGACGCCCCGCAAACCGCCAACGCGGGCGAGGCCGATGCCTTTGTCGCGCGGATGGACCTGTCGCTGGAGCCCTCCAAGCAGCTCACCTACTCGAGCTATCTTGGGGGCCGCGGAACGGAGGTCGCCTACGGACTGGCGCGGGACGCCGCGGGCAGAGTGTACGTGGCGGGCTACACCATCTCGCCCGATTTCCCAGTGAAAGGGAGCGCGCTGCAGGAAAAGTTTGGCGGCGGCGGCGCGGATGGATTCCTGGCTGTGCTGGACCCGAGCGCCCCGGCGGGCGAAGCGTTGGTCTACGCGACCTACCTGGGCGGCGGCGGCACCGATGTGATCTACCGCGTGGCGGTGGACAGCGCGGGCGACATCGCGGTGGCCGGCCTGACCCAGTCCCGCGCGTTTCCGGTGTCGGACACCCCCAGCCAGAACGTCATCAACGGCCTGTCCGACGGCTTTGTCACCAAGCTCAAGACCTGCGGCGATGCGCTGGCGCCGGCCAAGAGCTGCAATTAGTGACCCGGCGAAAATTCTGGGTGACCGCGGGGGTGGCGCTGGGCGCGCCGGCGCTCGATGCCGGCTATATTGAGCCGCGGTGGCTGGAGCTCTCCTTTGTCCCGTGCCGGCTTCCTCACCTGGCGGCGCCCGTACGCCTGCTCCATCTTTCGGATTTGCACGTTTCGCCGCTGGCGCCCAGATCCCTGGTGGAGCGGGCCTTCGACATGGGCCGCGAAACCAAACCGGACCTGGTCTGCCTGACCGGCGATTTCATCACCAACGGCGAAAACTTCGACGTCGCCTGGTACGAATCCGTGCTGCGCCGCCTCTCCCGGAGCGCGCCCTGCTACGCTTCGATGGGCAACCACGACGGCGGTTTCTGGGCGCACACCCATGGCGGCTTCGGCTCCACGGTGGAAATCTCCGAGCTGCTGCGCCGCGGCGGGATCGAAACCTTGCATAATCGCGCCGTGGACATCCAGATCGCCGGCCAGCGGCTGCGGCTGGCGGGAGTCGGCGACTTGTGGTCCCGCGAGATTCACGCCGAGGCCGCCTTTGCGGGCGCACCGGCGCCTTCAACGCCGAGCCTGCTACTGTCCCACAACCCCGATAGCAAAGACCACCTGGGTCAATACCCCTGGCATTTGATGTTGAGCGGTCACACGCATGGCGGGCAGGTGTCACTTCCCCTGATTGGGACCCCGTTCGCCCCGGTGCGCGACCACCGGTATGTGGAAGGCTTGCGCCCGTGGAGGGACCGCCAGATCCACGTGACGCGCGGCGTCGGCAGCATCCTGGGGGTGCGGTTTAACTGCCGGCCGCAGGTCAGCGTGCTGGAACTGATGCCTTCGCGCGTGAGCTCTTGAGCCGATCTTACGCCACCTGGCGCTCTTGCGCGGGCTCCGTGACACTCGCCACCTTGACCCCGCGCGCCACTCCGAACAACTCCAGGAGCCGGATCTGTACGTAGGTCAGGTCCAGCTCGTACCAGGCCAAACCGTGGCGGGAGGAGTTCGGGTGGGCGTGATGGTTGTTGTGCCAGCCTTCGCCGAAGGTCAGCAGAGCCACCCACCAGTTGTTGCGGGAGTCGTCGGTAGTGCGGAAACGCCGTCGGCCCCACATGTGGGTAGCTGAATTCACCAGCCAAGTGGAGTGCAATCCCACTACCACGCGGACGAACACGCCCCACATCATCATCTTCACGCCCCCCACGGCCAACAGTGTCAGGCCCAGAATCACCAGCGGGACGTAGTGAAAGCTGTTGAGCCAGCGGTAAAAGGGGTCTTTGGACAAGTCCGGCGTGT
The DNA here is from genome assembly GCA_016178945.1 of Acidobacteriota bacterium. GTDB lineage: Bacteria > Acidobacteriota > Terriglobia > Bryobacterales > Bryobacteraceae > JACOSH01. The sequence goes on from JACOSH010000431.1 coordinate 5,839, forward strand.
AGCGCGACATCTGGCGGGTGTCGCTGTGCTTGCTCTCCCCGAGCATGATCCAGCCCATGTGCGACCAGAAGGCGCCGTCGCGCGGGCTGTGCGGGTCGCCCGGCTTGTCGGAATTCTGGTGATGAAGCCGGTGCGTGGCCACCCAGAAGATGGGTCCTCCTTCCAGGGTGAGCGTGCCGCAAATGGCCAGGAATTGCTCGATGAAGCGCGGTACCTTGTAGGAACGGTGCGTCAGCAGGCGATGGTAGCCCATGCCGATGCCGCAGCCGATGGCCAGCCAGTACAGGAACGACGCCACCAGCACCGCTTTCCAGTCAAACATGAACAGCGCGGCAACGGCTCCGAGGTGAAAGACCACCAGGACGGTCGTGGTCAGCCAATTGATCTTCAACTTGGAAGAAGACGAGGAAGGGGTTTGCATGCCTGTGAGACTCTCTGGTTAGTCGTTCAGCCACGAACAGGCCGAACCAAAGGCGGGCTCTACCTGATGTTGAGTGGTCCTGTCCAGTATATCGTCTTCTTGGGTCTTACTCCACATACACCCGGCGGACGCGCGGGCTGATGCCACACAGTACTGCGTAGGAAATGGTCCCCGCCTGCCGGGCGATCTGCTGCGCATCCTGGCGGGCCTCTCCTTCTTCTCCCAGGATGGTGACCTCGTCCCCCGGCGCCAGAACGGGAGCGGCCGTCAGGTCGATGGTGGTCAGGTCCATCGAGACTGTGCCCACTATCGGAACCAGCTTGCCGCCGGCGATGACCCGTCCCTTATTTGACAGCCGGTGCGGCAGGCCATCCCCGTAGCCCAGCGCCAGCACGCCCAGGCGCATCGGACGCGGGGCGCGGAAGGTCGCGCCGTAGCCGATCAGCGTGCCCTCCGGGACCTCCTTCACAGCGAGGATCTTGGCCTTCCAGGTGAGGACCGGTTTCACGTCCAGGACCTTGTGCGGGGCCTCGCCTCGGGCCGGAGAGACGTATCCGTAAAGGGCGTGACCCGGCCGGACCATGTTGTACCAGGCCGCGCGGCGCGGGTAGGCGATGGCGTTGGTGCTGGAGGTATGGACCACAGCCGGCTGGCGCCCTGCCTGGCGCAGGGCCTCGTACAGTTGCCGGAAAGCTTCCACCTGATGGGCGGTCTGGAGCGAGTTGTAGTCGGCCGCCGAGGCGAAGTGGGTCATCAGTCCTTCGAGCTTTGCCGAGGGATAAGCGGCCAGGGCGGCCAGAATCTCCGCGGCGCCGCAGCGCGCGCCCAGGCGGGTGAGGCCGGTGTCGACCTTCAGATGGAACGGCGCTTCCAGTTCCGCGATATCGGCCAGGGCATGGACCACGGGCGTGAGGCGATACTCGGCCAGCGCCGGACGTTCCCGCGGCAGAAAACCCGCCATCACCAGAATCCGGGCGGCGACGCCGGCGCGGCGCAGCGCCACGCCTTCTTCCACCGAGCTGACGGCGAGCCACCGCGCGCCCTCGGCTTCGAGCACTCGGGAAACCTCCACCGCCCCGTGTCCGTAGGCATCGGCTTTCACGACGCCGAGCACCTCCACGTCCGGACCCACCGCGGCCTTCACGGCGCGATAGTTCCGCGCCAGTTGCCCGCGCGAGATCAGGGCGTAGGAACGATCTGGTGAGACCCGGCCTTCGTTCATTCCAGGCCGAAGATTTGCCGGTTCACCGGCGACACATGCGGCTTCATCAAGGGAAAGAAGATCACATCATAGATGTCTTCCTTCCCGGTGAAGATCATGGCCATGCGCTCGATGCCCGGTCCGATGCCCGTGGTGGGCGGCATGCCGTGCTCCAGCATCTCGACGAAATCGAAATCCAGCGGGTGGAACTGGCCGCTGTCGCGATCCTCGGGGCGGTAGTTCCTGCGCCACGTTTCCAGCAGCTTGACCGGATCGTTCTGCTCGGACCAGTTGTCGCCGCACTCCATGCCGGCGATGAAGATCTCGAAGCGCTCGGCGAAGCGCGGGTCGCCGCTCATGGGCTTGGCCAGGGGCGAGATCTCGACCGGGTGCCCGTAGACCAGCGTGGGCTGGATCAGCGACTCCTCCACGCGCATCTCGAAAGCCTTGACCATGGCTTCGCCGGCCGAGGGCTGCGGCTCGTGAATCCCCAGCTCCGCCAGCCGCGCGTTGGCGTCCCCGGCGGTGGCGCAGGCCGCGAAGTCGACGCCGGTCTTGTCGAGGACGGCCTGCCGCATGCTCAGGCGCGGCCAGGGCTGGCCGAAATCCACCGGGTGGCCGCGCACCGTGAACTCGGTCCTGCCGAAAGCCTCCGTCGCCACGAAACGGAACAGGTCCTCGATCAGGGCCATGTTGTACTCGTAGTTCTCGTAAGCCGTCATGGTTTCGATCATCTGAAATTCCGGATGATGGCTGCGATCGATGCCTTCGTTGCGGAAGTAGCGGCCGATGGTGTAGACCTTGTCGAACCCGGCGGCGATCAGGCGCTTCAAGTACAGCTCGTGCGAGATCGACAAGTACATGTCGCAGTCGAGCGCATTGACGTGAGTCAGAAAGGGCTGCGCCGTGCCGCCGCCATATTGGGCCTGGAGGATCGGCGTGGGGATCTCCAGAAACCCGCGCTGGTTCAGGAAAGTGCGGATGGCGAACAGCATCCGCGCCATGGCTTCGAAGGTGGCCTTGTGCTCGGGGTTGACGATAGTATCCAGGTAGCGCTTGCGGAGGATCGTCTCCCGGTCCTTCAACCCGGACCATTTCTCGGGCAGCGGCCGCAGGGTCTTGGTCAACAGCCGGAATTCCCGAACCATCACGGAGATCTCGCCGCGCTGGGTCTTGCCGGCCGTGCCGGCCGCTTCCACCAGGTCGCCCACGTCCAGCAGATGCAGATCGGCGTAGCCGAGCGTGCCGGCTTCCGGATCGGTGGGCTTCACGCCATCGCGCCGCAGCATCAACTGGATCGGCCCGGTTTGGTCCTGAATGTGGCCGAATGCCAGGGCGCCCTGCTTGCGCCAGGAGATCAGACGCCCGGCCACGGTGACCGGCCTTCCCTCGTGCGCTTCGAAATTGCCGGTGATGGCGGCGGCATAGTGGGTGCGCGCGCTGCGCGAGGGGTATGGGTCCAACCCCAGGGCCCTCAGCGACGCCGCCTTCTGAAGACGGATCTCTCGCAGGGCCGCGAGCGGCGGGGTGGGCTTGGTTTCTTCCATAAGGCGGGTGGGTTTTGGGTTAGACTCCTTATTATCACATGAGCGGATTTCGCGGGGTTCTGACGAGCGCCAGGCCGCAGCAGTGGGTCAAGAATCTGTTCGTGCTGGCGCCCCTGTTGTTCGGCGGAAGGCTGGATTCGCCGCCGGCGATGCGCCGCGCGCTGCTGGCGTTTGTCTGTTTCTCGCTCGCCTCCGGTGGCGTGTACATCCTCAACGACCTGGCCGACCGGGAGGCGGACCTAGCTCATCCGGAGAAGCGGCGGCGTCCCATTGCTTCGTCTCAGTTGGGGCCGGGCACGGCGCTTTCCGGCGCCCTGGCGCTGCTGGCGGTCGCCGCCGCCGCCGCCCTGCGGTTGGGCCCCCGCTTTGAAGGGTTGCTGCTGGCCTACCTGGTCCTGTCCGTGGCTTACTCGCTGGCGTTGAAGCGCGCGGCGATTGTCGACGCCATGGCCATCGCCACCGGCTTCGTGTTGCGAGTGGTGGGCGGCGCGGCGGCAGTCGATGTGGAACCCTCACACTGGTTGATCGTCTGCGCGTTTCTGCTGGCGCTCTACCTGGCCCTGGCCAAGCGCCGCCAGGAACTGCTCCTGCTATCCGCGGAAGCCCGCGATCATCGCCGTTCGCTGAGCGGTTACTCGGTCGAGTATCTGGATCAGGTGAGCGGCGTGCTGCTGGGCGCCACGCTGGTCTGCTATGCCCTCTACACCGTGGCCCCGGAAACGGTGGCGCGCTTCCACACCGACGCCCTGGTGTACGGGACCATCTTCGTCCTCTACGGCCTGTTGCGCTACATGTCGCTGTTGCAGGACCCGGCCCACGGCGGCAATCCCACGCGGCTGCTGTTGACCGACAAGCCGCTGCTGGCGTCGGTGGCGGGCTGGGCGCTGTATAACGCGGCAGTGGTCTATCGAGGGACGCTGGTACACTGGTAGATGCTCCCCGCCATGCTTTTCCTGACTCAAGATGTGGCCGACCGGCGCCGCCAACTTGTCGAGCAGATCAGGCGCGGCACGCTGACGGCGGAAGAGGCCTTTCGCCGGGGTTTGGAGCTCGATCCCTTCGACCACATGGCGCTGCTGGGCGTGGCGCACGAGTGCGACCAGCAGGGGAAGCTGGAGGAAGCGCGCCATTTTTACTGGCGTGCCCTCGAGGCCGAGCCGGGGGACTCGCAGAGCTACGGGCTCCTGGCCCGGTCGTACTATCACGCAGGCGACGATCCGGAGTTGTCCGAAAGCCTGATGTACCTGGCCTGGCGGAAAATGCTTCGCGATCCCGAGCGAGCGGAACGAGTCCTCAACCAGTCGATCGAGAATTTCAAGGATCAGTTCCAGAAGGCTCTGCCGGACACGGATCCCGAGTTGCTCGTCGAGCTGGTCAGCGAACGAGGGCTCGACCGGCCGGACGAACCGGAGCGCGTAGCCCGGTTGTTGCGACCGTACCGGCTGATCCAGGATCTGTTCAGTCCTCCCGAAGATGGCCTCAGCCACGAGCAGGTCGACCGCATTGTCGCGCACGGCGCCGAGTGCGTTGCGCTGCTGGTGGGGGTCCTGCGCGGATTTGCCCGCAATCCGAACGACCGCACGTACTTCGAGGCCGAAGCGGCGCTGGGACTGCTGGGCGAGATCGGCGATCCAGCCGCCCTGCCGGCCGTGGTGGAATTCACCAATATCGACGATGAGGGCCTCGCCGAGTGTGCGAATTGGGCCGCCTGGCGGATCGCCGCCCGGCATCGGGAACTCGCCGCTCAGGTTCGCAAGGTGCCTCGCCCCGGCGTCGAACTGACCGTGTATGACATCTGCTGCGTCCCTCCAGAAGAAGAGGAGGAACTAACGCCTCCCCGGCCGGTCCGGCCGGGACGCAACGACGCCTGCTGGTGCGGCAGCGGCAAGAAGTATAAGAAATGCCATCTGGTCTCCGATGAGGAGAGCGACCGCGCCGCCGGCCCGGAGAGCGACGGCACATACGCCGCCGAGCCCGAGACCCTGGACGCGCGGATCAGCGGTATGCTCCTCGAGTTTCTCAAAGAGAGCGTGGGTAAAGGCGAAATGGAACAGGCGCTGGACAAGTTCTTCGGCTCCCGGCCCTCTGAAATGGGCCAGATGGAGCAGGTGAACTTCTTTGACTGGCTATGCAACGATTACTCGCCCCGCCGATTTGGCCGCCCCCTGGCGCAGGAATACCTGGCCCGGAATCGCTCGCGCCTCTCCGCGCGCGATCGCCAGGCCCTGGAGGACTGGACGAAGAGCCGCTACAGTCTGTTTGAAGTGCAGCGCGTGGAGCCGGGCACGGGAGTGGAGTTGAAGGACCTGTTGCTGGGCGAGACCCTGTTCGTGCATGACGTCTCCTCTTCGGAGGGTCTGTGCCAATGGGACTGGTTGCTATCCCGCATCCGCCCGGAGGAAGGGCGGCAGGTCTTTACGGCGGCCGGGCTTATCGTCCCCCCCGCGGCCCGCTTCGAGCTGCGCGACTGGACTGACTCGGATCGCAAGGCCTCCGGGCTGGAGTGGCTGCCCTACCTGCGCGAGAACAGCCATCGCATCCGGGGCAGATTCCTGGAGATGGGTGAGCAGTGGCGGAAAAACGTGCAAATGGTGACGGCCGAAGGCGACCCGCTGGTGTTTGCCAGCGCCACCTACCAGATCCTCGACCAGCCCGCCCTGCTGCAGGCCTTCGAAGGGTCCGCGCTGCTGGGCGAGCGTGAAGACGACGCGGAAACTATCAGCTTCCCCTGGCTGGAGGCGGGGGAGGAAGACCAGCCGCGCCGGGTCCTGGGCCACCTGCGGATCAGAGAGGGGCTGTTGGTCCTGGAATGCAGCTCGCGCCAGCGCCTGAAACGCGGCACGAAGCTGATCCAGGAGCTGGCGGCCGGCGCCGTGAAAGAACTCCGCCGGGCGTTCGAGAGCGTGGACCAGATGAAGCGCAAGATGGCGGCTTCGCCGGCCAAGAAGGCCGAGTCCGTTCCGCCGGAAGTGGAAAAGGAGCTGGTCGAAAAATACCTGGAGCAGCACTATCGAACCTGGCCCGACACACCGCTGCCGGCGCTCGGAGGCCTGACCCCGCGTCAGGCGGCCCAGCAGCCCGCCCAGCGCGAGCGCCTCATCGCGCTGCTCAAGATGATGGAGAACGGCGAGCAGCACCGGCGGCGCGAAGGCCATCCCTGGTTCGATTTCTCCCGGATCAAGGAGGAGTTGGGGGTGGAGTACTGAGCCGCGCGTGTGCACCGCTTGCTTACGCGCGCGGCTCTGTTCGTTAGTACCGAGCGGCGACCGTGAGGGAGCGGAGCTTGAGGATACAGCCCATGTCATTCGCAGGCAGGCGCGTTCTCTCGCTGGAGAGCCGGCGGGCGGGGGAGATGGCCCAGCTCATCCGCAACCGCGGGGGCCAGCCGTTCGTCGCTCCGTCCATGCGCGAAGCGCCGCTCGAGCGCAATGAATCCGCCTTGCGCTTTGCCGAAGCCCTGTTCGCCGGCGGCTTCGACATGATGGTGTTTCTGACCGGCGTCGGAACGCGGCTGCTGAACCGGTTTCTGGGGAGCCACTACCCCGCTGAGCGGTTCGCCGAGGCGCTGCGGAGGATCACGGTAGTGGCCCGCGGGCCGAAACCGGTCGCCGCGCTGCGCGAGATGCAAGTGCCCGTAACGATCGCGGTGCCCGAGCCCAACACCTGGCGCGAGGTGCTGGCCGCCACCGCGGACCGTCCCGAGCGCCGCATCGCCCTGCAGGAGTATGGCAAGCCGAATGCCGAGTTAGTCGCGGGGCTGGAGGGGCGCGGCGCGACTGTCGCCTCCGTGCACGTGTATGATTGGGATCTGCCCGAAGATACGGGCCCGCTGCGGGAAGCGGCGCGGCGGCTGGCCGCCGGGCAGTTCGAGGTGGCGCTGTTCACTACCTCGATTCAGGTGGCGCATTTGTTTCGCATCGCCGCCGAGGCCGGGATCGAGGATCCGGTGCGCGCCGGGCTGGCTCGGACGGTGATCGCCTCCATCGGTCCGGCCACCAGCGAAGCGCTGGAGGAGTATGGCCTGCGCGCCTCCTTCGAGCCCAGCCACCCCAAGATGGGGTTCCTGGTGCAGGAGACCGCCGACCGCATCGAGTCATTAGGGGGAGCCAGGGAATGAACAGACGGGAAGCGTTTCGTCTCCTGATGGGATTCGCCGCCGGATCGCCGCTCTTCGGCCAGCCGTCCGAGGACGACGTGATGGGGCCTGTAAATGTCCACGAATTCGAGGCCGTCGCCAAGCAGAAGCTCCACAAACTGGCCTACGACTTCATTGCCGGCGGCGTCGAAGATGAGCTGACCCTGCGCGCCAATCGCGAGGCTTACGCGCGTTGGTACCTGGTGCCCCGGGTCATGGTGGACGTCAGCAAGGTCGACACGTCGGCCGAGATCCTGGGCGTGAAGATGAAGGCTCCGGTCATCATCGCGCCGACCGGCGGCAAGAACCTGGTGCTGCCCAACGCCGATTCCGTCGTGGGGCGGGCGGCGGTGGCCTCGGACACGGTGATCTGCACCGGGACCGGGGTGGAAAAGCTGCTGGAAGAGTCGCAACCCGTGAAGTGGTGGACCAACACCACGGGCCATCGGAGCAAGTCCGCCGCCGCCGGCTACGCGCGGCGCATGGAGGATCAGGGCGCCAAGGGCATTGTCGTCACCGTGGACAATCAGTATCAATCCAACCGCGACCGCAACAACCGCAACCGCTTCGACTACGGGTACATGGGAACCGGTGTGCCCAAGCCGGGCGAGCCTCCCCCGCCGCCGCGCAATCCAGCCCGTGCCGCGATGTGGCAGCCGCACACTCCCGACATGACCTGGGACTATGTCGATTGGCTGCGCGGCGCGGCCAACCTCCCGGTCATCTTGAAGGGGATCCTCTCGCCGGAAGACGCGCAAATGGCCGTGCAACGCGGAGCCTCGGCGGTCGTGGTCTCGAATCACGGCGGCCGGCAACTGGACGGCGTGATCGCCACCCTGGATGCGGTGCCCGGCGTGGTCGACGCGCTTGGAGGCAAAGTTCCGGTCTTGATGGACGGCGGGATCCGCCGCGGCAGCGATATCCTGAAGGCGCTGGCGCTGGGCGCGCAAGCGATCCTGGTGGGCCGCCCGCCGCTTTGGGGCCTGGGCGCCTTCGGCCAGCCGGGCGTCGAGCGGGTCCTGTGGATGCTGGGGGCGGAGCTCAAGCTGGCCATGGCTCTGGCCGGCAAGCCGGACCTGAAGTCCATCGATCGCAAGCTGGTGAGACACGCATGAGAGGATGGCTGCTGGCGCTGTGCGCGCTGCCGCTGCTGGCCCAGAAGACCCACCAGTTGTGCGCCGCCTGCCACGCAGACCAGGTAGCGGCCTTCCAGACACACAAACATTTCGCCAAGGGCCTCAGTTGCGACGCCTGCCACGGCGCAAGCACCCAGCATCGCAATTCCACCGGCGCGGTGGCCCCGGATCGCGTCGCCGCTCCGGAGGAAGTGCCCGCGCTGTGCGGCGGCTGCCACGCCGCGGAGAAGAGCGAGTACGCGGCCAGCCGGCACGGCCAACTGGTCCTGGCCAAGTCCCGGACCCGGGCGGCCCACTGCGGAACCTGCCACGGCGTTCACAACCTACGCACCGCCGTCCAGATGCGCCAGCAGTGCAACAAGTGCCACGCCACGCTGGCGGAGTCGCATCCGCGGGTGGCGGCGGAGGCCTCGTGCTTCACGTGCCACGCCAAGCACACCCTGAAGGGGGCTAGAGGTTAGGAGTTGTGGCCAAGCGGAACTGGATGAGAATGGTGGGGGAGTACAGCTCCCTGGCGTTTCTGCTGCCAATCGCGACCATGGCCGGCTACGCGATCGGCTACTTGCTCGACAAAGCCTTCGGCACGCACTTCCTCTACCTGGTCTTCTTGATCCTGGGGATCGCCTCGGGATTCACGCAATTGATCCGCCAGATCCAGCGCGACACACGCGACGATAATGGATCTTGAGCGCGTGATGACCCGGATCGACCGGTGGATGGCCGCGCTGTCGGCAGCCGGCGCGATTGCGGCCTGGGCCGGCTGGGGCTGGCGCGCCGCTGCCGCCTTCCTGATCGGCGCGCTGGCCTCCTGGCTGAACTACCGCTGGCTGAAGCGGATCGTGAACCTGTTGGGCGGAGCGCCCCAGCCGGTGCGCCCCCTCCCGGTCGTCCTCTACGGCCTGCGCTACGCGCTGCTGGGTTTGGGCGGCTATGTTATAGTGAAATATTCCACTTTGAGCCTGACGGCGGGGCTCATCGGGCTGTTTGTACCGGTGGCGGCCGTCCTTCTGGAAATCCTCTTCGAGCTCGTGTATGCACCATGAACCGTGGCTGACCGAGTTGTTCAACGACCATCTGGCCGGCCTGGCCAGCAGTGTCCTGGCACTGGTGGGCGTTCATGCCGAAAACCCCCAACGCCCC
>JACOSH010000125.1 GCA_016178945.1 Acidobacteriota bacterium
ATCGCCGGCGAGCCGGAAGGGGCGCTGCCGGTCTCCGGCATCGGCGGCATCTCGGGCTGGCGCGAGGCGGCTTAGTTCCTGCTCCTGGGCTGCGAAAGCGTCCAGGTGTGCACGGCGGTGATGCACTACGGCTACCGCGTCGTCGAGGACATGATCGACGGGCTCGCCAACTGGATGGACCAGAAGGGATTCCAGACCCTCGCCGATTTTCGCTGCTCCAGCCTCGCGCGCGTGGTGAACTGGAACGATCTCAACCTCAACCACAAGATTGTGGCGCGAATCGACGCGGACAAGTGCATTGGATGCCAGCTTTGCTTTGTCGCCTGCTGGGACGGAGCGCACCAGTGCATCCATGTGAACGGGCATCGCACGCCGCCCGAGGTGGCCGCCGAGATCCGCCAGCGGATCACCTCGACTCCCATCGCGCGCCTCGACGCCGGTCAGGTCCCCGCTGCGTGCATCACCATGGAGGCCGTTGACACAGGCCTTCCGCCGCAGACCTGGGCACAGCGCTGCGAAAGCTCCCGCGCCTGAACAGTCAACTTGCTACCATAATCCAAAGCCCATGAGATTCCTGTCCTTCGCCGCCCTGCTGGCCGGTGTTCTGGCCGCTCAGACCATGACCATCGAGGAGTACGAGCCCAAATCCACGCTCGTGGTTCCGCAGCATCCCAAGACGCGCGCCAAGTACCCGTTGATCGACGTCCACAATCACCAGAACCGCTGCCAGACGCCGGAGTGTCTCGACAGGCTGGTAAAGGATATGGATTCGATCAACCTGCGCGTGATGGTGCAGTTGAGCGGCGGTTCCGGAGAACGGCTGAAGAAAGGGCTGGAGGCGCAGAAGAGCCGCTTCCCGGATCGCTTCGTGTGGTTCGCCAACCTGGACTTCAACGCCTTCGGCGGCATCGACGCGCCCAATTACGGCCATCTCGCCGCCGGGCAACTGGCGCAGGACGCGAAGAACGGCGCCAGCGGCCTGAAGTTCTTCAAGAACTTTGGCATGGATCTGAAGGACGGCGGCGGGCGGCGCGTGCACGTCGACGATCCCCGCTTCGATCCGGTGTGGGAGATGTGCGCCCGGCTCGGAATCCCGGTCCTGATCCACACGGCCGAGCCGGCTCCTTTTTTCCAGCCGCAGGATAAATACAACGAGCGCTGGCTGGAGCTGAAGCAATTCCCGTCGCGGGCGCGTCCCTCGGATCGCTACGACAGTTGGGAAACCATCATCGGCGAGCAACACAACCTGTTCGCCAGGCACCCCAAGACGATCTTCATCAACGCCCACCTGGGCTGGATGGGAGGCAACCTGGGCGAGCTGGGCCGGCTCATGGACAAGCTCCCCAACATGTACACCGAGATCGGCGCGGTGCTGGCTGAGCTGGGCCGCCAGCCGCGCTTTGCGCGCCAGTGGTTCATCGACCATCAGGATCGCGTGCTGTTCGGCAAGGACATCTGGGAGCCGACCGAATATCACTACTATTTCCGCGTGCTGGAGAGCGCAGACGAGTACTTCGACTACTACCGCAAGCGCCACGCCTTCTGGAAAATGTACGGCCTGGAGCTGCCCGACGACGTGCTGAAGAAGCTGTACTACAAGAACGCGCTGCGGATCATCCCGGGCATCCGCGCGGAGGGCTTCCCGAAATAGCGCCGCCCTCCGGATGGCATGAAACTTGCCCCTTGACAGGCCCCTGGCGCGGGTGCATATTGATAGTGGAAGTTGACCTGTGGCTACGCCGCAGGCTCATAGAGTAGACGTAAAAAAAGGAGGATTGGCAATAGAAATCCACCACATGAGGGGCGGCTACCTGCTTCCCGTCTGACCGGCTGCCAGCCTGATAGTGCCAAAACGCGGCCTTGAGCCCAACCCAGGCACGCGGCTCGTAAACTGCCGCAAAGACCAGGTATCGTACAGCCGGGGATGCGATTCGTAGCTTGGATCGTCCAGCTAGGAGCAGGCGGCCGCCCTTTATTTTGCCCGTCCTCGGTTCCCCTCCCTCGTTTTCGCTACACTGAGTACTGACGACCTCCGTGCACCCGATTGAGTTTCAAGGTGTCTCCAAAAGCTACCCGATCTATGAGTCGCCCGGCGACCGCCTGAAGGAGTTGGTTACCCCGCGCCGGTTCCAGTTCCACAAGGATTTCTGGGCGCTGCGCGACGTGAGCTTCCAGATCCGCCGCGGCGAGACCTTCTGCATCGTCGGCGAGAACGGCTCGGGCAAGAGCACTCTGCTCCAAATGGTGGCCGGCATCCTGCAGCCCACGGCCGGCACGGTGCGCGTCGACGGGCGGGTCTCGGCGCTGCTGGAGCTGGGCGCGGGCTTCAATCCCGAGTTCACCGGGCGCGACAACGTCTACCTGAACGGCTCGATCCTGGGGTTTTCCACGCGCCAGATCGACCAGAAGTTCGCCGAAATCGCGGCCTTCGCCGAGATCGGCGATTTCATCGATCAACCGGTCAAGACCTACTCCAGCGGGATGGTGGTGCGGCTGGCCTTCTCGGTGGCTATCCACGTGGACCCCGAGATCCTGCTGGTGGACGAGGCGCTGGCGGTGGGCGATATCTACTGCCGCCAGCGCTGCATGCGCAAGGTGCACGAGATGCGGGCGCGCGGCATCACCATCCTGTTTGTGTCGCACGCCACCGGCGACGTGAAGGCGCTCGGCGACCGGGCCATGTGGCTCGACCGGGGACGGGTGATCGAAATCGGAGAACCGGACCTGGTTGTCTCGAAATACCTGGCCAGGATGGTCGAAAAAGACGCCGCCTACCTCACGCACAAGAAGCCCGCCGAGCGCACCGGCACGGCCAGCGTGCGGGCGCCCGAAATCGCCGACCGGATTCCCAACATCGACCACCGCCACGGCGACGGCCGCGCCGAGGTGATCGGCATCGCTGTCCTCGACCCCGAAGGCCGTCCCCTGCACGTGCTGGAGCCGCAATCGCGCATGGTGGTGCGGATCAGCGTGCGGGCCAAGCAAGAGATCCCCCTGCCCATCGTGGGTTTCATGATGCGCAATCACCTGGGGCTGGACTTCAGCGGCGCCAATACTTCGCGGGAGGGCTTCGAAATGCCGCCCATGCAGCCGGGCGACATCTGCACGGTGGACTTTCACCTGGAGCTGCCGGAGCTCTATCCAGGGGCTTTTTCGTTCTCGCCCGCCATCGCCGACGGTACGCTGCTCGGCTACACCATGTGCGACTGGATCGACAACGCCATCGCCTTGCAGATGGGTCCCAGCGACGGCCAGATCTACGGGTTTCTCCATTTGCCGTGCCGCGTGGAGCTGAACGCGCGGTTGATCCAGGAGGAGCGCAAGATTGGGTGAGTTTACCGGCGAGCGGGTGATCCCCGGGCAGGTGGACGCCGACCTGCTCAACGAGCATCTGGCGCGCTATGTGTTCGCCGCGCGCCTCAGCAAGCGCAAGCGCGTGCTGGACGCGGGCTGCGGCGTGGGCTTCGGCGCGCTGGAGCTGGCGCGGGCGGCCGCGGATGTCCTGGCCGTGGACCGGGCCGCCGAAGCGATCGAATATGCCCGTGAGCACTACGCCCAGCCCAATTTGCGGTTCGAGCAGGCCGACTGCTCGGCGCTGCCGGCTGGCGATGGTTCCATCGATCTGGTCATCGCCTTCGAGGTGCTGGAGCATCTGGAGGACTGGCGCGGATTTCTCCGGGAAGCGCGGCGGGTGCTGGCGCCCGGCGGCCAGTTCATCGTGTCCACGCCCAACAAGCTGTACTACGCCGAGTCGCGCCAACGGGCGGGCCCCAATCCCTTTCACGTGCACGAATTCGAGTTCGAGGAGTTCAAGAGCGAATTGGCGGCGGTCTTCCCGCACGTGTCGCTTTTCCTGGAAAACCACGCGGCGGGTGTCGTGTTCCAGCCGGTGGAGCCGGATGCGACCTCCGAGGTGCGCGTGGAGGGAACCTGCGCGCCGCCGGAGTCTCATTTTTTTGTTGCGGTGTGCGCGTCGCGCCCCCAGACCGGAGCGCCCACCTTCGTCTACGTGCCCAGCGCGGCCAACGTGCTGCGGGCGCGCGAGCGCCACATTGCGCTGCTCGAAGCGGAGCTCCGGATCAAGAACCAGTGGCTGGAAAAGGCCAAAGGGGAGCTGGCGGAGCTGAATGAGGATCACCAGCGGGTGCTGGCCATGTTCCGCCGGCAGACCGAGGAGCTCCAGGAGCGCAACCGCTGGGCCGAGAGCCTGAATCGCGAGCTGGCCGAGTGCGGCGAACGGGTCGAGCAGTTGCAGAGCGAGCTGGGCGCTGAGCAGACAGCCGCTCGGGAGATGGCTCGGGCCTATGAGTCCAAGGTCGCCGAGCTGGAGGCCGAGAACGTCCGGAAGACCGAGTGGGCGCGCGACACGGAAGCGCGATTGAGCAAGGAGCTGGAAGAGCGCGGCGCCCAGCTCCAGCAATGCGTCGATCTGCTGCACCAGGCCGAGCACACCGTGGAGGAACGGACCGCCTGGGCCCGGCGGCTGGAATCGGAGAAGGCCGCGGTGGAGGCCCAGTTGAGCCTGGTCCGAGGCTCGCGCTGGATCAAGCTGGGCCGCAGGTTCGGGCTGGGCCCCGAGCTCGAACGCTGACATGCGCGCCCTGGCCCGCCTCCTGCGGTCTCTCCCGCTGCTGCTGATTTCCCCCCTGCTGGTCGCCATCAGCGCGCTGGCGCTGCTCTTTGTCGATGTTGTGTGGAAGCTGTTCGGCAGGCCCGCCGTCCGTCGCGATCGGAAGCCCTCCACGGCGGCCGTCAGCGTGGTCATCCCCAACTGGAACGGGCGCGACCTCCTGGAAAAATATCTGCCCTCGGTGGAAACCGCCCTGGCCGGAAACCCCGCCAACGAAATCGTGGTAGTCGACAACGGCTCCTCGGACGGCAGCGCGGAGATGCTGCGCGAGAAATTTCCTCGCGTGAAGGTCCTGGCGCTAGAGCGCAATCTGGGCTTCGGCGGCGGCTCCAATGCCGGTTTCCGGGCGGCCGCGAACGACGTGGTGGTGCTGCTCAACAGCGACATGCGGGTGGAGCCGGATTTTCTTGCACCGCTGCTCGAGGGCTTCAGCGATGAGCGCGTCTTCGCCGTCTCCTGCCAGATCCTCTTTGCTCCGGACCGGCTCCGCGAGGAGACCGGGCTGACCCAGGGCTGGTGGGAAGACGGCCAGATCCGGGTGCGGCACCGCAACGATCCCGCCGTCACCGGCCTGTATCCCTGCTTTTATGGCGGCGGCGGCTCCTGCGCCTTCGATCGCCGCAAATTCCTGGAGCTCGGCGGATTCGACCCGCTATTTGAGCCGTTCTACATGGAAGACACCGATCTCGGCTACCTGGCCTGGAAGCGCGGCTGGAAGGTGCTCTACCAGCCCCAGAGCGTGGTCTTCCACGAGCACCGCGGAACCATCGGGAAGCGCTTCCGCCAGGAACAGATCGACGCGGTCCTGAACAAGAACTACCTGCTGTTCTGTTGGAAGAATATCCATGAAACGCCGCGCCTGGCCGGACACTTTTTCTTCGCCTGGGCCGGGGTAGTGGTCAGCGCGCTGTTCGGCGAGGCGCCTCCGCGGCCCACGCTCGACGGCCTGTGGCGCGCATTCCGCCGGCTGCCGCGGGCGGTAGTCTCACGCTGGCGCGCTCGCGGCTTGGCCGCGGTCAGCGATACGGAAGCCCTTCTTCGCCCTTTGGGCGGTTACTTCCGTGACTGCTTCGAGCCCATCTCCGGGGCGCCCGAAAGGCCGCGCGTGCTGTTTGTCTCCCCTTACCCGATTTGTCCCCCCGTGCATGGAGGGGGCGTCTTCATGTATCAGACGCTGCGCGAGCTGGCCCGGCTCGCCGAGGTGCATGTGCTGGCCCTGCTCGACCACTCCGACCAGCTTCCCGCCAACCAGGAGCTGGGCGAGTTCTGCGCCTCCACCGAGTTCCTGGTCCGCATGGAGGGGCGCGTCAAGTACTTCGGGTCCATCGTGCCGCATGCCGTGCGCGAGTTTCAGAACGACGATCTGGCCTGGCTGGTTCACCGCCAGATCTACACCCGCAACATCGACGTGGTGCAACTGGAGTACACCCCGCTGGCTCAGTACCTGGGCGAGTTCCACAAGCTGTCGTCGATTCTTTTCGAGCACGATATCTACTTCCAGTCGATCGCCCGCGCGCTGGAGTACATGCGCAGCCCTCTGGAAAAGATCGCCGCCCGCTTCGAGTACCTGCGCGCGCTGCACTATGAGCTGAGGATGCTGCGGCGCTGCGATCGCGTGCAGGTGTGCACGGTGGAGAACCGCCAGTACCTGGAGTCTTTCCTGCCGTCGATGGCGGGGCGGATCCAGCCCGGTTTGAGGGCGGGCATCGACACCACGCGGTACCGCGTGGAAGACCGCTGTCCGGCACACAGCTCGACCATGCTGTTCCTGGGCGGATTCCGGCACGCCCCCAATCAGATTGCCGTCGACTGGTTCGTCCGCCAGGTGCTCCCCCGCATCTTGCGCGACAGGCCGGAGGCCAAGCTGGTGGTGGTCGGGCCCGACCCTCCTCCTGCGCATGCCTACGCCGACTTCGGCGCCGCCGTGGAATTCACCGGATTCGTGGAGGATATCCGCGAGCCGCTGGCAAAGCACGCCGTGTTCCTCTGCCCGATCCGGAACGGCTCCGGCGTGCGGGTGAAACTCCTGGAAGCGTTCGCCGCGGGCATTCCCGTGGTCTCCACGCGGATCGGCGCCGAGGGCCTGGCGCGCGTCGACGGCGAGTTCTGCCTGCTGGCCGACGATCCGGACGGATTCGCCGAGCGCGTCCTGCGCGTGCTGGCCGGCCCGGAGGAGACCCGCGAGATGGTGCTGCGCGCCCGGACCGAAGTCGAGCAAAACTGGGACATGGCTCGGATTACCCGGAAGCTGGTGGAGAGTTACCGCGACGCGCTGCGGGAAAAAAGGGGCGCTACGGTTTCGGCTGGAGGTCCTTCTTGAGGCGCGCGACGATGCGGCCGGCCGCGCGGTTCAATTCGTCGGGACTGCTGTTCTTGGGCTTGTGGTACGAAGACCAGATCACAAGCCGCGTCCGGGCGTCGACCAGGAAAATGGTCCCCTTGCCGCGTCCGAACGAGGTGAACCGCTGGGCCTTGTCTTTGTCTTTTTCCTCCTTCTTGGCCTTGGCCTCCCCGGGGTCCAGCAGCTCCGTGAGGCGCTGTTCGAAACCCTCGCCCAGATGGTCGGTCAGGACCGCGTCGGCCTTCTGCGGGTCGGCGACCACGTGTAGCGCGCCGGAAGCAGCCAGCCGGCTGGCGACGAACTGGTCCAGGCCGTTGCTCATCGGCAGCAGGTACACCGACTGGACCTGCACCGCCAGCGCGGGCGCGCCCAGCGCGATCAGGAACACGGAAGCCGGCCACGCCATCCCTCGCATCACCCCTCCATTCTATCAGCATGTATAAAGAACTCCGCATCACCGTCATCATC
Organism: Acidobacteriota bacterium; assembly: GCA_016178945.1. Classification (GTDB taxonomy): domain Bacteria; phylum Acidobacteriota; class Terriglobia; order Bryobacterales; family Bryobacteraceae; genus JACOSH01. The sequence continues at coordinate 7,440 of JACOSH010000125.1, forward strand.
CCCTGCCTCAATGAGGAACAGGGCATCCAGCGCGTCCTGAAGAGAATGCCGGAGTTCGTCGACGAAGTGATCGTGGTCGACAATGCCTCCACCGACCGCACCTCGGAGGTAGCCGCGTCGCTGGGCGCCAAGGTGATCAGGGAGGAAGTGCGTGGGTACGGGCGCAGCTACAAGCGAGGCTTCACCGATGCCACCGGCGACGTGATCGTCACGCTGGATGGCGACCACAGCTATCCGCCGGACGCCATTTCGTACTTGCTGGAGGCCTTCCTGCACCTGGAAGTGGATTTTCTGAACGCCTCCCGCTTCCCGGTGCGCGACCCCAGGGCCATGAGTCTGAAGCATAAGATCGGCAACCTGATTCTGTCGCTGGCGATGTCGGTGCTGTACTTCCGCTGGGTGCGCGACTCGCAATCCGGCATGTGGGTCTTCCGCCGCTCGATCCTGGAGGGCATGCGGCTGGAGTCCGACGGGATGGCCTTCTCCGAGGAGATCAAGATCGAGGCCCTCAAGAGCCCGCGCGTCCGCTTCGGCGAGATCTCGATCCAGTACTCCTCGCGGCTGGGCGAGATCAAGCTGAATCCCTGGCGGGACGGCTTCATGAACCTGTGGTTCCTGGTGAAGAAACGCTTCCAGTGACGTCACGTTCCCCCTTGCCGCAGGCAGCGGCTGCGTGCGTGGGTAGCGAGGGCCTTTGACAGGACTACGCCAAAGGCGTAGTATGGCCTTGTGTTCACGTTCATCGAGTCGGCAGCGTTTGGAAGCATGCGCGCTTTGTACCTCGATGACGATGAATACGCGGAGCTGCAGGAGTTCATGATGCAGAACCCGGAAGCAGGGAACGTCGTTCGGGGCTCTGGCGGCGTGAGGAAACTCCGCTGGAGGCGCCGGCAAGCGTGGTGGTTTGCGGGTGCTCTACTTCGCGCTATGAGCCCAACGAGTTCTGGATGCTGGCATTGTACGCCAAAGCCAAACAGGAGAACGTGCCTGCCCATATTGTCAAGCAACTGAAGGAGGCGTTCCGACATGACTAAGAAGCTGACCGGACGGGCGCTCGCCCGTTTCGAAACTGGGCGCGATATCTGGCAGGAGGTCGTGGACGGCGTGCGGGAGATCAAGGCTGGCCGGGCGAAACGGATCAAGGTGGAGCCGCGTTCGCCGATCTTGCGAGCACGCTTGAAATCCGCCCTTTCACAGGCAGAGTTCGCGCGACTTCTCGGCGTTTCTAGGCGCACGCTGGAGCAGTGGGAGCAAGGCCGCCGCAAACCAAGCGGCGCGGCAAAGACACTTATCAGAGTGGCAGAATTGCATCCGGAAATATTGCGGGAAATGGCGGCATGAGCGGCTGAATGCCCTCGCCGGTGTCGGCTACGGTCGAAGGGCGCCTGGCGCGTGTTGTGTTTGCGGAGCAGTCCGCCCACGGGCGGGCTGATGTCGATCGATCCGGCCAATGGCGCGGTCGACTTCCCGTTCCCCTGCCGCAGCCGCAGCGTCGAATCGGTGAATGCCGCGTCCCCGTGGTGGCGGGCAGCCAGGTCTTCATCTCGGCCAGCTACCGGACCGGTGGCGCGCTGCTCAACCTGTTGCCGAACGGCGCGCATTCGGTCGCCTGGACTACCAGCGATCTGGGCACGCACTGGAACACCGCCATACACAAGGACGGCTACCTCTATGGCTTCGACGGCCGCAACCAACCGGATGCATCGCTGGTGGCCCTGGAGTGGAAGACTGGCAAGCTGGCCTGACGCGCCAACCCGGAGTGGGAAGAGTCGCTCGAATCCAACGGGTCGCAGCGCACGCAGCGGCTGGGGATTTTTCGGCCACTTGTTGTGGTTTCCCGCGCCGCGAACAGCCCGGCTGCTATGCTACGATCCAGGGAGTTCCCCATGAGATTCTATTGCTTGTGCGCCCTGTTTGCCTGCGCCGCGCTGGCCCAGGACGATGCCGCCCAGGTCCGGCAGAGTGAAAAAGATTGGGCCGCGGCGACGATGCGCGGCGACATCGCCGCCCTGGAGAAGCTGCTCTCCGACGATCTGACTTACACACACTCGTCCGGACGCCTGGAGACCAAGGCGCAGTTCATCGCCGCCGTGAAGTCCGGATCGATTCAGTATCAGGGCGTGGACTACGATCAGATCACGGTGCGGCTCTACGGCGACACCGCCATCGCCGCCAGCGCTCCCAAAATGAAGGTTGCCTCGCAAGGACAGACCAACAGTTTCCAGGCGCGTTTTCTCCGGGTCTGGGCAAAGAAACAGGGCCGCTGGCAGTTGGTCGCGCACCAGAGCACGCGGCTGCCCTGAAGGCAGGGGACTACATGAAGTCGATCCCTGAATAGATCTGCGAAGATTCCAGATCCGAATCTTGCTTCGGTGACGCACACGTATACCGTGCATCCTCGACAATAAATTCAGCCTGATGCGACTGGTGATGATCTTCAATGGTCTCGGGGCTCCAGAATCTCGACCACTCGCATGCGACCCTGGCTGTGACATTCTGTTTTCGTTATGCTGAGAGGCATGCTCCGTTACCACGTGGCCTATTACCTCCCCCGCGGTCAGGATCGAATGGTCGTGGCAGAAGTTCTGGATTTTCCTGGGGTTCTCAGTCAGGGCTTCGACCTGGCTGACGCCCGTCTGATGGCCGCCAGCGCGCTAGAGGACATCGCGCAGACATATCTGGAGGAGGGCAAGCCGCTTCCTATCCCGAACCCGGAAGCGGCCGCACCGGACGCCGACTTAATCGAACTGGTTCCGCTCTCGGTCGAGGCCGGTGCGTCAAGGTCGTGAAGCGGCACGAACTCTTCGACCACGTTCGACGCAATGGCTGCCAACTCGAACGGAGGAAGCCGGCATTCGATCTTCGCGAAATCCGGCCAGCGTGGCCACAGCTCCGGACCCGCGCCATTCCGAGATCGACAAGCCCCGGCTCATCGGAACTCATCAAGGAGCCGTGGCTCCCTGGCACCCGGGGCAAGAGTTTGGAAGCGTCTTTCTTCTGCCCTCCAATCACGGTAACCTGGCGCTGGTAGCCCTCCATCTCCAACCTCGAACAACCTGGCCATCTCTCGGTGTGAAGCTTGCTGCGCGGCTCCACCGAATCGAGCTGCGAAAAGCGAACACCTACAGCGGCATGGACCGATGGTAAAGGGCCCTCCTCTCCCCGGCGCTTTGCCTCGGTGGTATGCTATAGCAAATTGCCGGACGCCTCCGCGAGCGGCAAGGTATTGGAGGGAGTATGAATCGTTTTTGGACTGTTCCAACCTTGGTGGTAATTCTCGCCGGCGCGCTGTCGGCTCAGGACACGCGAGCACGGGTGCAGGGACTGGTCTCGGATGCGACCGGCGCCGTGATCGGCGGGGCCACCGTGACGCTGCGCAACGAAAAGACCGGCGTGCAGGCGCAGCAGCCGACCAACCAGGTAGGGAAGTATCTGTTCGACTTCGTGTTGCCCGGCGACTACACCGTCACGGTCGAGATGACCGGCTTTAAGCAGTTCGTGCAACGCAACGTCCTGGTGCAGGCGCGCGGCGACGTGACCGTGGACGCGGCGCTCGACATCGGCAGCGCGCGCGAATCGGTCACGGTGGAGGCCTCGCCGGTATCGGTGCAGTTCAACACCACCACCATGGCCCTGACACTCGACACCAAAATGGCCAACTCGCTGCCGGTGATCAACCGCAACCCCTTCCTGTTGATTGCCCTGAATCCCGCCGTCGTGGTGAACTCCACCAACGAGCAGAGCCCCTACCATCACTGGGCGGCGAACCAGTTCGACATCGGCGGCAACACGGATCGCAAGAACGACATCATCCTGGACGGCGCGCCGTCGATGACCACCCAGAAATCCAGCTACACCCCGCCCATGGACGCGGTGCAGGAAGTCAACCTGCAACAGAACGCGGTCGACGCCGAGTTCGGGCACAGCGCGGGCGGCGTCATCAGCATGCAGATGAAGTCGGGCACCAACGAATACCATGGTACGGCCTACTACCTGGGCCGCAATCCGTCGTTGAACGCTCTGGCGGATCGCACCACGCGGGGCAAGAACCTGACGCGGCAGCACACCTGGGGAGTCACGGAGGGCAATCCGATCAAGCGGAACAAGCTGTTCAACTTTGTGGCCTATGAGGGCTGGCGCACGATTGAGCCGAAGAGCGTCCTCTACACCATGCCCACTGCGCTGGAGGCGACCGGCGACTTTTCGAAATCGCTCAACACGCAAGGCGGGCTGCGGACTATCTTTGATCCGTACACCACTCAGACCAATGGCAGCGTCGTGACACGGCAGCCGTTCGCCGGCAACCTCATCCCGGGCAACCGGCTCGACGCGACGTCCAAGAAGGTCCTCGGGGATCTCTGGAAGCCCAACGCTCCGGGCGCCGGATTCACGGGCTTCAACAACTTCCTGGCCGGCTATGCCAACCGCTTCCGTTACTGGAACCTGATGGATCGGGTGGACTGGAACGCCAGCGACAAGCTGAAAGTGTTCGGCCGGTACACGCAGTTTCGAACGTTCACCAAGTGGGACGACTTCACCGGAGGCGCGGCGGGTGTGCCGGTGGACGGCTCCAAGCGGCACGCCCTCAGCTACTCGGGAGACGCCGTCTACGCGATGAACTCCAGCACCGTGCTGAATTTCCGTTTCGCGTATAACGCCATCATCGACTCGTTCGGCGTGCCCGAGGCCACCCTCAAGCCGGCGGACCTCGAGAAATTCTGGGCAGGCAATGCCTGGTACAAGCCCTACCTGGCCGACCTCCCCGACATCTATTATCCGGGCATCACGGTCCGGGCGGCCACCAACTCTTCCGCCGCCGCCACCGGCAACACCACCATCGGCAAGAGCGGGTATTGGTACCAGGAGCCGGACTCGTACAATCTCGAGGCGAAGATGTCCAAGAATGTGGGGCGCCATTACATGAAAGCCGGCGGCGAGTATCGCAAGGAGAAGGTGAACGCGGCGCGTCCCCGGCCCATGGCCTTCGATTTCCGCCCGGATTTGACGGCGAACACCTACCTCAATCCGAACACCGCCTTGAGCGGCGACGCGTGGGCCAGCTTTCTGCTGGGCGTTCTGGACAGCAACTCGACCATCTCCTCGATCCCCATTCAGCGGCCGCGAGTCGACTTCTTTGGCCTCTTCTTCCAGGACGACTTGAAGCTGACCTCGCGCCTGACGCTGAACATCGGCATGCGCTACGAATTCTACACGGGCATGCGCGATCCCGAATACCGGCTGTCGCGCTACCTGGATCTGGCCAACCCGATTGCGGAGTTCCAGGGAGCCAACGCGCCGCAACTGCCCGCACAGGCGACGGCGCTTCGCACCGCGCCTCCCGTCTTCAACGGCGCCTGGATCTTCACCGGCGACGGCAATCCCAGCTCATGGAACGCGCCCAAGGGCCTGTTGATGCCCAGAATCGGCCTGGCCTGGCGCGTCAATAATGAGACCGCGCTTCGGCTCGGCTGGGCGCGCTATATTGTGCCGGCCACGCTGACGCAGGGGCTGGACATTCTCGGCAGCGTGAACTATCCGGGCTTTGACGCAACCTCCACGACTTTGGCGCCGCTGCAAGGCGTTCCGCAGCAGCGGGTGTCCGATCCCTTTCCGGGTGGGTTGACGCCGGTGACCGGAAAGACGTTTGGCCGCTACACCAACCTGGGCGGGCCGACCACCTGGTATCAGCAGGACTTCACCCCGGGCGTCAACGACCGGTTCAATGTCACCTTGCAGCGGCAGTTGCCGGGCCGCGTGCTGGCCGACATCACCTTCTTCATGAATCTGGGGCGTAACCAGCCCTACAACTGGGACGTGAACCAGATCGATCCGCGCATCGGCTACCAGAACGGCACGCAGACCACCGCATCGGTCCGGAATCCGTTCTTCAACATCTTGCCCACGAACCAGTTCCCGGGCCAGTTGCGCACGCAGCAGAACATCGCGGTGAATCAACTGCTGCGGCCCTATCCTCAGTACACTTCGCTGACCGAGGCGCTGCGGGGCGGGGCCGACAACCGCTACCGGTCGCTTCAGATGCAGTTCCAGCGGCCCTTCGTGAACGGCTTCAACTTCGTGATCGGATACAACTACAATCGTTCCCGCAACCAGGAGTTTTACGACGAGCAGGACAACTTCCTGCAAAACCTGACCTGGCAGCCGGCGCGCCAGGCGCGGCACCGGCTTACCGGCGCGTCCATTTACCAACTGCCGTTCGGCAAGGGCCGGAAGTTCATGACCGGCGCCCATCCGGCGCTGGAGGCGGTTCTGGGCGGCTGGTCGACCAGCACATTGTTCACGTATAACAGCGGCTCCTATCTGCGGTTCGGCGGGGCGCTGGTGGAAGGCGACCCTGGAGTCGCGGAGCCGGCCAGCGGCCGCTGGTTTGACACCTCGAAGTTCAAGGTGCTGCCGGCCTTCACGCGCCGCCAGAATCCGCTGCAGTACGACGACGTGAAGGGGCCGCGCTACGTCAACGTCGACGCGACCCTGGCCAAGGAATTTCCGGTCATCAAGGAGCGCGTGAAATTCGAGCTGCGCGGTGAAGTATACAACCTGCTGAACGCGTTCACGGGCGCGGATCCGGACCTGAGCGTGACCTCGGCGACTTTCGGCCGGATCACGGCCCAGCGGGCCGGCATCTTCGGCCGTCAGATCCAGTTTAGCGGGCGATTCATCTGGTAGCCGCCGTTCTGCTGCTGCTGCTGGCCCGCGTTGGAGCGGGTCAGTACGCGGGCAGCAGCGCGTGCCGCCCCTGCCATCCGGCGCAGTCTGAGGGGCACTCACGGACGGGGCATGCGCATTCGCTTTCTCGAGGCTCCCAGCACTCACTGGCCGCCTTGTTTCCGGGCTCGCCTGGCGAATGGGCGTTCGGCGCCGGCGCGCAGGCTGTGACGATCGTCAGTCAACTGGACGACGAGTTCTACCTCGAGCATGGGCTGAGCTGGTACGCCGCTTCGAAGTCCATGGCGCCGACACCCGGCCATCGCACGGCGGCGGGCGAGCGCTACCGCACGTTTGATCCCGGCGCGGCCATCCTGCGCTGCTTCCAGTGCCACTCCACGGGCCCGCCGCGGCTCGGCGCCGGATTCCGGATCGAGCCGTTCGAGCCCGGAGTCCAGTGCGAAACCTGCCACGGGCCGGGCTCGGAACACGCGCGGTCCCGGAAGCCGATCCGCAACCCCAAGCGCCTTTCCGCATCCGGGTTGAACCAACTCTGCGGAAGCTGCCACCGTAAGCCCGCCGCCGCTGGAGGCGACACCGATTGGACCAATCCGTGGAACACGCGCCACCAGCCCCTCTATCTGGCCGAGAGCGCGTGTTTCGCCAAGAGCGGCGGCGCGCTGTCCTGCCTCACGTGCCATCCGCCGCACCAGGGCTTGGAGCGCAACGCAGCCTCCTACGATCGCGTCTGCTCAAGCTGCCACGCGCACCCGCGGCATCGGACGGCCGTGGCTGGCCGCACGTGCGCCGCCTGCCACATGCCGGCTGTCGAGCCGCGGCCGGAGCTGCGATTCGCGAATCATTGGATCGGCGTGTACGCGCCGGGCAAGCCGCTGCGGCCTATCGCGAGACCTTGATGCGCGCGGCGCGCGCGCGCAAGCGGGCCGCCTCGGCGCGGCGTCCCATCTCGTCGAGCAGTCCGGCCAGGTTTTCCAGATCCACGGCGATCTCGGCGTGGCTGGGTCCGTAGGCCCGCTCGTCGATCGACAGGGCGCGCTGGTAGTAGCGGCGCGCGGAAGCGTAGTCTTTCCGGACGCGCAGAATGTCGGCGAGGTTGCTGGCGGCCGTGGCGACCCTGGGATGGCCGGGTCCCAGCGTCTCCTCCAGCACGGAGAGCGCGCGGCGTGCCAGGGGCTCGGCCTCGGCCGCGCGGCCCGCGGCCAGCAGGACGTTGGCCAGGTTGTTCAGTGTGGCCGCGGTCTCCGGATGGCGCGCTCCGGGCGACTTCTCCTGGATGGCGAGCGCGCGGCGCAGCAGCGGCCCTGCCTCCTTGGGATCGGCCAGCAGCGCCAGGTCGTTCAGGCGCCCGGCGACCCGCGGGTGATCCGTTCCGGAAGCCTCCTCCTCGCGGACGAGCGCTCTCCGGTACAGCGCGATCGCCTCCGCGCGATGGCCGGCGGATTGTTCCAGAGCCGCCAGTTTGGCGAGGCTGCGCGCGGCGATCCGCGCGTCCTGGTGCGCGGCGGCGCGGCGGT
>JACOSH010000414.1 GCA_016178945.1 Acidobacteriota bacterium
AGGACCGTCAGACCCTCTACCTCGGCCCGGCCGCCACGGAAGCCTCGGTCAAGCGCGAGAAGCTCTCCCGCTACCGGCGCATCCACTTCGCGACCCACGCGGTGATCGACGAGCGGGCGCCGGCACGATCGGGGATCGTGCTGTCGCTGGTCGATACGGGCGAAGAAGACGGCGTGCTGCGCATGAGCGAGATCTTCAACCTCGAGCTGGACGCCGAGCTGGTGGTGCTGTCGGCCTGCCAGACCGGGCTGGGCAAGGTGGTGAAGGGCGAGGGCATGGTGGGGCTGACCCGCGCGTTTCTCTACGCCGGCACGCCGCGCGTGGTGGTGAGCCTGTGGGACGTCAACGACCTGGCGGCGCTGGAGTTCATGAAGGCGTTCTACCAGAAGATGGCCGAGGGTCACCCGCCCGGCCTGGCCCTGCGCGAAACCAAGCTGGCCCTGCTCAAGTCCGGGTGGAAGCATCCGTATTTCTGGGCCCCGTTTGTGTGGGTGGGGGCGTTGTGAGTACAACGCCGCGTCGCACAGGAATATCTCCCTTCCCTTTCGAGCGCTCAAGAGTCACCGGCCGGATTCTAAGGGCTTGCCTCCAGCGGTGAGCGGCCCATTTCGTCCGATGAGCCTGGCAGGAGCATTGTTTCGACATGCCGAGGCGGTGGTGTGTATTCCTCCTCTCTGTGGGTTGCGGCTGGGGCCAGGCGATCCACCTCAAGTCCGGCCGGGGGCTGGTGGATGATCGGGGCGGGCCGGTGAAGCGAAGGAACACTGGGCGCTCCCACCTCATTCTGCATTTCCGGAGTTATCCCACGCCTCAACAGGTCGCGGAGCTGAAGCGGCGCGGGGCGGCGATCACCGGGTATGTCCCGGACAATGCCCTGATGGTGTCGGCGCCGGACGATGCCGACTGGGACGGTCTGGATTTGCGCGCCGCCGGGCACCTCGCGGCAGCCGACAAGGTCAGCGCGCTGTGGACTGGCGATCAGCGTGTCGCGGTGGTTGAGTTCCATCGGGACGTGGAGCCCGATGAGGCGCGCGCGCTGGCCGCTGAGCACAACCTGGAAATTCTCGAGAGGCGCGGGCTGGCGCGGAACCATCTCCTGATTCGGGGCAACGCACCCGCGATCCGGTCGCTCGCCGCCTGGGATGAGGTGGCCTACATCTTCCCGGCCTCCGAAGCCCTGGAAGACGGTCCGGACGTGATGGCCTGTCCGGGCGGCCTCACGGTGGAGGCTTCGCTCGGGCAGTATGTAAAGTACGGATCCGGATGGCCGCATACTCCGCCGGCGCCCGCCGCGCTCAAGTACGTGTTCGGCAACGTCGCCAACACGCTCAGCGCCTCCACCACGCAGGCCGAAATCCTGCGCGGACTGGCCGAATGGACGCGCTTCGGGAACATCACCTTCAGCCCCGGGGCCGCGCCCAATGATTTGCGGAGCTTCTATATCCACTTCGCCCGCGGAGATCACGGCGACGGGTTTCCGTTCGACGGTCCCGGCGGCATCCTGGCGCACGGATTCTATCCCGCGCCGCCCAATCCGGAATCGATCGCCGGCGACATGCACTTCGACCTCGACGAAACCTGGACCGCCGGCCCCTCCGGCATCGATGTGTTCTCGGTGGCGCTGCACGAGGCCGGCCACGCGCTCGGGCTGGCCCACTCGGACAATCCGCAGGCCGTGATGTACGCCTACTACCGCTACGTCACCACGCTACACGCCGACGACATCGCCGGGATTCAAGACCTGTATGGCGCGGCGATCACGCAGGCGCCCTCCCCGGTATCGGTCACCCCTTCTTCCGGCTCCGGCGCCAGCCAGACCTTCACGTTGGTCTACAGCGACGCCGCCGGCTACGCCAACCTCACCTGGGTCAACCTCGATATCCACACCGCGCTCAGCTCCATCGGGGCCTGCTACATTCAGTACGACCGCGCCGGCAACACGGTCCAGCTTGCCAACGACGGGGGATCGGCCTGGGTCGGGGCAGCATCGCTGGGCGCCTCCGGCACGCTGCAAAACAGCCAGTGCGCGATCGACGCCGGGGCGTCGTCGGCTTCCGGCGCGGGCAACAACCTGACGCTGGTCTTGAGCCTGTCGTTCAAAGCCGCCTTTGCTGGAGGCAAGAACATCTACATGGGGGCGCTCAATAGCGTGGGCCTGTTCAGCGGCTGGCAGACGCGCGGAACCTGGACGGTCACCGCCGGCGGCCCACAAGCGCCTTCGGCCGTCTCGGTCACACCGTCTTCCGGGTCCGGGCCGGCGCAGTCGTTTCGCCTGGTCTACAGCGACCCGGCCGGCTACGGCAACCTCGCCTGGGTCAATCTAGATATCCACTCCACGTTGACCGCCGTGAGCGGCTGCTACTTCCAATACAACCCGGCGACGAACGTGATTCTCCTGGCCAACGACGCGGGAAGCGCCTGGGCGGGCTCCGCGCCGCTGGGCAGCGCGGGTTCGCTGCAGAACAGCCAGTGCGCGCTGGATATGGCGGGCGCGTCGGCCTCCGGCGCGGGCAACAACCTGACGCTCAACCTGCCCTTGAGCTTCAAGCCGGCCTTCGCCGGCGCCCGGAATATCTACATGGGGGCGCTGAATCGCTCTTCGATCTTCAGCGGCTGGCAGATCAAGGGCGCGTGGACGGTCACCACCGGGACGCCGCAGCCGCCCGCGCCGGTATCGGTGACTCCTTCCTCGGGTTCGGGGTCCAGCCAGACGTTCACCTTCGCATACACCGATCCGAACGGCTACGCGGATTTGACCTGGGTGAATCTGGACTTTCAGACCTCGCTCACGTCCGTTTCGGCCTGCTATCTCCAGTACGACCGCGCCGCCAACACCATCCGGCTGGCCAACGACAGCGGCTCCGACTGGATCGGGTTCGCTACTCTGGGGGCGGCGGGCGCGCTCCAGAACAGCCAGTGTTCGCTCAATGCCGGCGTTTCCTCGGCCACCTTGTCGGGCAACAACCTCACGCTCCAACTGGCGCTGACGTTCAAGCCGGCTTTCAGCGGGTCGAAGAACGTCTACATGGGCGCGCTGAGCGACGGGGGAGTGTTCAGCGGCTGGCGGACACTGGGATCGTGGACCGTTCCCTAACGGCCGCCAGGATGGCGTGCACGGAGCGCTCGACGGGCTGATCGCCGCGCACGATCACGTCCGCGCGGGCTCGAGTGGGCAGCACGTGGCGCTCGCACATGGGACGCACGGTCTCGGCGTACTGCCGCAGCACCGACTCCCGGGTGCGGCCGCGCTCGCGGATGTCGCGCTCCATGCGCCGCGCCAGGCACACCCGGTCTTCCAGCTCGACGAACACCGTGACATCATAGAGGCGCCACACCGCCGGGTTGACCAGGGCGAAGATGCCGTCCACGATCAACGCGCGGCCGGGCTCCATCGGCTGGCTCGACGCGGTGCGCGTGTGGGTCGCGAAGTCGTAAACCGGGCGAAGGATCGCTTCTCCCCGCCGCAGCGCCGCGAGTTGCTCCACGGCCAGGTCCCAATCCAGGCTGGCCGGATCGTCGAAGTTGACTTGCGCGCGCTCCTCCAGCGGCAGATGCTTCAAGTCGCAATAGTAGTGATCGAGAGACAGCACCGCGCCCCCCAGCTCTTCGGCGACGCGCACGGCCAGCGCCGTCTTGCCCGCGCCGGATGGCCCGGCGATTCCGATCATCCAGGGCGAGCCGGGCTTATTCGCTGAAGACGGCATGGTTGATCACGGTCCGCTGCTGGGAAGTGTAGATGAGGTGGATCTTGTCGTCCTGGGTCTGGATGGCGACCGGGTAGGCGTAAGAGTCGCGCCCGGCGGCGATGTCGCGCCGGTCCGGATACGTCTGGTCGTTGTCGCGGGAGATAGCCACGCGCAGGGGAGTGCGCTGGCTCATGCTGTCGTTGTAGACCAGCAGCAGGTGGCCGTTGCGCAGCTTGATGAAGTCGACCGCCGCGTTGGGATTGGGAAAGGACGAGTCGCGGCCCTCGCTCCAGGTGCGCCCACCGTCCGTCGATTCGGCG